>JAFDHB010000077.1 GCA_019308985.1 Deltaproteobacteria bacterium | reverse complement strand
AACCGAACCAACGAACCCTTAGGGTTCACCATGCGATCGACATATTACGCCAGCGAGAAAATTTTGCCCGGCGTAAAACTCGGCTCAGAGCGCTAAGACCGACAGACTGCTAGCTTTATGAGTTTAGGGCTCTATTTGTATGTGCAGGATAATCCTCTCAATTGGGTTGATGTCTCGGGGCTTTATTCTTTTAGGCAAGGATTGAAAGACTCGATAACATATGCTTGGATGGGAGCTGCTATTGCAGCGTTTATTCCTGGAGGACAGTCAGCAGCCATAACTTTTGCAACAGTATCTTTTGTAGCAACGGCGTTAGAAATAGGAATTTATTCTGAAGACCCCTTTTGGGCGGGAATTCGAGAGTCGATTAAGATGTTAATACCAATAAAAAACCCTGTATTAGACAAAGCGAAAGATGAGGCGATTGACATAACATATGATGCGATCAAAAGAAATCTTAGCGAAGAGGTTGAAAATACTTCTGAATCCTGTCCATAATTTTCTACTTACCAAAAGTATGAGGAAAAATCAATGCTGGTGCTTGGACTTGTTTTAATACTATTCGCGATTTGGATAAATATTGCAACAAACACTCTCCCATTAAAACCCCTTGGTTTCGCCATCGGAGTTGTTGGAGTCTATCTAATTCTTAAGCAGAGGAAAAGGAATAACAACTAAGATCCAAACCCAAGTTGGTGACGCAAAAACACAGAGGGCCAAAGCTTGAATTCTAGAAAGGGGTCCCTCCCACCTGTTCCGGGGGCGCAGATTCATAATTAAACGTGTCCTTCCGGTAAGCATGCATGACATAGCCATTGGGATTGCGGTAGTACTGGCCCATTCCAGTAACGAAGGAGGAATGGCCGATGGAAAAGCTCTCTGTAGTGCCCACCATACAGAAGCCCGCCTTGCAAGAAGTCCTGACCCGATTCGAGATCTGGCGTAAGCGCAGGATGGCCGGCAGCCGGATTCCCAAATCCCTATGGGCGGCCGCGGTGGATCTGTGCGGTGTCCATTCCATCTGTGAGGTGTCGAGGGCCTTAGCCTCAACTACACGGAGTTAAAGCGACGGTACGCCGCCGCGACTCAGGAGACGCAAATGCAGCAGCCAACCCCCGCGTGCTTTGTAGAGATCCCTGCACTGGCTATATCTTCTACGTGCGTGGTATAGCTCAGCAATGCTTCGGGCGCCACGATGAAGATGACCTTCCAAAGCCAGAGCCTCCATCCCGATCCGGTGGCGATGATCCGTGGTTTCTTGAGCCGCAAGTCATGATCCAGATCACACCTCAGATGAGAATCCTGGTGGCGGTGGAGCCTCAGGTGACTGACGTCAACAATTTTTTCCCCCAGCGGCAATTAAAATTCCCGGTTTGCCATTGCCCCCAAAGTTAGCTATTTCCGGGAGAAGGTGATACGGAGGGAGCCCGTAGTTAGCCCAGAAACCTTGCTTCCACCTGAACCAAGAAATGGAATACAGATTCAGAAACATTATACCTCTTACCGCTTTCACCCGATTTGAGAAAGGCTTACCGCAGTTGTGTGAATAGGGTGAATAGGGACGTTGTTGACTATCGTGACAAAGCATCTTTTGTCGCGGAAGGAGCGACAGAAGGGTTGTTTTTGCACAAAGCACGTAACTCTCTAAGACAAGCTTCGCCAAACACAGGGGTTTTGGCGAAAGGCATTCCTACACCATATTGTTGGTGCTTGAATAAGGGCCAGTCGACTCGGAGGTGCGCCAGCATGAATTCTCCTGGCAAAAATGATAATCACGATAGTCAACAACGTCCCCTGATTCACTGAATTACCGATCAAAGTCTAATGCGTCTTGACTCTGGCGCAACCGGGGTCATAGTATAGGTACATATTTCGTGGGGCAGTTCCGAATGAAGAGGATTACAGAGGTCAGCGAGCATGAAGCAAACTGGAAAGGTTGTTGGGAATATGTGCTCCAGGCCGGGGAAGACCTCATAGGGGCGCTCCGGTTGAAAGCCGGGCACGTCACACAAGGTACGGCCGAATCTGCACATGGGAACTGGAGGTTCAGGAAGAAGTGGTTTCCCAGGGAGAAGGTCATAGTGTACCAGGAGGATTCTGGTACAAAATTGGCTGTCTTCAAGACACGGTGGGGCAGAGAGAAAGGCCTCCTGGAGTTCACCGACGGCCATGTCTACCAGTGGCTGTCCAAGAGTGTGTGGCGCAATAAATGCGTATTCACGGACGCCTTTGGAGAGCACCTCCTTTACTTCAGGAGGAACTCCAATCCCCTCAGCATCCTGGCTGTGCCCAAGGGTTACTCTACTGGCACGGTGGAGATTACCCGCTTTGGCCTTTACATGTCGGAGCTCCCAGTCCTAATGCTGCTGGGATGCTATCTTATGATCATAGACGCAATCTGATTACAAACTCCCTCGGCCGGCCCAGCATTTATTGGGCTTCACCCATTTCGGGCAATACTTCACAAGCGAAAGCGGGATGACTTTCAATATCCGGATGACTAAACCCTTACGTTTGGTTTGAACAAGCCATTGGGCAGATCTCCAAAACCGTTCTTGGAAACGTATGAACGTATCTATTCATTAAATGTAACACAGGAGGAATCTTATGAAAAAGGGTACGCTAACAGTGTCAGTTGTATTCGTGGTGTTCTGCCTTTTGGCAACTGTTCCGACAAACGCTTCTGGTGCTGATGTCGCAGCAAAACCTGACATAGCTTTCTTGAAGAGAGAAAAGTCACGTCTTCTGGATGCTATGGATGCACTCGAAAAAGAGTTTAACTTGAACGAAGCCAAAGGACCGCGCCTCAAGCAGAGGAAAAGTGATTTAGAATGGTCAGGACAGGTGGTTAAGAAAGAAATTGCGAAGTGGAAGGCGGCAAAAGCCAGGCTTCAAACGAAAGTGGATAATTACAAGGCAGATGTCGCGAGACATAACAGCCGGTGCGACCGTACAGTTGACACCCAAAGCGAATACGATCAATGTGTACGTAGCAAGGCTGCGTTGGACTCCCGTAAGGCAACCTTAGGAGGGGAAATTCAATACAACAATGAGCAGAGGGCTAGAGTCCAGGGATTGATTGATAACCAGAAGAAACAAGAACAGACTCTGCAGCGAGAAATTGATGCGTACCTTGCTCACAGACAGGAACTTATTGACGCAGGAAACAGGATAAAAGCAAGACTTAATGAGATCCAGCCATATCTAAATTCCTGTGAAGAGGCGATTGCTGCATATGATCGCAGTTCTGATCCGATGAAGGATGGTACCATGGAAAGAATGAAAGCCGAATGTGGCAGCATGTTTGATGGAAATTAATCGGGGAGGGGGGAGGGGGACCGCCGACACGGCCGGCTCGGCCCAGACGCGGCAACATGGTTGCCGCACTCCATATGGGGAGGATCGCAAGCAGCAGCTTGCTCCTACTGGATGTCTTTCTTGTTCTTGACTTGAAAGCCGATCTTCCTTCTGGGCTTGTCTTCAGTCTCTATGAGCTGCTTTATTGCTTCGAATACGACCCTGAATTGACTGTCGTATTTCGCCTCCATGTCTTCGATTTTCCTTTTCAACTCTTCATGTGTCGAGAGCATTTGGCGGAGGCGCATGAAGGCCCTCATAATCGCGATGTTGACTTCAATGGCCCTATCGCTGTTGAGAACCGATGAAAGCATAGCGACCCCTTGTTCCGTAAAGACCATAGGGGGGTACCTCAGGCCCATCCTGTCACGATTGGAGGTCACAAATTGTGACCTCCAATCGGCGAATTCCTCTTTCGTAAGCTCAAACATGAAGTCTTCGGGAAAGCGCTTGATATTCCTCCGCACTGCCTGCTTCAATGCTTTGGTCTTGACCCCGTAAAGTTCGGCGAGGTCGCGATCAAGCATGACTCTCGTTCCTCGAATGAGGTATATCTTGCCGGTGATCCTTTCTATCGGCACAATAGATGGCATGTTTACGCTCCCTTCATGTAGGTTGGTAAACGCTAAAGATTGTAACCGGAATTTCGCTGCGCTCAACTCCGTTTACAATCTTTAGCGTTATGTTCGTGTATCCACAAAAGACCACTATCGCCTTATCCGAAGGGGAAAACATCGGATGGGTTCAACATATGCTGGGCCACAGTTCTTTGCAGATGATCTTCACGAAATATTATGCCTGGATACCGAAAGAGACGAGAAATGACGGTTCTGCCATGATGAGGGTCTTTGAATCGGTCGTTTATAGGGGCAAAAAGAAACCTATTTCAGCACTAGATCCATTTCGTTCTTAATCCCTTCGGCCAGCCAATGCCGTATAAGCGTCTGGTATGGGATCGATTTCATATTGGAGAGCTTCTTAATGGCCACAATTTGCAAGGGATCTATCTTGATTGTAACGTTCTTGAGCTTTCTTTTTCGTTTACCTGAAAGGATTTCCTCCCGAAGATCACCTTCAAGGGTAAAGTCCACCGCCTCATCCGAGATTTCATCCAGAATGTTTCTCCGATCATAGTAATCTTTCCATACTTTATCCTTTTCTTGTTTTTTCCTCACTGCTTAGCCCCTGTGTTTTTTATAATACCGAATCTCTGCCCGGCTCATATCCCATCCTGTAATGGGCCGGACAATCCCTTTTTGCTTCAGTTCAAAAACGACCGTGATAAATCTGCCATCCAGTGTCGGACCGAACACGACATAATGCCCTTTTTTGGTCTTTCGGAAAAAGGGTCTATAAGCGAACACCTCTTCAACCTCTTCTGGAGATATACCGTGTCCAAGCTGTATATGAAGAGTGTTGCCTTCATCCCACTCAAAATCATCTATACGCAAGATTCCCCCAAATAAAGTCTTACATAGTATTGCTCCCTCCAAAAAGAATGTCAACTTTATTCAAAAAGAGAGCCCAAAAGTAGCCCAGTGACAAAAAAGGACCTACACCGAAATGATGTAAGTCCTTGAAATCATTGGTAGCGGGGGGCGGATTCGAACCACCGACCTTCGGGTTATGAGCCCGACGAGCTACCTGACTGCTCCACCCCGCGGCAATTATTTCAATATAATAGCCTCTCCGCCTTTAGTCAATGAAAAATTAATAGGGTCCAATTCTCTTGGGATTAGGGTAAGCCTTTCATTTTGCTATTAAAAGAGAAGTGTCTCCGGCAGGAGAGGCTCGAAGACCCGGCTTTGCCATGGGCTTACGTGAGGATTTGGGCGAGCACTAAACGAGTGGGGAGACCCGTATTGCGGAATAGACCGCCCCCGGGTCAGGGACCGGGTAGCTGAATGATGAACGTGGTCCCCTTGCCGGGAACGCTCACGGCATTTATTTCGCCCTGGTGGGCCTCCACGATCTTGTAAGATATGGGCAGGCCGAGGCCGGATCCCTTCTTCCTCGTGGTGTAAAAGGGTTCGAAGATGCGTTTGAGTCCCTCGGTGGGTATGCCCTTCCCCCTGTCGCTGATCCTGATCTCGATGCCGGAAGGGATATTTTCCGTGGAAAGGGTGATGATGCCTCCCTCTGCCATGGCCTCAAACCCGTTGCTGATGATATTCATGAAGACCTGCTTCAGCCTATCCGGGTCACAGTTGATCTCCCTGACATGAGGTGAGAGATATTCCTTGAAGCTGTACTTTCCCTCGGGATGTAACCCGGCCATGATCTTAATGACGTCCCTCAGGAGGTCGTTGATATTGGTCTTTCTCTTCTCGAGGCGATATTCCCTGGTGAACTCTCCCAGGTCAGCCACCAGCCTTTCCAGTCGCCTGACTTCATCCAGGATCATGTCCATCTTCTGGAGGTCTTTTTCGTCGCTCAGGGCATTCTTGATGTGGCTTGAAAACCCGCCGATAACCATGAGGGGGTTCTTGAGTTCGTGGACAACATGGGCCGCGGAATCTCCCACCGCTGCCAGGCGCTCCGCCTGGAGCAATTTCTTTTCCAGGCGCCGTTGTATCGTGACATCCCTTATGATGAAGGTGTAGGTGGTGGCGCCGGCCATCTCCAGAAACGACAAGCTCACTTCTGCCGGAAATCTGTCGCCACCTTTCCGGACGCCCTTCAAGAAGAGGGTATGCCCTATGGGTTGCGAGCCGTTCTTTTCAAGAAAGCTCCGGACATATTGATATTGTTTTCCCTCCTGGGGGGGAATGAGGAGATCCAGTTCCTTGCCCAGGACCTCTTCCCTCGTGTACTCAAAGATCTTCTCCGCTCCGTTGTTGAAGAGAATGATTTTGTGTTGATCGTCGATGACGATGATGGCATCCGTGGCAGTATCCAGGATGGCGCGGAACCGCTTTTCAGAGGCCCTCAGTTGTTTTGACAGCCTCTTGTAGTCGGTTACGTCCCTTGAGATCTCGAGGAAATACTCAATGTCCTCCTCTCCGGTCGTTATGGGGACCATGATCTGGATGAGTTCGCGTTTTTCGCTGCCGGGGACCTTTCGGGACCGGGTGATTTCAACCCTCTTGCCCATCTTCCTGGCGACGACCAGGGGGCAAAACCTGTCATTGACGATGCAGGGGTTGGCAGAATGCTCCTTTACCTCGTAACATTTCCGTCCCACAGCATCCTCCCTGCGCAGACGGTAGGTCGACAGGAAGGTCTGGTTTGCCTCCCTTATGGTAAAGTCGGGATCGATCACCAGGATCTCTTCGCCGCTATTCTCATAGAGGGCCTCCAGGAAAAGGCCCCTTGACCTCAGGGACTTCAACTCCTCCTCTTTCTCCCGAAGGAGCGCCTTCAGGCGGTCCCGATCTCGCGCAGTCCTCTCGGTCTCTTCCGTGCTATTGGTCATGGATCATACCCGGGGTATAAAAGACATATTCATGGGAGAGGATGTCAAACATCGTGTCCGTGGCCTCCCTGATGCTTTCGCAAAGCCGGGTTACGGTCCCTGCATCGCCTATGGTCCGGCGATACTCAACGGGACTGAAAAGGTGATTGTCAATAGGGCAGAGGACCTGATCCAGGGGGCCCTGCCACTTCACGGAAAGCAGGGTCTGGAGGGTCGTGATCTTGTTGTAGAGGTCCCGGATGCCGGAGGTCCTCAAAATGGGGCTCACCTGGTTGATCATGCAATCTACCAGGCCCGCCAGGTAGTAGATATCTCGCATCATGGGCTCGTGGTCCCTGTGGAGGAATATGCTGTGGACCGTGTATCCCACACCACCCTTCAGGGTAAAGCATGGCGGCACCTGCCCGACGGCCTCGTCTTTCCTCTCTTCAAAGCGGGCGCGGCGGTGCTCTTCCAGTCTTGCGGATTGGGACCTCAACATTTGAACGAAGTGCACACTGCCCCAATCCGACCTGCGAAACTCCCACGGCCTTGAGGTGATCAGGTTCTCCGGGGTGGCAGGGCGCCTCTTTTTAAGATTGACGATATGTGCCATGGCTTCTCAGATTATCTAAGGTCTTGGGTGATGTCTTTCATGGACCTCCCTCAGTCTCTCCCTTGTCACATGGGTGTATATCTGTGTCGTGGAGATGTCAGCGTGGCCCAGCATGACCTGCACGGACCTCAAGTCTGCCCCGCCCTCCAGGAGATGGGTGGCAAAGGAATGCCTCAATCCATGGGGGGTGATGTTCTTTTTCAATCCCCCTTTGGCGCCGTACTGCCGGATGATCTTCCAGAACCCCTGCCTGGTCATGGGCGTGCCTCTCAGGGACAGGAAGAGGTATGGGGAAGACCCCTTTGACAGGGTCTTCCGGCCCTCTTCCAGGTAGGATCTCAGGGCCTCGATGGCCTTTTGCCCGATAGGGACGAGTCTCTCCTTTGCCCCTTTGCCAACGGTCCTGACAAAGCCTGCGTCCAGGTTCATGTTGTTGAATTTCATGTCAACCAGTTCGGAGACCCTGAGCCCTGTGGCATAGAGGAGTTCCAGCATGGCCTTGTCCCTCTGGCCGATGGGCCTGGAGCAATCAGGCTGGGACAGGAGAAGGTCCACTTCGTCCCGGGAGAGGACTTCGGGCAGGTTGCGGGGGATCCTGGGGGTTCCGAGGAGCCTGGCCGGATTGGCCTTCATCTGTCTGTCATAGACGAGGAAACGGAAGAACATCTTGATAGAAGAGAGGTTTCTGGCAACGGTCCTGGCGGAGAGGGAGGCACTGATCCCTGAGATGTAATCCGTCACGTCGTCCTGGCTCACCTCGAGGGGCGAGAGGCCCCGTTCCTCCAGGTATTGGGAGAACTTTACCAGATCCCGATTGTAGGAGATCACCGTGTTTTCAGACAGGCCCCGTTCCACCCTAAGGTACCGGATGAATCGATCCACCAGGAGGTCCGTCTGATTGCCGTCAGGCCCCATGGGTCTCCTGTCAAAAATCATAGAAGTGGTCGTTTACCGTGAGGATCCGGGGTCCCCTTTTTCCTACCACCACCATCTCTTCCAACCTGACCCCGCCCAGGCCGGGCACGTAGATACCCGGCTCAACGGTCACCACCATGCCCTCTCGGAGCTTGACCGGTTTTTCCGGCGCCAGCCGGGGGCCTTCGTGGGTCGCAAGACCTACACCATGACCCAGGGAGTGTCCGAAATAGTCCCCGTAACCGGCCTCCCTGATCGTACCCCTGGCCACCGAGTCCGGCAGGGTGCTCTCCACCCCGGGCCGGACCTCTCTGAGGGCTGCCAGCTGGGCCCGGCGAACGACCCGATAGATCTCCCGGAACTTCTTCCGGGGGCGTCCCAGGAAGACGGTACGGGTCATGTCGCAGCAGTATCCGTTGATCTTCAGGCCGACGTCGAGGACAATGGGCTCCCCAGCGCGCACTCTTCGGCTCGTTGGGACCGCGTGTGGCAGGGCGCCGTTGGGGCCTGATGCCACGATGGAGGGAAAGGCCAGTCCCTCGGCACCTGCCTCCCGGACCAGGCGTTCTATTCGCCAGGCGATCTCCCTTTCCCTGTGGCCGGGTGCCATGTCCTTGATGATCTCGTCCAGGATAGCGCTCATGAGGGTTGCTGCCTTTTTCATGGAGGTGATCTCAGAAGGGTCTTTTATCTCCCTCATCTCCTCCACAAGACCATTGATCGGGGTGAGCCGGACCCTCCCGGAGAGCCCCCTGAGTTTCTTGGAGAGGTTGCGGTGGAGTCCCCAGGTGACGTGTTCCGGCTCAAAGCCCAGCCTTTCCGTTCCCAGGTCCTGGATGATTCGCGGGAGGCCTTCAAGGAGCCCCCCCTTTACGGTGATGACCCGAAAATCGGCGGCTTCCCTTTCGGCCTCGAGGGTGTACCTGGAGTCGGTGACCAGCACGTGCCTGGTCCTATTGATGAGGAGGGAGCCGGAGGACTCGTTGGGCTGGCTGTCCTGGGCCCGAAATCCGGAGAGGTATCGCCTGTTTTCCGGCTGGGTTATCCACAGGGTATCGCAGGGAAGATCGGCCAGTTTTTCCCTGAGGGTCTTGAGCCTCTGGCGCTGGTGAGAAGGCTTTTTCATTTCAGTGTCCTCTTAGGCAGTCTAGCAGAGAGACCAACCAATTGCAATTTCCGCCCGCCCAAACCAAAGTGCCCCTCCGAGGGAGTTGTCCTAGAACTGATAGGCAATGGCCAGGCCCACGTTCCCCCTCGATGTCCTGAACAGGTTGAAATGAAACCGATCGGTGAGATTTCGGCGGAAGTCCTCCCGCACCTTGCGGTTATATTTATGCGCGCTGTTGACGGCACTGTAGATGTTTCCCGAGTACCACCCCAGTTCAAGGGCCAGCAGGATCCCGGCCAACACATTCAGGTCCTCATCAAAGGCTTCAATTGAGGCCCAGATAAAGGCCCCGTTCAGAAGCAAGGCCACGAAGCCGTCCTTGTAGCGATTAGAGTAACCATGCCCGAGGCCCGGTAGGATGGCTGCCAAGACACCTGCCTGGGCAGGGCTCTTGCGGGGTAATGCCTCCCCGCTTGGGGCCACCTTTGCGAGGTCCCTGGCACTGGGGTAGAGGGGGCTCTCTTCCCTTACCATCCTGAAGGCATTGGATGCTTCGGTCCACTGGTTGGACTTCAAACGCACCCATCCCAGCCGGTAATAGGCAGCGCTTCTGAGCTCGGGCGAGGGATACGCCTCAATGACCCCTTGAAGGCAGCGTTCCGCTTCTCCGAGGACACCCTGAAGGTAGTAGGTTTCGCCAATGAGGAGGAGGGCCCTTCCGCCCAGGTCATGTCCCGGGTATTTCTCGTAGACATGGCCCAGGGTCTTTCGCGCGAGGGAGTATTTTTTTTCGCCCACGTAACAGAAGCCGACAAGATAACGGGCCTTTGGGACCCTTTCGTCACGGGGAAAGAAATGGATGAACCGCTCGAACTCGGTTATGGCCCGCATATATTCGCCCTTCTCCAGGGTCTCGAGAGCAAAGCGGAAGAGATCGTCGCTGTCAAGGATCACCTCGCCTGACAGGGCGCGGGCCGGCACTGACAAAAGGACAAACATCACCAGGAAACAAAGGATGGATCGAGGTCTTTTCAAGGCCCTTTTCCTTTTTGGAGGCACGCCACGGGTTTGCTGAACAGAATACAACTCATTTCTACCTGGTATGGGCTGAATAAGCAATGCAAAAAAGGGGCACGAAGCATACGGCCACTCGCAATAGTAAACGCCAAAATCCGTGGCCTCGCCCAGGGGCTTTTCTGATTGTTGACAATATCTGCCAGACCACCTAAAATCTGAAAAAAATAGTAATATTAAAAATCAGTTATGGGAGCGGATATCTTTCTCTCCGCCCAGCGGAGACAAGAAACCAAAGTCGGCCCATTCTTGTCATGCCAGTCTATGAATATAGGGCCCTGGACAGGGGCGGCAAAAATCGCAAAGGCATCATTGATGCGGACAGCGCCCTTGCCGCGCGTCAGAAGTTGAGGTCCGCAGGTGTCTTCCCAGTGGAGGTAAGGGAAGCTACTGCCATGCCTGCTGATCAGTCTTCCAGGGCAGTTTCTATTTCACCCCTGTTCAATCGAGTGAAACAGGGGGAACTTGCCGTTGCAACAAGACAGCTTTCCATTCTTCTTGGGGCAGGAGTCAACCTTGTATCGTCTTTGGAGGCGCTCATCGAGCAGCTCAGCAATCCCACCCTGAAAAAAATCATGGCCCAGGTCAAGGAGTCGGTAAACGAGGGCAATAGTTTGGCCCATTCCCTGTCCAGATACCCAAAGGTATTCTCAAATGTATACATAAACATGGTTCGGGCGGGTGAGGCGTCCGGCTCTCTGGAGCTGGTCCTGGAGCGTCTGGCCGAATACAGCGAGCACCAACAGGCACTGAGAAATCGTTTCAAGGCTGCTCTGGCCTATCCCGCTTTCATGTTCTTTGTCGGCACGGTAATCCTCTTTTTCCTTGTGACCTTCATAGTGCCCAATATTACGAAGATATTCAATGAGATGCATCAGACTTTGCCTCTTCCCACTATCATCCTCATCGGAATCAGCAATTTCCTCAGGTCTTCCTGGTGGCTGGTCCTGGCAGCCATAGGGGGCATGATCCTTCTTCTGAGAAGATTCAAGAAGAGCAAAAGGGGTCGGTATGTCTGGGATGAATTGAAGATACGGGTCCCTCTTCTAGGGCCGATTCACGGAAAGATGGCAATAGCCAGGTTCGGGCGGACCCTCGGGAGCCTTCTCCGGAGCGGCGTCCCACTGATCCAGTCCCTCCAGATCGTCCGAAATATCGTCAACAATGTCTTGATTGCACATGTAATAGACGGGGCCATAGAGGAGATTCAGGGCGGCAAGGGCCTGGCAGCTCCCCTCTCTCGGAGCCGATTCTTCCCGCCTGTGGCAAAGCAAATGATTGCTATAGGCGAAAAGAGCGGCAAGTTGGAAGGGATGCTTGATAGAATAGGGGAAATATATGAAAAAGAGGTCGAGACCAGGGTCATGGCATTGACATCCATGCTCGAGCCGGCAATGATTCTCGTCATGGGCGTAGTCATAGGGTTCATCGTGGTCTCGATCCTGCTGCCCATATTCGAGATGAATCAACTGGTCCGTTGACGGACAACCTATAACAGCTAACCAAGGCCTGGTCGAGTCTTACCTCGATGATGGTCATAAGAGAAGGGTGGACAATATGTGGAGAGAGAGAAAGAACAATGAAGGATTTACCCTGATCGAGATTATGATCGTCATTGTCATCTTGAGCATCCTGGCGTGGCAGATTGCCCCCCGGATCATGGGCAAACCGGAAGAGGCCAGGATATTGAAGGCCAAGATGGACATCAGCACCCTGGAGACAGCGCTCAAATTGTACAGGCTGGACAATGGTATGTATCCCTCCACAGAGCAAGGCCTCCAGGCCCTTGTTGAACCTCCCACCATTGGCACAATACCTAGAAAATGGCGCGAAGGCGGTTACCTCGAAAAAGGAAAGATCCCCAAGGACCCGTGGGGGAATGACTATATCTATCTCTCACCGGGTCTTCACGGCGATTTTGACTTGATGTCCTACGGGGCTGACGGCGAGCCAGGGGGCGAAGGAAAGAACGGGGACATAAATAATTGGGAGCTGGAATAGATCTATGGTCTGTGGACTCAATGGTCGGGCAAGAGGCTATACCTACATTGAGCTTGTGGTTGTTATTCTCTTGGTAGCCCTCATGCTTTCTCTGGCCATGCCTCGTATCCGGGATTCCCTTTTGTCTGATGAACTCAAGGGCACGACGCGGAGGCTTGTCGGCCTGATAAGGAATCTCAGGACCGAGGCAGTGGCCAGGGCCGTTGATTTTGCGCTCCACCTCGATCTGGACCAAAACCTTTACTGGGTGGAGTCTTCTTCCATGTCTCCAGAGGAGAGGGCAAGGGAGCAAAAGGAAGCTCGCCCTTTCCCAAAAGGCGTCACGGTCCTGGACGTCTGGCTGAGGGGCTCCGGCAAGATCATGTCAGGAGAGGTTTGGATCACAATAAGCAGAAAGGGATACATCCAGCCCTCAGTGATCCATCTGGCCGCTGAAGATGGGAGAATATTCACCCTCGAGTTGAGCCCCTTCCTGGGCAAAGTGGGTATTTATGAAAGGTATGTCGAATATGAGGAGGTCTAAGGTAAAAGGATCGGTCGGCTTTACCCTCCTTGAAGTCATGATAGCCATGGCCATTATTGCCATAGTATTGACGGCGGTGCTGGGATCCCAGTCCCAGAGCGTGTCCTTTGCCAACGAGGCCAAATTTTATACCACGGCCTCCCTTCTGGCCCAGTCCAAGATGGCTGAGTGGGATGTGATGCCGGAGGAGGAACTGATATCCGATTCAGGAGACTTTGGTGAGGATTTCCCGGGGTATTCCTGGCACGTATCGGTGAGTAACGTGATCCTGGATATGCCCGGGAAGGTGCCAGATTACCTGAAGAGGGTTGACGTTCAGGTCTCCTGGGGCGACGAAGGCATCTACCAATATCGGGTGAGTGCGTTTCGGTTTCTTCCGGAAAGGCAGTGATGAGCTTCAAATCATCAAAGGGGCGATCGGGTTTTACCCTCCTGGAAATAATGATAGCCATGGTTATCTGTGCTGTTGTCTTTTCGGTCATCTATTCTGCTTACAGCGGGACCTTCAGAAACCGGGAAAGGGTGGAATCCCAGGCGAACCTTTATATGGCGGCCCGCATTGCCCTGGAGAGGATGGTAGAAGACCTTGAGTCTGCATATCTCCCACTTGAAATGCAGGATGAAGGGCCTGAAGGCAGTGAACCTGGGTTTGCCGCCTTTGCCGGGGAAGAAACGGAACTTGAGGGCAGGAGAGCCGACACGCTCGAGTTCCTGTCCAGGGCCCACGTCTCCTTTTGGGAAGGGGAAAGGCCCCTGGGAATCGCAAAGATCATCTACCGGGTTAGAAGGCACTCGGATAGCGAGGGTTTTGATCTTTACCGATCCGACAGATCCCCCTTTGAAGGGGAGGATCAAGATGAGGAGGGATTCTTGCTCTGTGAGGGGCTCTATTCCGTGAAATTCTCTTACCACGATGAGGAGGGTGATGCCTATGAGGCCTGGGATTCCAGGGGCGAAGAACACAGGAACAGCTTGCCGCCAAGGGTATCCATTACCCTGGAGTTCTTGGACCCTTCGGATCCTGAAACACCCATAAGGTTTTCCACGAGCGCGTCTCTTCCCGTGGGGGTGCAAGGTGCAGGCGGAAAGGTTTCATAAAAACAGGGATGGCTTTGCCTTGATTCTGACCCTGCTGATCATTAGTCTCATCGTGGTGGTGAGCCTGGAGCTCAACTCCTCCATGAGGTCAGAGCTCCAGGCAGCGGTCAATCTCAAGGATGGCGTAAGCCTGAGATATCTTGCGATGTCGGGGTTGCACTATGCCATGGCAGTCCTCTATGATGACGGGAAGAGAACAGGATTTGATTCCCTAGAGGAAGACTGGGCCGACCCCGGGCTCCTTGAGGAATGGTCGGAAGGAATGTTCACGGAGGGAGGATTTCGCCTCAGGATCATCGACCACTCCGGCAGGATACAGATCAATCAATTGGTTTATGCCGAGGGCGACAAGAAGGGGGCTTACGATCCGGTGCAGAAGGCGATGCTTTCCCGGCTCCTGAGTTCCGAAGAGTTTGCCTTGGAGCCGGATGAGGTGGAGAATATCATCGATGCCATCAAGGATTGGCTGGACCCGGACGGGGAAGTGACCAGGTTCGGTGCGGAGGATTCCTATTACAAGGGCTTGGAACGACCCTATGCCTGCAAGAACGGACCGATCGATTCCCTCGAAGAGCTTCTCCTGGTTAGAGGGATCACGAAAGAGCTATTCTACGGGACAAAGGACAGGCCCGGGATCTTCGATTATCTGACTGCCTGGGGAAATGGAAAAATAAACATCAACACGGCAGAACCCCTGGTGCTCATGGCCCTGTCAAAAGACCTGGACAGGGAGATGGTGGAAGAGATGATTGCCTATCGCAGCAACGAGGACAACGATATCAGCCAGCCGGGATGGTACAAGAAGGTGCCCCAGATGAGCAGCGAGGTTGCCATTGACGATCGGATTACGACCTCGAGCCTTATCTTCGAGATAAAGGTGGAGGCCTTCAAGGACAGGATGCAAAAGCAGTGCGTTGGATTTGTGGCGAGGGGAAAGAACGCCGTTGAAGTCCTCTCTTGGAAGGCGGACTAGGGCAGGTGCCATGCCGGGAAAGCTCCTTTGCCTGGATATCGACCATGATTCCGTTTCAGCGGTGCAGGTGCAGAGCGGGCTGAAGGGATACCGCGTCCTGTCATGCGCCCATGCCGTGGCAGAGGGGGAAGGCAGCTGGGAGGCGGCCCTTCAAGATATCTCCCGGGGCATGGATCTCGCGAGCGATATCTATCGAGTGACCATCCCGGCGGATCAGGCCTCTTACAGAAACCTCCAAATGCCCTTCAGGGAGGTGAAGAAAATCAAACAAACCCTCCCTTTCGAGGTCGAGTCCATGATCCCCTTTCCCGTCGACGAAGTGGTGGTTGATTTCCTGGTCACCGACAGGGCCGAGCAGAGCGAGATCCTGGCCGTTTCGTTGAGGAAGGACTATATAAAGGAATCTTTGGGAAGGTTAAAGGCCTATGGTATTGAGCCTGATTTGCTAGAGATCCGGGGTTTCCCTTTGGTCTCCTGGCTCCTGAAGCGGCAAGCCACACCTGGCGACGGGCTCCTCCTGGATATCGGATTCAGGAGGGCAACCATGGTATTCTTCTTGAGGAGGCGCATCAGCTTGGTTCGCTCATTGCCTCTCAAGAGTGACCCCTCCCCTCGGGGTGATGGAGATTCTGGGCCAGACACCGCAACTCCCAAGCAATTGGCCTCTCGCATGGAATTCCTTTGCAGAGATATTCAAAACACGATGCATGCCTTCAAGTGCGCCAATAAAAGCGCATCAAATCCCCGGAAGATCTTTGTGGCAGGGGATGGGGCCATCCCAGGGGCAGGAGAGATGATCGGCCGTTTCTTTGACCTTCCCGTGGAACAGATAAATGTCCGCCGGGATAAAAGGGTTACCATGGACAAGAAGATAGCCGAGGCCTGGAACCCCCTGTCCATGGATCATGCCCTTGCCCTTGCCCTGCGCGAAGAAAGGAGGGAGGCGGGTCTCAATCTTCTGAAGGACGAGTTCGAGACCAAGGGCCCATATTCTGGTCTGGGAAGGGGAATACGAAAGGTCTCCCTGGCCCTGGCCCTCGTCGCGTGTTTCCTTATGGCCGATCTGGGTGTTGATTACCATCTCATGAAAAAGAGACACGAGGTGCTGGAGGAGAAGATAACAGAGGTCTACAGGGAGACCTTTCCGGAGGCGAGCAGGGTTGTGGATCCCCTCAAACAGATGAAAATTGCCTTGAATGAAGTGAAAGGATCCTCGGTCTTGCTTCCCGGGGGCGACTCCGAGGCCAAGGTTATTGACATCCTGAGGGATATCTCTCTGCGGATCCCTAAATCCATGGATGTGCACCTCACCACCATGGTGATAAACCCTGAAAACGCTCGTGTCAGCGGAGAGACAGACACATTCAATACGGTGGACACTATAAAGGGTCGGTTGGAGTCTAGCCCTCTCTATAAGGAAGTGGTGATCTCTTCGGCCAACCTGGACCGCTCGGGCAAGCGGGTTCAATTTGAGGTAAAGATGGAGAGAAAGAAATAATGTAACATTTTAGCCGTTTGAAAAGCGATTCAGAGAACTCGGTGATGGACGACTGACAAGTCGCGAAAAGACGGCGCCCTCCCGCCAGTCACTCCAGAAAAGGCATCATCACCCGTTCTCCCTATCTGAGGAGGCATTTCAAAAGGCTAAAGTGTTACGAAATAATCACCAAGGGGCGAGAGTGGCAAAGTGAAACTGGCGCGGCGAGAAAAACATTTCATCATTTTTGGCGCATTGGTCCTTTCCTTCTTTTTGGTCCTTCAGGCGCTCATTATCCCGTTTCTTGAAGAGAGGAAAAGGATCAGGAGGGGGATAGAGGTCAAGGAGAAGGGCCTGGAGGAGATACTGAGATTGAGCAATGAGTATCGCTCTCACAAAAGAAACAACAGGAACATGGAGCGGTTCCTTGCTCGCCGGGCCAAGAATTTCACCCTCTTTTCCTACCTGGAGAGGGCGGCCGGTGAGACGGACGTCAAGAGGCACATAAAATACATGCGGCCTTCCACTTCGAACATCGCGGGTCCTTATAGGGAATCCGTCGTAGAGATGAAACTCGAGGGCGTAACCCTCGCAAAGCTGGTTGAATACCTCTACCGCATTGAGAACCCGGACGATGTCGTCAGCGTGAAAAGGATTTCCATCAGAGAGAACAAAAAGGATTCGGGCTACCTTGACGTTGTGATGCAGGTCTTGACTTTCCTTCCGGGGGAGGCCCAGGGAGAAGCCAAGAAGAGGGTTAGTAGAGGCACATGAAGGGCATACAGCGAAGATCGGTTGGCTATTGCCTTTACGGGGTTGCCCTTACCCTTGCGCTTTTGTACTATCGCTTTCCGTCGGAAGCATCGCGGGATTTCATTTCGGCCAAGATCAGCGGCCTGAGGCCCGGTATCCACGTCTCGCTCCGGGAGGTCTCTCTATCCCTGAAGTTCGGAGTCGAATTCAAGGGCATGAAGATCGTCCAAGAGACGCAACCGCCTTCGCCGGTCCTCGAGCTAGAGAGGGTTTTCATCCGGCCGGCAGTATGGTCCATTCTTCGAGGGCAATTGGAAGGCTGTTTTGAGGGCTCTCTTTATGATGGCTCTGTCAAAGGATGCGCCGCTTTGAAGGATGGCAGCGCAGGTGAGCCCTTTTCAACGACGGTTACCCTGGAAGGTATCCGTTTGGATCCCGAAAACCCCATTGTTAAGGTTACGGGTAGAGATGTTCAGGGCATCTTAGGTGGAGAGGTGACCTACAGGGGCCGGCCGGGCTTTTTGGCCGGGGGAAGGGGTGAGGCAGAGCTCAGGCTCAAAGCGGGACGAATCGCGCTGTTAAGACCGATCCTGGGTCTTGAGTCCATAGATTTCAATGAGATCCGACTCAGGGCGACCCTCAATGATCGCAAGATCAGGCTGGCCAACCTTGATCTGAGAGGGCAACAGATGCATGGAACTTTGTCGGGGCAGGTGTCCTTGAACAGGGATTTCCTTCGGAGCGCCCTGGACCTCGCGGGGAGCCTGGAGCCCTACAGTGATATGTTCAAGGATCTGAAGACATCCCAGGAGTTTATGCGGTCGATCAAGAAGCAGTTGAAAGGGGGCAGACTCCCGTTCGTCATCAAGGGCACGATTGGAGAGCCGGTCATCAGGTTTCTCTAAATGGTAAAGATAATCACGAAATATTCCTCAGGCCTTCTTGGTATCGTTGCCATCACCCTGGTCGTCTATATCGGAGTCGATCTGTTTTACAGGATTGTGAAGGCCGAGCTCGGCCGAGTGGACTTCAAGCAAGGGATGGCAACGGAGATGCCCGAGAAAAAGCGTGCCCAAAGGCCGCCGCTGCGGGAATACAGGATAATCAAGGACAGGAATCTCTTCGGCTCCAAGGAAAAGGCCCCGGCCCCGCCGGTCAAGGTGACGGAAATAGAAAGACTGGAGCCTACGTCTCTCAGGCTGCAACTCCTGGGGACCGTGGTCGGGGACCGTGAGAGTTCCGTGGCGGTTATTGAGGAAAAGAATAAGAGGAAGCAGGGCCTCTACAAGGTGGGAGACAACATCCAGGATGCCCTGGTCAAGATGATCCTCAGGGGAAAGGTTGTCCTGAACGTCGGCGGGAAGGATCAAATCCTCACGATGGAGGATTCCTCTAAGGGAAAGGCCTCAACCAAAGGGAAACCATTGGTGCAGACATCTGGAAGGGCAGGGAAGATAACGGTGCACAGGTCGGATCTTCAGAAGGCCATGAGCAACGTTAATACCCTCTTGTCCCAGGTCAGGATTCGGCCCTATTTCAAGGATGGTAAACCCAGTGGTTTGGGGCTCTCCAGGATAAAGCCCGACTCCTTCTTTTCGAGGCTGGGGTTGCGGGACGGGGACATCGTGCAGGGCATAGATAATAAGCCCATAAGGAGCCCGGACGATATCCTTGCCCTCTATCAACAACTGAAAACAGGGTCTCGCATCTCCCTGCAGATAACCCGTGGCGGCAGGCAGAGGACCTTACACTACGAGTTGAGATGAGGCCATGTACGAGGCTTTTTTTGGATTTCGGGAGAATCCCTTTAATCTGACCCCTGATCCCAGGTATCTCTATCTCAGTCCTCACCACCGGGAAGCCCTGGATCACCTGCTTTACGGGATCCATGAGCGGAAGGGATTCATCGCCATCATAGGAGGCATCGGCACGGGCAAGACCACCCTGTGCAGGGCACTCCTGAGCCGCCTGAATCAAAGCACCAGGAGCGCCCTCATATTGAACTCCTTCATCTCTGACCTGGAACTCTTGCGCACGATCAATGAGGAGTTCGGGATCGGAGAAGTCCCGGAAGGGGGAAGCAAGAAGGATCACATCGACAGGCTCAATCGCTTCCTCCTGGAAAACTTCGGGTGGGGCGGAAATGCCGTGCTTTTGATCGATGAGGCCCAGAACCTGTCCCACGCCGTTCTTGAGCAGGTTCGGATGCTCGGTAACCTGGAGACGGAAAGGGAGAAATTATTGCAGATCGTCTTGGTCGGTCAATCCGAGTTGAAGGATCTTCTTGCGGCCCCGTCCATGAGGCAATTAAACGAGAGAATCATGGTTCGATATGATTTGAAACCCCTTGATCCAAAGGATATCAGGGATTATGTGGAGCACCGTCTCTCAGTTGCCGGTGGCAGCGGAAATCTGAGATTTTTCTCGAACGCCTACCGAAGAATCTACCGGTATTCCCACGGGAATCCGAGGCGGATCAACGCCCTTTGCGATAGGGCCCTTCTGATCGCCTATGCACGGGAGAGCTTCTCTATAGACAAGGGTATCATCGACAGGGCCAAGTGGGAATTACATGGAGAGAGGGACGTAGAGATCAAAGGAGAGACTAGGACCTGGAGGAGGTTTGCAACGCCCCTTGTTCTCATTTTCATACTGGTACTCGTCGCGGGTTACGGGGGATGGAGCCTCAAGGACAGGCTGCCATGGCCAGGGGCCACGAAGGAGAACCAGGGTCCTTTGCAGGTGAGCGAAGCTCCGCTAGCGGAACCAGAGGTTAAGGCGGGAGATCCCCACAGGGAAAAAGGCGAGGACCCCGAAATTTTGCTGGATGACAGTTTAAGCCTGGCCTTTCTCTTCTCCCTTTTCCAAGACAGCGTGGAAGGCCAAGGGAGGGAGATGGAGAATGCCCAGCCGGCTCTGATCTCCTTTGACGTAGCGCCGGAGTACCATGTGCTCATGAAAAAACCGTTCAGGGTAAAGGGACCTCTACTTTCGTCGGGATCTCGCCTTCCGGGTTATCTCCTGGTGAAGGAAGTGAAAGAAAGGGGTGCCATTGTCATAGATGGTCAAGGGAATGAACGACTCCTTGAGAGGACATTTCTCATGGAGAATTGGGGCGGGGAAGTCTCCTTTGTTTATCCGTCGCTGCTGGGGAGCCTGTTTCTATCAAAGGGCTCCGAGGACCCCAGGGTGTTCCAGGTGCAGAAGGTGCTCAAGGAAATGGGATACATGGTGGAAACCACAGGGCAATATGATGAAAAGACGAGGCGAGCGGTGACAGAATTTCAAAGGGAGTTTGGCCTGGATGCGGATGGCATCGTCGGACTTCGTACCGGTGCCCTCTTATACCAGATGTCTGAGCCGTGAAGGGGTTATGAGTTCCATCAACGACGCATTGAGAAAGGCCCAGCAGGAGAAGGATATCCAAGGCGTCAGGTATGGTAGTATCCTGGCCCGAAGCACGGAGAAAGAAAAAACTTCGGGTCGCAGGGTGGTTTGGAGGGCCTGCTTTACTATCCTCGTCATTTTGCTTGCTTTTGCGGGGTTTTCATGGTTGGATTCGGGATTGAAGCAGGAACCCCTGCGCCGAGATACTTCAACACCGCGGGCGGTATCATACCCCCGCCAAGGGTCTTCGAGGGTAGACACAAGTTCTCTGTACGAAAGGGCCAGGGAGCATTACAAGAGCGGGGAGATCCGGGAGGCCAAGAGGCTCTATATGGAACTCCTGAAACTGGATCCAGGACACGTGGAGGCCTTGAACAATCTGGGCGTCATATATATCCAAACGGGGGACTTCTCCTCTGCCCAGAAGGTCCTGGAAAAGGCCATCAGGTTGCG
>JAFDHB010000076.1 GCA_019308985.1 Deltaproteobacteria bacterium | reverse complement strand
ATTTGATTGAGCCTTGAGAAAAGACCTCCAGGGACCACAACAGCAAATACCATGAGCGCTATTTTCTTTTGGCATAAATGGGTGGAGCGGAAAAGATTTGGGCAACAGCCTGTTAAGGGCTGAAACAGGGAGAAATAGGGTTTGATCCGATGTCACTCATCCTCTTCGAGGATCTTTTGCAGTACACTCTGAGAACCCCTGGGAGAAGGGGCCTCATCAGGCAGGTACAACATGACGCCACCTCTCACGGGCCTGGTAACAATCTTCCCCTCTTGAGCCAGTCTTGTGGTCGCCTCCACCGGATCTTTGCCAAAGTATTCCCTGAAGGCCTGGTTGAAACCGCTGTAAACGGAATGAATCCCCTTATAAGGAGGCTTCCGCAACTTCTTGACAGCCTTGATCACGAATTCATACTCCGAGATCTTTCGCTCTCCCCCATTTTCCATCCCGTACCCTCCTTGCCTAAATGGTTTATCCAGAAGGTAAGCCTGAGAATTCTACCCCTCTTGCCCACTGATGTCTCATCAGCCTCCCAGGTAGAGGAGGCGCACATCCTTGTTGTTAAGCAGGTCCGTCCCTTTCCCTTCAAACCTGTTCCTTCCCATCTCCAGAACATAGCCATAATCCGCATGTTCCAAGGCCATAGCGGCCTTTTGCTCTACTATTAGACATGGTATACCTGATTCCTTTATCTCCACGATCTTATCAAAGACCCTGTTGACCCACATGGGGCAAAGCCCCAGGGACGGCTCGTCCAACAGGAGTATCTTTGGCTGTATCATCAGGGCCCTGGCCAGAGACAACATCTGCTGCTCCCCCCCGCTCATCTGTTTCGCCTTTGTCTTTACCTTTTCCTTCAACCACGGGAACAGGGAAAAGACCCTTTCCACGGCTTCTCTCTTCTTTCTCGGATCCCTTATCGTCCACGCTCCCATATCAAGGTGTTCCTTGACGTCCATGTCAGGGAAGACGACTCTACCCTGCGGGTTGAAAGAAAGCCCCCTTGAAACGATATAGGGGGGAGGCTTATTGGTGATGTCTTCTCCAAGAAAGGTCACTCTTCCTGAAATGGCACTGAGCATACCCACCGTCGCCTTGAGCACAGTGGATTTGCCGGCCCCGTTTGGCCCTATCAGGGCCACGATTTCTCCCTGTCTCACTGAGAGCGAGACCCCGTGAAGGATCTCCATCTTGCCGTAGCCCGATACAAGGCCCTCAATCTCCAAGACCTGTTCGCCGTCCCTTCCCATCATCACCTACCGAAGTAATGCTCCAGGAGACATTCGTTCTTCTGAATCTCATCGCACGACCCCTCTGCGATCTTCTGGCCGTAGTTAAGGGCAATCACCCTTCCGCAGTGCCCCATTATGACACCCATATCGTGTTCCACAATCAAGAAAGTCCTTCCTTCTCCATTCAGATCATGAATCAGCGACATCAGCTCGTTTTGCAATGTAGGATTGATCCCTGCAGCGGGTTCATCAAGCAATATGAGTTCTGCATCCAGCATCAATACCTGCGCGAGGGATAGTAACTTCTGTTGCCCGAAGGACAAGTCAGAGGCATTCTCATCCTTCTTGTCAACGAGCTTCACCAGGCTCAGGAGGTGCAGGGCCTTGTCCATGACTTCGCTCTCTTTACCTTTTCCAACCACCAGTAAATTCTCCATCAAGGTCATCTTGGGGAATATCCTTATGATCTGGTAGGTGCGACCCACCCCCTTTCGGGCGATCTCATAGGGCTTCTTTCCCGTAATGTCTTCGCCTTTGAAATACACGTGCCCCGAATCGGGCCTGAGTATCCCCGTAATAAGATTGAACAGGGTGGTCTTTCCCGCCCCGTTGGGACCAATGAGGCCGGTTATCGATCCCCTCTCAACGGTGAAGGAGCAATGATCGAGCGCTGCGACCTCGCCGAATTTTTTTACCACATCGTCAACCACAAGGATAGGTTCTCTTTGCTCCATCTTCACCATGAAACGCTTAGATCGTCCGAGTCCTGGGGAATACCCCCTTTTCCTTCAACCAGCCCAGCAGGCCCTGGGGGAAGAAAAGGACCAATACCATCAGGATTCCTCCAAAAACCGCCATATAAAGGACGGTCAGCTCTGCCCACAGGATCTCGTGTATGAAAGAAAAAAGCACAGCCCCTATCACCGGGCCGAATACCGTACCGACACCGCCGAAAAGGGTCATGACGATAGCGGTCAGGGTCAACTGGATGTTGAAGGCAAATGGCGGGTCGATGTAGTTCTGGTAGGTAAAGTGTATTGAACCTGCCAGTCCCACGACAAAGGCGCTGAGGGCAAAGGAGGATATTTTCTCCCTTGTAGTATGGATGCCCAGGGTCTCTGCGGCCTGTTCATCTTCCCTGATGGCCATGAGACGGAGGCCGTACTTGGACGGAAAGATCGTGTAACATGCCAATGTCGTTAGGAGTGAAATGATCAGGATTGACCAATATATGCCTTCCAGTCCTATACCGGCGACAAAGGGAATACCGAGCCCCCCATGGGTTATTGATCTAAGATATTTGGTGCCGAACAACTCCCTGGTCCCCTCGGTCAAGGCGACCATGGAAATGGCAAAATAGACCCCCTTGATTCTCAGGAGTATGTATCCGACACCCACTGAAACCGCACTAGTGAAGAGCGCGCCGACAGGCCAGGCCAGGAAACAGTTTATGCCATAATCCGCAATCAGGATACTGCTGACATAGCCGCTCAGGCCTATGGACCATGCCAGCCCGAAGTTGATATACCCGGTCAATCCGGAAAAAAGGTTCCACCCTGACGCATACACCATGTAGATCAGTATCACGGTGAAGAGGGTAATCCAATAATCAGAGGCAAAAAGGGGGACCGAGAAGAGCGCCGCGCAGAGCACCGCAAGAAAAGGGTATGCCAAGGGCCTATGGTGGAGCAACTTGATCATCTCTTGAACAATCCCGTGGGTCTCAAGAGGAGTATCACCAAGATCGTAACGGATGGAATAATCTGGGCCATCTTGGCGCTCAAGTACTGGGTCACCAGGGCTTCCAGCACCCCGATTATCAACCCCCCTGCCAGGGCGCCGTGTATGTTCCCGAGTCCCCCAAGGACCACAATTGCAAAGGCCTTGGCAATAGAGGTTGACCCCATTTGCGGGAATATCACCCACTGGAGGCTGATTATCGAACCCGCCGTACCGGCCAGGGCAATGCCCAATCCAAAGGTGACCATCCTCATCTTTACCGTGTCGATACCACAGACCAGGGCCACGTCCGGGTTCTGAGAGGTAGCCCTTATCGCCTTTCCCCACCTTGAGAATTTGAGGAAGAAAAACAGTATCCCCGTAATGAGGATTGAGAGGGCAAAGGAAGCCATTTTCCCCCTAGAGAAGACCAGGCCCATTATCGACAGGCTGCCAGTCAGATAGGGCACTGAGCGGTAGGTGTTTGTGAACACAAACTGGGCCAAATTCCATATCAGGATAGACATCCCAAAGGTCAGGATAAGGGCTGAAAGTTCGTGCTCCTTCACCAGCCTCTCCGTGATTTTCCGGTGAATCAGCGCTCCTGCACCAAAGAAGACCGGCACCGACAGGGCGACTGCGAAAAGGGGATTCAGGTGCAGAAGGGAAAATAACCAGAAGGCAAGGTAGGCCCCCAGCATTACAAACTCGCCGTGGGCGATATTCACTATCCCCACCACGCCCCACACCAGGGTCAGCCCCATGCCCACCAAGCCGTAGACGGAGCCGAGCATGAAGCCCCTGATCAGTATCTCAGCAAAGCCTGCCAGCATACTTGCCTTGAGAAGGTGTGCCGGGTAAACCCCGCGGGGTTTACCACGACACACCCGCCATTCCTGTTATCTGTTTTTCCATCCTGGGAAAGGATAGATGACTTCTGCCGTGGATGATTCCTCGGGATAGATGATCTCCTTGACCATGCCTTCGACGGGGACCTGGTTGGGAAGGAGTTTCTTGCCGGCCGCCTCCTGCCACTGGATGAGATTTGTCGTCTTGCCTATCTGGTATCCTGAATCGGGATGTCCAAGGGGGTTTACCTGATACTTCCCGAAAATGGTCATTACCCTCATGGAATATAGTTTATCTCTTATGGCCTTTTTGTCTTCGATAGAACCGACTTCCTTTACCGCCATTTCCAGGATCTGGCCGGCCGCAAACCCGGCGGCGGCGTGATAGGAGGGCTCGCTGTCGTATTCCTTGATATAGGCCCTGTAGAACTCCTGGTTCCCCGGGGTCCGGGTAAAAGGTTCCCAGAAGGTCTCGCCGGTTATGTACAGGGCATCCTTCTTGAGGGACTTGGCAAAATCCACGATTGCCGGTCCCACGAGGAAGCCGAATATCTTGGGAGTGGCATTTACCGCCTTTGCCGCCTTTACGATGCCGATGGAATCCGGGAGATATCCACCACCAAGGATCATGTCAGGTCTCTTGGACCATGCCTTTGACATAATAGGTTCCCAATCCGCAGTCTCTTTCGGGTAGGCTTCGTCAAGCACGACTTTGATCCCCATCTCCTTGGCCTTGGCGACCAGAGGTCTCGTGGCGCCCGTGGGAAAAGCCGTATCAGAGTAAATAAAGGCGACTGTTTTCGCTCCCCTCTGTTTCCCGATAATCATGCTGCCGTAAAGATTTTTCCAGGCCGGAGGCAAGACACCTACAAACCACTGTCTTTTCTTGCCCTGCCAGATAACCGGGGCATTTGCCAGGGGGGTTATGACCGGGATCCTGTAAGTCTCGGTCAGGGGTGCAATGGCGTTGGAGACTGCGCTCCCGTAAGGACCAAGTATGAGATCCACCTTGTCCGAGACAACCAGCTTCCTGATGAGCTTCACCGCCTCGCTGGGATCGCTCTTGTCGTCATAGACAATGAATTCCACGGGTCTCCCCAGTAGGCCGTGTCCTTTACACCCATACTTTTCCGCCTCTCCAAAACTGCAGCCCCTCTCATTTATGATTTTTCCCCAGAGTTTATAGCCCCCAACTTCCAGCTCCCCGGTGCGGGCCCATTTCCCGGTCAGAGATATGGCAACGCCGATCTTGATCGGCGCCTTTGTCCCGGACTGGGCCGACGCCCGGTGTGGAGCAAAGAGGAGAATAACACTTGCAATGAAAACCGTTGCCAGAGACAAGGCATTGCCCAAGGCACCTGAACCATTTCTCCGAATTCCTTTCATCTCGATCCCTCCTTTCGATAATATCTCCCCTGTAAATATCCCGTGAGCGGAAGATCACAAAGGTTTTGTAAGTGTTTCCCTTGACCAAACACACATATAAGAGGGCCGCAGAAAGGAACCATCGAAAGGTCCCTTTCATGTTCCCTGGTACCAAAGAACATAGGAAAAATCAAGGAAAAGTGGACAAAAGCGCAAGGCTTCCAAGATGGAAACCAAGTCTTTAGAATGACATTTTCCCTTGACTGGCTCACGTCCTAAAGATAATAACTACCGAAATCCTAGGGGTTTTCGATAGGGTATGGTCGGTGTACATTAACTGCCGCCTTCACTATGCCCTTGAACAGGTGCCAGGAGATATGGTAAACCTGAAGCACCAGGGTCCAGGACCAGTCCTTACCAAGGGAGATCGACCATATGAAAGAGATGCGTTTGCTCATATATGATGAAGATGCAGCCTACATCAAGGAGAAACTTGAAAGAAAATTCCCCGGGCTGTCCATTCATGCCGCCGAACCGGGGGAGGATGTATTGGAAATCATGGGGACAATAGACATACTGATGGCAAAGAAGTTCCGTGACGATTTCATGAAAAAGGCCAAGAGGCTTCAATGGATCCAGTGCTTGATAACAGGCGTGGACTATATATTGAGCATCCCTTCCTTGCCTAAAGACGTCATTTTGACTTCAACAAGAGGTATCCATGGCCCTCAAATGTCCGAGCTCGCTTTCCTCCTTATGCTGGCCCTGACCCGCAAGTTCCCTCAAACCGTGCGAAATCAGGACAAGAGGATTTGGGATTCCAGACGGGTCTCGCTTCTCTACAGGAAGAACGTGGGCATCCTTGGCGTCGGGGTTATAGGAAAAGAGATCGCGAGGAAATGTAAGGCATTCGACATGACGGTGTACGGCATCACTCGCAAAAAGAGAAAGATCGATTTCGTGGACTTCTCACACGGCCCTGATGAGCTCTTAGGCGTTCTCGAGGAGGTGGACTATTTCATCAACGTGGTTCCTGCCACTCCGGAAACCCTGAAAATAATCGGGCCAAAGGAATTTGATGCCATGAAGACCACTGCCTTCTTCATAAACATAGGAAGGGGCGAAACGGTTGACGAGGAGGCCCTGGTAGATGCGCTGAAAAAGGGGAAGATCGCGGGGGCAGGTCTTGACGTATTCTGCACCGAACCTCTCCCTTCAGACCACCCCTTATGGGGTATGCAGAACGTTATAATCTCTCCCCATGTTGGAGGCAAAAGCGACATCTATCCGGATCAGGTTCTTCCCACCCTTGAAGAGAATCTCAATAGATTTCTTAAAGGTGAGAGGAGGGGCCTCATCAATTACATAGAGCGATAGAGAAACCTCTTATTCATAATCAATAAGCCATCATAGATGAAGGGCTAAATCGGAAAGGGGGTGATACTTTTTTAGACATTATGGATAGTTAGCGAGATTCTGGCACTAAACCCTTTGAACATTGGAGGTGAGAATTATGTTGAAGAAAAATCTAATTCGTACAACAGTGGCTCTATGCCTTTGTGTGTTCATGAGTCTCTCTTTTTTCTCTGTAAACCAGGCTACAGCAAAAAAGATCACCCTTAAAGCCATTAGCGCTTGGGGCAAAAATCATACCGGCGTTGCAGGAGATTATCTGCCTTATATCAAGCGGGCCAATCAAATGCTTCAAAAGTACTATCCCGGTGAGGTGGAGATCAAATATATCGGGGGGCCTGAAGCCATTCCCATGAGGGATCAGCCCGAAGCTCTCAGAGCTGGGACAGTAGACATGTATTACGGCACTGCGGCATATTACGCGGGGATGGCGCCGGCTGCCAATTGCACGAAGCTGTCACAACTCACTTCCCAGGAAGAAAAGGATATAGGGGTTGATGCCATTCTTGATGAGATCCATCGAAAACTGATGAATGTCACCTATTTGGGTGCACTGGGCAGCCAGCTGCCCTTTCAATTGTACACCATCAAGAAAGTTACCAGCCTGGATCAGTTAAGAGGTTTGCGGATTCGCACATCTGCCATGTACGTGGATTTTCTGAAAGCCCTCCGCACCACCCCCGTTAATATAGCTCCTGGTGAAGTCTACCAAGCCCTGGAACGGGGCGTCGCGGATGGTTTCATGTGGCCTTTGTACACTATAAGAACCTGGGGTTGGCATGAGGTGACCAAATACGTTGTCGGTCCACCTTTCTATAAGGTGTCTCACCCGCTTCTTATGAATGCCAAGAAATGGGATTCTCTGCCGAAGTACATCCAGGCGGTGCTCCTAGGAGCCTTACGGCGGGAGGTTATCGCCATCGATGCCAGGACCGAAAAGGAGATCTCCAATGAGTATCCATTGCTGAAAAAAGCCGGCTTGGAAATCATCGAATTCTCGCCTACAGAAACGAAGAAATATCTTGATATGGCCTATGAGGAAGGGTGGAAAGGCCAACTCAGAATGGAGTCGAAATATACGCCAATATTACGCAGACTGCTCACAAAATAGGTAGCCTGTCGGTGGCATTCCTCGTACACAGTGCGGAGAATGTCACCGTTGGCATGACGCTTGACAGATTTCTTTGCCGCTAGGATGGCCCGTTCCGGGGAAAGCACGCACTCTGTGCAATTTGGAAAGGATCCATAACTCAGCCCCGGGTCCAAATCATGGAGCATCCCGGGGAGATTCGAGTACTATTGGGAGATAACGCATGGCCGCAAGGGATGGAAGAACTCGCAAGAGTTGCTTTGATATTATCATTGAATTCATGACTTACTTGGCCGGAATTATCATCTTAGCCATAACGTTTACCGTTTCCTATGTATCCGTGATGCGGTATTTGGGTTTTCGACCGCCGATCTGGACGCTTCAGTTTACGGAGTATGGCCTTTTGTGGTTCACCTTCCTGGGTGCCGCATGGCTCCTGAGAGAAGGCGGGCACATCCGGATTGATACTGTTATCGTGCGGCTTCATCCCAAAATACGGAGAAAGGTGGAAATCTTTGATGATATATTGGGGTTGATAGTCTCCATCATCATCTTCTTGTTCGGAACCCTCCACGCTATTGACCTCTTTCAACGGGGGATCATGGAGGTAAAAGGGACAACCGTCCCAAAATTTCCGCTTTTTCTCATTATCCCCATCGGGGGTCTCGCCCTTTCCATTCAGTTTGGCCGACAATTCTTTGAAAAATTGCGATCCAAATCTGGCCGTGCAGAGGATGAATCAGTGGACCGTTCAAAAGTCCCCATTTGAGATAACTTGAGCAGGAGACAAAGATATGGAGTGGTGGCAGATATTGGCGTTTTTGATAGGGGGCTTGTTATTTTTCCTTGCCCTGGGACTCCCCATCGCTTTTGCATTTCTTCTGATTAATTTCATAGGGGCCTATGTCTTTATGGGAGGGATGGATGGTCTGAGCCTTTCCGTACAGCAGATATTTACATCCCTGGTAAGCTTCTCATTAGCCCCAATCCCGCTTTTTGTTTTCATGGGTGAGTTGATGCTTCATTCAGGCATGGCAAAGCAGACCCTGGATGTGTTTGACAAGTTAATAGGAAAACTCCCCGGTAGACTGAGCTTGATTGTCATCACCGGAGGTGCCCTGTTTTCTACCCTGAGCGGGTCTACCATTGCAAATACTGCCATGCTTGGGGAAATCATGGTGCCTGAAATGAAGGAACGTGGCTATAAGAATCCCATGATACTGGGCCCTATCGTAGGGGTCGGCGGACTGGCCATGCTCATTCCACCGAGCGCTTTGGCAGTTGTTTATGCAAGCCTCGCGCAGATTTCTGTGGGAAAGGTGCTGATCGCAGGGGCTGTACCCGGTTTTATGCTGGCTATGTTATATTCCCTTTATGTCGTTGGGAGATCACGTATCAACCCATCACTCGCCCCTGTCTATGAGGTGGCGCATCACACGCTCCTGGAGAAGTTTTCAGAATTTGCAAAATACGTTCTCCCTCTCGGGTTCATCTTTTTTCTGGTCCTCGGTTTTATTTTCCTCGGTGTTGCGACACCAACCGAAGCAGCATCCACGGGGGCTTTAGGTTCGATTATTCTGGCATGTTGCTACAGAAAATTTAGTTTAGCCGTTTTGCACAAGTCCCTTAATGGAACGCTTAGAGTTTCGGTGATGGCCTTTATGATTATTGGCGCTTCCAAGACCTATAGCAGTATTCAGGCCTTTACAGGGTCCACGATTGGATTGGTGAATCTTATCAACGACCTTCAAATGCCCAGGCTTGTTGTCCTGATCGCCATGATGTTGATCCTCATGATTCTAGGCACCTTCATGGAGCAGGTCTCCATGATGATGATCACGATTCCCATTTACATGCCCGTCATCCAAGGCCTTGGATACGACCCGATCTGGTTTGCTATTCTCATACTCCTCAACTTGGAAATGGCCATGTCAACACCGCCCTTCGGCATCCTTCTTTTTGTGATGAAAGGATCCGCACCAGTAGGGACAAAGATGGGAGAGATATGTTTGGCAGCCGCGCCATTTCTTATTTGTGACCTGATCGTCATGATCATCCTCATTGCCTTCCCTTCAACAGTCCTTTTCCTGCCGGGCTTCATGTGAAGCGATTTCTCCATGCTCCGTTCATAATCCCAGGTCCTCGTTAATCAAAACGACCTTGATCCTCCCTTTGGGAAAGGATTTTTCCGTGATCGTCCAGGTATTGCATATCCTGTCATCGTTCTTGCACTCCTGGCAAAAGGATGTCTTGGTGCAAGGAGTCTTCTTTTCCAGCCGCATGGCATTTGTAGGAGCTGCGTAGTTCTTTATTCTGTGCATGGCTTCATCTATGTCCGCCACTACCTTGTTTCGGCCCACTAGGATGATCACGTGCTTTGGTCCGAAGGTAACGGCGGCCACCCTGTTCCCGTACATGTCCAGGTTTACGATCTGCCCGTCCTCGGTGACGGCATTCGACCCTGTGATGAAAAGATCCACCAGTAATGACTGCCGGCGCCTCTCCATTATTTCTTCGCGGGGGAGGCTATGATCATAGGTATCCACAACTCTCAAATGAGGGCTCTTTGCCAGGGCTTCATACAATCCTGTTACCCTGAATGTCATTGATCCCCCCCATGATACACTCTTTGCTCCTGTCCTTGGAATGATTTCTTCAAGTACGATCTCCTTAGCCCTGGGGGGGGCCTCGGCGAGATATACCTCGAAATTGTTTCCCTCCAGGGCCTCCTTGAGGCTCCTCAATCGGATGTTCCAATAGTCGTCAATCGGTCTGTCCATTTTTTCATCCTCCATATTGCAGACATCAAGCATCCCACCTTGAAGGTTTTTGCCATTAAATCAGATTTGGAATCATTTGCAAAATATTTTTCCAGGGTATAGATAATAGGTTGAAAGCGTGCTGCGCTGGGAGGACTGTCTTGGACTTTATCAGGGGGATCAGTTACAGCGTCAGAGGGCTTCGCATGGGTATCACTGATATCAAGCTGATCCTGTGTGGTCTCGCGAGATTCGCCCTTGTGATCATCCTTACGATCCTTCTGGCGGGAGTCATACTTGTTTATCACAAGGAAATAATAGACATCATATGGTCACGACCTCAGGGTTATTGGTTGGGGTGGCTGTGGACGGTACTTTGCTGGATCATATCAGCTTTCCTGGTGGGAGTCTCGGCTGTATTTTCCTATCTTATCTCACAAGTCCTATTCAGCGTCCTGCTAATGGATCTCATGTCCCGCCGCACGGAACGAAAGCTGACAGGGAAGGTCAAAGAACCCCGCCAGATATCCTTCTGGAAACTGTTTCTCTACCTGGTTAAGCAGGAGATACCCAGGGCCATTCTGCCTATCCTGATTTCCTTCTTCCTCATGGTGATAAGCTGGTTCGTGGCCATTGGTCCCATCATGATCTTTCTCTCCTCAGGGCTTACTATCGTATTTCTCGCTTGGGACAATACGGACCTTGTCCCTGCCAGACGTATGATCCCTTTCAGGTCCCGCCTTAAGCTCCTGTTCAAGAACATTTCCTTCCATCTCGGATTCGGGCTTCTTTTCCTGGTTCCAGGCCTGAACCTTCTCCTCCTCTCCTTCGCTCCTGTGGGAGGGACGCTTTATTTCATCGAAAGGTACGATAGGATCTCGAAAGAACCTCCATGAGGTATTTTTTTCCTTTCCCCCAATGGCTCCGATTTGCTATTCTCCCCTTGACTATCTTGCGATTTGCATAAAAGGAGATAGGAGATGGAAAAAACAATAAAGGTTGACGTCACGGATGGAATCGCGAAAGTGACTCTCAACAGGCCCCGGTACTATAACGCCTTCGATCGGGACATGGTAGTAGAACTATCGGAGCGGCTTATGGAAATCGGGAGAGACCCTGGAATCATGGGTGTAATATTGACGGGAGAAGGCAAGGCCTTCTGTGCCGGGGGGGACCTAAGGTCCTTGTCTAAATTCGCCAAGAGCCCCGGCGATGCATTCTATGCATTGGCGGCCAGATACCACCAGGCCATTATTGAAATACGCCGCATGCCGAAGCCGGTCATTGCCGCTCTCAACGGGCCGGCCGCAGGCGGGGGCTTTTCTTTGGCGCTTGCCTGCGACTTCAGGGTCATGGAGTCTTCAGCCACCTTGAGGCAGGCTTACACTTCAAACGGACTGAGTATCGACGGCGGCGGCACCTTTACCCTCACCAGGCTCGTTGGTATGGCCAAGGCCCTGGAGATCGCCGCACTGGATCGCCCCATCTCCTCGGAGCCTGCCCTGAAGCTCGGCCTTGTAACGGAGGTGGTGCCGGACGGCCAAGCCGTCGGCAGGGCCGCGGAACTGATCAGAGAGGTCAACCAAAGACCCTTGTCCTCTTTTTCCGCCTCAAAGCTCTTGATCAATGACTCATTCAACACTTCACTCGATACTCAACTGGAACGGGAAAGAGATTTCCTTTCAAGGTGTGCGGATCACCCTAATGGAATCGAAGGGATCAAGGCCTTTTTGGAAAAAAGGAGGCCTCAATTTCTATGACGGACTAGTGCAGCCTGCTGTCTCTCCCCTTGCCGTGGAGTTTGACATTTTCTATTGCTATGGCCGTAGGGCTGCTGAGTGCCGTCAGGAGTGACAGGTCATCGTCTCGAAACCCGTGGGGTTTCTTGACCGAATCTATGTACAATACCCCTCTTACCCTGGACTTTGCCAGAAGGGGCACGCACAATACCGACCTCACATTCATCAACTTCATGCTATCCGAGATATCAACGTTGGTTTCTTGAAAGGTGTCCCGCATCATTACCGGCTTTCCTTCTTCCTTCACCCTATCGACAACGGTTCTGCTATATAGTCTCATTGTCGTATCATGACTGTCCTTGGTCTTCGTAATGACATCCGAGATCTTTCCGGTTTCCTCATCGAACAATATTATTACTCCCCTGTCGATCCTCCTCAACACGTCCATTATTCCATCTAGTATTTTTTCCAAGATCTCGTAGATGTTCGAAGACTTTGTCAATACCTCGGATACCCTATTAATCAATTCCATGTTCTTCACAGGTGTCATCGGCCTATCGGCAACTATCAGTTCGGCGTCCCCGCTCAAAGAATCCAGGAAAGGCATGACTTCGTCCAAGCAGGCCTTTCCCACACAAACGACACTCATTCCGATCACTATGGGAACCCCCTCCTCCACTTCTACTTCTACCCCTGGGTCTATCTGCTCTCCGTTGACAAACGTCCCGTTCCTGCTCCCCAGATCCACTATGAAAAACCTGCCTTCCCTCTTGACGATCTTTAGATGACTTCTTGAGACCGATCTGTCTTTTATCCGAATGTCACTGCGAGATCCCCTCCCCACGTAAACCGTATCCCGTTCAAGATCAAAGGACTGACCTTCCCCTGTTTCATCCATCACGTAAAGCTTAATCATGGACTGTTTTCCTTTTTATAGAAGCCCTCGTAAACTTCATATAATCCTTGGCCAATTCTTTGAATTTTAATATAAAGCAGCATTAAAGTCAACAATAATACAATTTCTGAAAACACAGACAACCTTTTAGATTGCAGCTGGCATCTTTTTCGTCAGTTTGATCCTCGGCTGGTATCCTGTCTTTGCAAGTAGGGGCATCCCTTTGCTCCTGTTTGGAGATATTTCCTAGTATCTAACTAGAAATTAATATTCATAACAACCGTGTCAAGGGTATGACCCGGGACAAGCCAGGTGGATAGGGCCGGACAGATGCCAGGTATGCTGATCGTCAATGATGTCGAATGGAGTTTTCAAGGGGGGCGATTGAAGGAAAGGTATTCGAAGTGTTACTCTATCTCAAGTCAATGGCGCCAGGATTCACAGCCTGTTAGAAGGCGTCTTTCATGTAGAGGCTCGACATTTTCTCGCATCATGGGGCTTGCAAAGGGCCTGTCTCAGCCCCAGGAGATCTTATGGGAGATTAACCGTTACCAAGGTAGTAACATTTGGCTAGCCCCAGGGCCAGGGCAAGACCATCCGCCGTTGAAATATCCAGGCTTCCTGAACTATAAATATTGTCGAAGGTCATAGAGCCCACCTTGAGTGCGTATTTATCATAGACTTCCGAATAGAGGACGTGTCCGATCTTACTACCGTTGGCATCGTAGATCTCTGTGTTGACCACGTAACCGACTTTCTTGCCATGCTCTCCGTACAGGTCATTATGAGAAATATACCCTATCCTGTTGCCTGAAAGGTCGTAGAGATTGTTCTGGCTGATCCGAGCCACCTTGTCCATGTTACCCTCCTATGAATGAGTGTGAATGAGGGGACGTTGTTGACTATCGTGACTACCACTTTCACCAAGAGAATTCATTTGGCCTTTGGCCTTGCCTTGCTGCCTCGTGCCTTGGGGTGCGGCCTTGGCGCGCCTTGCTGCCTTGTCTGCCTTGGGGTCGAACCGAGCTATCTTATTGGTATCTCATCGTTAGCATTCCAAAAATAGTCGTTTTTAGGCCTTAAACGGCAGTTTTCGTGCCCTGAAACGTCCTTGTAAGGAGCTGGAGACTCCCGAAGTTCAAAGCTCCCGTCTCGTCCAATCACCTCGCGCCCTATCCCTTTAGCCCCAAGTCTCTCCTTTGTCACACTGATAAATGACTCGCTCCCCACCGCAATACTCTCTGTCCACTTTCCATCTCGATCTAGGTGACCTTCCCGCAGTGATTCCTCTATCCATCCTCGATAGGCATTACCAACATCGTCCATCCCCTTAAGATTAAGTAATTCACTTAACCCTTCATAGTCAACCAGTGCATAGCGCTTACGAGGTCTCTGGATTTCGTTGTATCCACTAAACGGCCACTCCGAGGGGTGGCACACAACCCCAGCTCGAACCATGTTGAGATCCATATAGACCATGCATTGCCTCAGGTGACTATCTGTCTCCACTGCCGTGGCATGATACCGGTCTTCCCAGTACGCCCCTTTCCGATTCTTCCTCTGGTTGAATTCCTGCGCCGTCCGTCCTGCGATCAGTTGAATCGAGTTAGGGATAACATCTCTTCCCCCGTTGTCCCTTACTAGAAGATGTGTATGATTGCACGTAACTACGTAATTCAGCACACTCAGCCCGAACCGCTTCTTGGCTTCGAAAACCCAGCGGAGATATCGGCGGCGGTCGGTGGCAAATTTCAGAAGAAATTCTCTCTTATGGCAACGATGAGTAATGTGCCAAACATAGCCGGGAATGTAATGCCTATTCGCCCGAGGCATTTTCGTAGCCCCTTTCTTAACAGGGCCATTTTCATGCCAAAAATGGCCTTCTAAGCCCTAAAACAGGGCACCTTTCACACTGTTCCCACAAAATTTCAAGTAGTTGCCTTGGTTCGACCCAGCCTGCAGCAGCCTGCAGGCAGCCTGCAGCCTGTACTTCTTCACGCTTTTGAGGAGTATCAAATATGGCGTCATATTGATTCTTGTTTTTTATCTCTTTTAGCTTTTCACTCATAAGAAAATGCCCAAACTCGTTTATTCATCAATATTGGAACCTAACGCGGAAATCAGCGGTGCGGTTTACCGCATCCGCTGCATTGACATGCTGGGCGATACCCTAAATCTATTTTGATACTTGTAGCGCCTCTTGCGCTTTGCGCGGTAATCGGATGTGAATGAAATAGGACCGGGGATAAAGGTAGTCTTCACCGGATTCGTCAACGACTCTAAGATAACCTTCCTTTTCGGCCTCATCATCCGGGAGTATTTGATAAATCTTGCGCTTCTCCAAATCTTCACAGTCCTTATTCTCTACGCAAAGCACAAATTCAGGATTTTCTTTTAGTTTTGCCATATCTCTAATCCAAAAATCTTTTGATTTTTATTTTCTTTTTACCAATGCCGTGGGCTTCGTACCAGTGTAATTCAGCTTTACGTATATTGCCGCTCTGGAGCCTAACTTTTGCAAATCCTTTGAGTTTTCGCCATCTGCCAGGGCCGTACTGCTTCTGAATTCGCATAATATCACGAATCCTTCCCCCGATGGCAATGGTTTCAATCTCCTCGATCTCTCCAATTATCTCAAAGTACACAGAATTTTCCAGCCTTACTTTTGTAATTCATTTTTCTCGCCCAACGTGGGAACTGAGCCGTTTCTGAAAGGCCGCAGCCTTTCAGAAATCAGCTCCAGTGACTTGTTGGGCATCAGCTTTCCCTCTTTTTTTCTTTTGAGCACTTCGGAAAAATCCACGTTCCAGGGCAATTTGTCTGGCAAGGTAGATCTTTGCCAGACTCTGATAAGGTACATCTTTCTTGTTTGCGAGCGTTTTTAGTTCAGCCAGCATATCCTCTGGGAGACGGATTGAGATAGATTTTAGCGATGGCTTCAGTTTAGGAAAAGAAGCCCTTTTGAAATTTTTCGCATCAAAAAAATCGAGCGGGGAATGGGTAGCCCAAAATTCTCGCTCCTCGTCTTCATTCTTGAACTTCGGAATTCTTTTATTCATTTTCTTCATAAAACTGTCTCTCCTTCTTGTTCATGTCCCTTGCGGAAATGACTCTAAGCAGGTTGCCCCTCTTTGTGAATACCACTGCAAGGAGACGACCTGCATCTGTCTTGCCAAATGCGGCCCATCGCTTTTCAGCTAGCGAGTGCCCCGGATCTTCGAGAACAAGGAGTGGTTTGTTGAAGAATACCTGCTCGCACTCCCAGTTCTCAACGTTGTGCTTGATGAGGTTTTTATCGATATTACCTCGGTCCCACTGGAAGCCCAAAAAATTGTCAAAATCACTTTCCATTATGGGTTATCGTATATGGCAGGGATATACATGTCAAGGGCTTTCTGCGGAGTGGAAAAGTAAATTCAGGTATGCCCAACATAGATTATGCATTATGATGTAAAATGTCGATCTGGCCTATTCTTTTTGAGGACATACAATTTACTTATTGAACCCGAATTTCGCAAGGGTTGGGGCAAAACTCAGAATTGCAAACCCTTTTTGATCTTTTCTATTCACCTTTTTAGTGAATTGATTTTCAAGGGTAGGGGAGCCTTTAGGC
>JAFDHB010000075.1 GCA_019308985.1 Deltaproteobacteria bacterium | reverse complement strand
GACCCGTGACCAAGTGGTCAGGGCTGCTGTTGAAGCGGTAAAATATGCAAGATCTTTTACCGAGAACGTGGAATTCTCCGCGGAAGACGGATCCAGGAGCGACAGGGATTTTCTCTGTCGTATTTTTGAAGCGGTGATAGAATCTGGTGCAACCACGGTGAACCTACCGGACACGGTGGGATATGCAATGCCTGATGAATTTGGCGAGCTGATAAACTATATCCGGAGACACACGCCGAACATAGACAGGGCGGTCCTGAGCGTACATTGCCACAACGATCTCGGGCTAGCCACGGCAAACACCCTCGCAGGGCTGAGGGCAGGCGCACGCCAGGCGGAAGTCACCATCAACGGGATAGGTGAGAGGGCAGGCAACACTTCCCTCGAGGAAGTGGTTATGGGACTTTACACGCGCAGGGATTACCTCGGTCTCACGACCAACATTGACACGAGGGAGATCTATCCCACGAGCAGGCTGGTAAGCATGGTCACGGGAATCGTAGTGCAGCCCAACAAGGCGGTGGTGGGAGCGAACGCCTTTGCCCATGAGGCAGGGATTCACCAAGACGGGGTCCTCAAACACAGGATGACATACGAGATCATGGAACCCGAGACCATCGGGCTCGCCAGCAATCGACTGGTCCTGGGGAAACACTCGGGCAGACACGCCTTTAAGAAGAAATTGGCAGAATTGGGATATGAACTTGAAGAGGAGGATTTGAACCGGGTGTTCGAGAAGTTCAAGGAACTTGCGGACAAGAGAAAGGAGATCCTCGACGAAGATATGGAGGTATTGATCGCAGAGGAGGTCCTGAGGGTCCCGGACAAGTACAAGCTGGAATACCTGAATATCGTGAGTGGGACGGTGGCAGTGCCTACCGCAACGGTAAAGCTGGAGATAGATGGTGAAATCAAGCAAGGGGCAGGTTTTGGTGTCGGGCCTATTGATGCTACCTTCAACACCATAGCCAAGCTCACGGAGACCCGCTCGAAACTAATCCGTTTCACGATCAACGCGATCAGCGGGGGGACGGATGCTCAGGGTGAAGTAACCGTGCGGCTGCAGGAGAACGGCTTGGTTGCGCTTGGAAAGGGCGCGGACCCGGATATATTTACGGCAAGCGCCAAGGCATATGTAAATGGACTCAACAGGCTCGAGTACCTCAAAAACAATCCATCCCTTGCCATGGAAGAAAGGGGATTGTAACCAGGTATTGACATCCTGTCGGGTGGGCCCGTATGATACGCTGTCTCCGGCCTAGTCTTCGGGTGAATGAACTTGAGCGCGATTCTTATGAGAGGAGTCGGTTTGGACGATGAAGCATCCCATGACCATAACGGAAGAGATCCTGTCATCCCATGCCGGGGTTGAGCGCGTCAGTCCGGGAGATCTTATAAGGGTCAATGTGGACTTGGCCCTTGCCAACGACATTACAGCCCCTCTTGCCATCAAGGAATTCAGGGAGATAGGCATCGGCAAGGTATTCGATAGGGAAAGGGTGGCCCTGATACCCGATCATTTTGTGCCCAACAAGGATATCCAATCAGCCCAACAGGCAAAGCTTGTCAGAGATTTTGCGAGGGAACAAGGTATCATCCATTACTATGAGTTGGGCGAGGGAGGCATAGAACATGTGATCCTCCCCGAGAAGGGCCTTGTCTTGCCGGGGGATATTGTTATCGGTGCGGACAGCCATACTTGCACTTACGGTGCCCTGGGCGCCTTTGCTACGGGTGTTGGCAGCACTGATCTTGCCGTTGTTATGGCTACGGGAAGGACGTGGCTCAAGGTCCCTCCGACCATAAGGCTGGAGTACCGCGGCAAACTCCGGGAATGGGTGGGGGGAAAGGATCTGATTCTCTATACACTGGGTAGACTTGGAGTTGAAGGTGCACTGTACCGGAGCATGGAATTCACGGGCGAGGTTATCAGGGACCTTTCCATGGATCATAGACTCACGATGGCGAATATGGCTGTAGAGGCAGGTGCCAAGAACGGGATCATAGAACCTGACAAGATAACCCGGGATTACATCATGAAACGTGCGCAGAGAGAGCCGGTGTTCTTTGAGAGCGACGAGGGTGCCGTATATGAAAGGACGGTGGAGATTGATGTGGATCAGATCGAACCCCAGGTCGCGTTCCCCCACTCCCCGGACAATGTGCGGCCTATTTCCGAGGTAGGGCATATTGCCATCGATCAGGTTGTCATAGGCTCCTGCACCAACGGCAGGATGGAAGATCTGGAGACAGCGGCAAGTATCTTGAAGGGCCGCTCGGTCCATGGGGGGCTGAGATTAATCATTGCGCCAGGTTCGGCGTCGATTTACAAAGAGGCTGTCAAGAGCGGAGTTATCAGCGCGTTCCTGGATGCCGGGGCGGTAATCAGTCCTCCCTGCTGCGGGCCGTGCCTGGGAGGACATATGGGAGTACTGGCCGAGGGAGAAAGGGCACTATCCACCACGAACAGGAATTTTGTCGGACGTATGGGACACCCGAAGAGCGAGGTGTTTTTGTCAGGGCCGGCGGTTGCAGCTGCTTCAGCCATCAAGGGGAGGATCTGTTCGCCGGAAGAACTATAGATGGTCCCGGTGCGGCATCTCTTACAGGGGCCTGCTTGAGGGAAAGCATGATATTTAAAGGTAAGATATGGAAGTTTGGAGACAACATTGATACTGATGTCATAATTCCTGCCAGGTTTCTAAATGTTTCAGACAAGGAGACACTGGCCAAGAATTGTTTCGCCGACGTAAGGCCGGGATTCAAGGACGGAGTCGAACCTGGAGACATCATCGTTGGGGGGAGAAACTTTGGGTGTGGTTCCTCCCGGGAGCACGCCCCCTGGGCCATAAAGGAATGTGGCATTGCCCTTGTGATTGCAAGGAGCTTTGCGCGGATTTTCTACAGAAACGCCTTCAATATAGGGCTTCCCCTGCTTGAATCAGAAGATGCATGGGACCTGTTCTCCGAGGGAGACCGGGTCAGGGTAGACCTTGGTACGGGGGAAATCAAGGGTGAGAGAGAAGGGCAGAAGACATGGGCAAAGGCGATCCCGGATTTCATGATGGAGATTGTCAGGGCAGGCGGCCTCGTGGCATACATCAAGGAGAAGGGCTCCTTCTAGCCTTGTCCAGATATGCAGCAGGGGCATACAAGCCACTCTGAGAGGCATGGCCCACGGGGTGGACTAAGGGAAGGTGAAGGTATCGAAAATGGAGTACAGATCGGAGGTCATCTTTTCACGGAGGATCAAAAGGCAATGATAAGCGACAGGGTGAAGAGGGGTATTGACCGGGCACCACATCGATCCCTCTTCAAGTCCATGGGGTATACGGATCAAGAAATAGAAAGGCCCTTAATAGGCATAGCCAATTCGGCAAACGACATCATACCGGGCCATATCCATCTGGACAAGATCGTTGAGGCTGTCAAGGCCGGGGTTTACATGGCAGGGGGTCTGCCCCTGGCCTTTGGAACAATAGGGGTGTGTGACGGCATCGCCATGAACCACGTGGGGATGAAGTACTCCCTTGCCAGCCGGGAGCTCATAGCGGATTCCATAGAGGTCATGGTGAAAGGCCATGCCTTTGACGCCATCGTGTTGGTGCCAAATTGCGACAAGATAGTGCCCGGTATGTTAATGGCGGCCGCAAGGTTGGACATCCCCTGTATCGTTATCAGCGGGGGACCCATGCTTGCGGGAAGACATCCACAGGAGATGGGTAGAGAGATAGACCTGGTAACCGTGTTTGAGGCGGTGGGCGCCGTTCGTTCCGGCAAGATGGCCCAGGAGACCCTCGATGCCATCGAAAACGAGGCATGCCCGACATGCGGCTCCTGTGCCGGGATGTTCACTGCCAATTCCATGAACTGCCTAAGCGAGGCCATAGGGCTGGCCTTGCCCGGGAACGGAACCATTCCCGCGGTAATGGCAGCAAGGATCAGGCTTGCCAAAGAAGCAGGTGTAAGAATCATGGAGCTCCTGGACAAGGGAATCACGGCCAGGCATATATTGACGGAAGAGGCCTTCACCAACGCCCTTGCGGTCGACATGGCCCTCGGGTGTTCGACAAACACGGTGCTTCACCTTCAGGCCATTGCAAATGAAGCAGGAGTCCCCCTCAGCCTGGATAGGGTCAACGAGGTGAGCCGGAGGACGCCGAATCTCTGCCGCATGAGCCCTGCAGGCCGGCACCACGTGGAGGACCTGGACAGGGCAGGCGGTGTAATCGCTGTCCTGAAAGAGCTTTCCACCTCAGGCCTTATCAACGAGGGATGTATGACCGTAACAGGGAAGAGCGTGGCGGAAAACATCAAGGATGCCATGATCAAGGATCCGGCAGTCATAAGGAGCACGAAGGACCCCTACCATAAGGAAGGGGGTCTCGCAATCCTGCACGGCAACGTGGCCCCGGGGGGATGCGTGGTCAAACAATCCGCCGTAGCCAAAAGCATGCTTTATCATGAAGGGCCGGCCAGGGTGTTTGATTCCGAGGAGGAGGCGACCGAGGCCATAATGGGTGGAAGAATAAGGGAGGGAGACGTGATTGTAATCCGTTATGAAGGCCCCAAGGGCGGCCCCGGCATGAGGGAAATGCTTGCACCCACGTCGGCCATTGCAGGTATGGGACTTGACGAGAGTGTGGCCTTGATTACGGACGGCCGTTTCTCGGGGGCTACCAGGGGTGCCTCCATAGGCCATGTTTCACCGGAGGCGATGGAAGGAGGACCAATCGCCCTGCTGAAGGACGGGGATAGAATTATTGTTGACATAAACAATAAGCGTGTGGATGCCCAACTGAGCGAAGAGGAACTGAACAGGCGGAAATCGAAGTGGAGACCACCGGAGACCAAGATCAAGACCGGGTATTTGTCCAGGTATGCCCGGAGCGTGCTTTCGGGAAGTGAAGGGGCCATAGTCAAATAGCGCATCTAGAAAGGAGGGGTGGCCATCAAATTGACAGGAGCACAGATATTGGTAAAGGTACTCCAGGAAGAGGGAGTTGATACCATTTTCGGCTATCCTGGAGGGGCCGTCATCGACATCTACGATGAACTGGTCAAGTCGGACATCAAGCATATACTCGTGAGGCACGAGCAAGGGGCCGTCCATGCGGCGGACGGGTATGCCCGGGCATCGGGCAAAGTAGGCGTCTGCCTCGTGACTTCGGGGCCCGGTGCCACCAACACGGTGACGGGAATAGCTTCGGCCTACATGGATTCCGTCCCGATCGTAGTCCTTACCGGGCAAGTACCGACCCAGCTCATCGGGAACGATGCTTTTCAAGAGGTGGACATCGTCGGCATAACAAGGCCTTGCACCAAGCACAACTACCTGGTGACCGACGTGAGAGACCTTGGAAGAATCATAAAGGAGGCCTTCTACATCGCAAAGACAGGAAGGCCCGGCCCGGTTTTGGTTGACTTGCCCAAAGACTGCGTGCAGGCGACCACCCAGTACAGGCCGATCAAGGAGATACGACTCAGGTCCTATAACCCCACCTATGAACCGAACGTGAATCAATTGCCAAAGGCCGTTAAGCTCATAAAGGAGTCCAAGAAGCCTGTGGTCTTTGCAGGAGGCGGAGTAATCCTTTCCGGTGCGGCAGATGAATTGAAATACTTTGCCAGAAAGATTCAGGCACCCGTTACATCCACCCTCATGGGCCTGGGGGCTTTCCCTGGCAAGGACCCTCTGTGGCTGGGAATGGTAGGAATGCATGGAACGTACCGGGCTAATACCGCTACTGGCGAATGCGACCTGCTGATAGCCATCGGTGTGCGTTTCGATGACCGGGTCACAGGGAAGACGGATTCCTTTGCAAAGCAGGCAAAGATAATACATATTGACATTGATCCCACGTCCATCCGGAAGAATATCCTGGTAAACGTACCCATAGTGGGTGACTGCAGGATTACACTGGAGAAGTTGAACAAGATGCTGGACCAGGGGGATCTGGGGGACCTCAAGAAGACACGAAGGGCATGGCTGCGTCAAATCCATGAATGGAAGTCAAGAGAACCCCTCGCTTACGAGCAAAAGGACGTCATAAAGCCCCAGTTCGTGGTTGAGAAACTCTATGAATTGACGAGGGGCGAAGCCATCATTACCACGGAAGTGGGACAGAACCAGATGTGGGCCGCCCAGTTCTATCAATTCAACGACCCAAACAGGTTCATTACATCAGGAGGCCTAGGCTGTATGGGTTTCGGCCTGCCGGCTGCCGTTGGTGCACAGGTTGCCTGCCCGGACAAGCTGGTAGTGGATATTGCCGGAGATGGGAGTATCCAAATGAACATTCAAGAACTGGCCACGGTTGTCCAATACAACCTGCCCGTGAAGGTGGTGATACTTAACAATAGATACCTGGGGATGGTCCGCCAATGGCAGGAATTGTTCTACGACAAATGCTATGCATGCACTGACATGGAATGCGCGCCCGATTTCGTCAAGCTGGCCGAAGCCTATGGTGCGGTCGGACTCAGGGCGACAAAGCCGGAGGAGGTAGAGCGGGTGTTGAGCAAGGGCCTCGCAACCCCAAGACCTGTTATCATGGATTTCCTGGTCGAAAGGGAGGAGTGCGTATATCCCATGGTGCCATCCGGGGCCCCGATCACCGAAATGCTTCTGGTCTAGTCTAAACCCTTCGAAGGTGGTCAGGGATGGTGCAAGGTTGTAGTTCCAAAGCAAGGCACGGATGTTACGTGAGGGAGCAAAGGTATGAAAGAGAACGGTACGGAAAAACATATACTGTCTCTACTGGTGGATAACCAGCCTGGGGTCCTATCCAGGATAGCAGGGTTTTTCAGTAGTCGAGGCTTCAATATTGACAGCCTGTGCGTGTCTGAGACGACTGATCCCCTTGTCTCGCGTATCACCCTTGTGGCTTATGGGGATATGCTGATAGTAGAGCAGATCAAGAAGCAACTGAACAAGCTGATCAACGTGATAAAGGTGATTGATTTTACCGGAACGGATCACGTAGAGAGAGAGATGGCCCTGATCAAGGTGAGGGCGAAGCCGGAGCATCGCGCGGAAATATTGCGTATGGTGGACATATTCAGGTCCAGAATAGTAGATGTCAACGTGGATTACTATACCATCGAGGTGACCGGCGATGAGGACAAGATCGTGGCCTTCCTGAATCTCTTGAAGCCCATGGGAATAAAGGAGATTGCGAGGACTGGTGTCGTAGCCCTGGGAAGGGAGAAAAAAATAGGGAAAGAGAGATAAGGAGAAGCCCGGGCTCGCGATGGGAGAATCTCGCACGAGTCTGGGCATCAATTCGCTTGCAAAACAAAGACAAAGATCGGTAGAGAAAGGAGCTTATACATGGCGAAGATAGATTTCGGGGACACATTGGAAGAGGTCGTAACCTCTGAGGAATTTCCCTTGGAAAGGGCTAGGGAAGTCCTTAAGGATGAAACCATAGCTGTCCTGGGCTATGGTGTTCAGGGTCCTGCTCAGGCACTCAACTTAAGAGACAATGGTTTCCGGGTGATAATAGGGCAGAGGGAGGAAGAACCCGTATATTGGAACAAGGCGAGAGATGACGGGTTTGTGCCGGGAGAAACCCTTTTCCCTATTGAGGAGGCGGCCAAAAGGGGGAGCATAATCCTATATCTCCTCTCTGACGCCGGGCAGATGGCGGCCTGGGATACGGTCAAGAGGTCGCTCAAAAGGGGAGATGCCCTCTATTTCTCTCACGGATTCTCGATTGTTTACAAGGATCAGACAGGAGTGATACCTCCTGAGGACATTGATGTCATAATGGTCGCTCCAAAGGGCTCGGGTCGTAACGTCAGGTTGAATTTTTTGGATGGAAGCGGTATCAACAGCAGTTTTGCCGTTTACCAGGACTTTACCGGAAGGGCCCGGGAAAGGACCCTTGCCCTGGGTATTGGAATAGGTTCGGGGTATCTCTTTGAGACCACATTCGAAAAAGAGGTATATAGTGATCTCACAGGCGAGAGGGGAGTCCTGATGGGATGCCTGGCAGGTGTCATGGAAGCCCAGTACAACCTTCTCCGGAAACACGGCCACAGTCCCAGCGAGGCCTTCAACGAAACCGTGGAGGAACTCACCCAGAGCCTGATAAGACTGGTTGCGGAGAACGGCATGGACTGGATGTACGCCAACTGCAGCACAACGGCCCAGAGGGGCGCATTGGACTGGAAGGCACGGTTCCGCGATGCAGTGGCACCGGTCTTTGATGAACTCTATGAAAGCGTGGTATCCGGCAAGGAGACAAGAATAGTGCTTGAGGCGAACAGTGCGCCCGATTATAGGGAGAGGCTGGAGAAGGAATTGGGCGAGATTAGAAACTCTGAGATGTGGAGGGCGGGTGCTGCGGTTAGGGCCCTGAGACCCGAGAACAGGAAGAAAAAGTAGGTACACTCTCTTGCGACCCTAGTAGGGCGTTATTCCGATATGGTATGCCTATTAGGGATTAGGGATGAAGTACATTATGGTCCCTGAGTGGATTTCGAGACTGACAAACAATGGCGACTGACAGATGGGGCCTTAACGAGTTTTTCCCGAGTAGGCTCATGGAAAGGATGCAGCATGTCTGGAACATATGATATAGCAGTGATACGTGGTGACGGAACTGGTCCTGAAGTGGTGGCAGAGGGCATCAAGGCCCTGGAAGCCCTTGGAAAGAAATTCCAAATCTCCTTTGCGTTCAAGGAATACGATCTGGGCGGCGAGAAATTCCTCAAAGAGGGAATCCTCCTGCCCGATGAGACCCTGGAGGAGTTGAAAGAGAAGGATGCCATTTATTTGGGGGCGATCGGTCACCCTGATGTCAAACCCGGCATCCTTGAAAGGGAGATCCTTTTGAAATTGCGTTTCGAGCTGGACCTTTACATCAACCTCAGACCGGTGGTCCTTTTCCCCGGCGTGGATACGCCCTTGAAGGGAAAGGGGCCGGAGGACATAAACTTTGTGGTGGTACGTGAGAACACTGAAGGCATATACGCTGGAGGAGGGGGATTCTTCAAAAAGAATACCCCGGATGAGGTAGCTATCCAGGAGTCCGTCAACACCAGGAAAGGCGTAGAAAGATGCATCCGCTATGCCTTTGAATATTGTAAGGACAGAAACGCCAAGAAGAGACTGACCCTTTGCGCCAAGAATAATGTCCTCATCTACGAGTCCGATCTATGGACCAGGGTATTCTATGAAGTCCACAGGGAATACCCGGATATCGAGGCCAACTACCAGCATGTTGACGCCCTTTGCATGTGGATGGTAAAGAACCCGGAGCAGTTTGATGTAATTGTTACCAGTAACCTCTTCGGCGATATTATTACCGACCTGGGAGCCATAATCCAGGGTGGTATGGGGGTGGCAGCAGGTGGAAACATCAACCCAGATGGTACTGCAATGTTCGAGCCGATCGGGGGCTCGGCCCCGAAATATACCGGGCAGAACAAGATAAATCCGATTGCAGCAATCTGTGCGGCACAGATGATGCTTGAGTATCTTGGGGAGAATGAAGCCGCGCAAACGCTCCTCGGCGCGGTAAAGAAGGCCGTGGAGAGAGACCTGGAAAGCCTTGATGCCGGAAAAATGGGATATGGAACGAGCGAGGTTGGAGACCTGGTAGTTGGTTACATATGAGCCGATTAACCCTTGACCAAGGAAGCACACCCGACAGGCGATGGATGTCGATATTGACCGACTACTTGTCAGGGTACGACATCACCTTGGGGAAGAACCCAAGGGTGCTCAACATCGGGTGTGGAAAAAACGTGAAATGGAATTTTCTGGGGGTTACCTTTTACTTGGCCGGCCAGGGGCTGGGTTTTCCCGTTTACGTGGGCGTGGACCAAAACGAGGATGCCTTCGGAGATGCAAGGAAGGTGTTGGGTGACTTGGTGACATTGATTACGTGCGACGCCCAGGACTTGGGGAACCATGTAGAGGGGACTTTTCAGCTCGTTATAGTTGAGCATCCGGATCTGGCCACTTCCCGTGACGGGCCCAGGAAATGGCGCAGGATCTTTGAACAGGCCAGGAAGTTGCTGGACGAGCAAGGGGCCCTTATCCTCACCAGTTTTTGGCTTAACGACCACATACCCGCCCAGGTTGCCCTTGAAAAGTCCCTCTACCGCATCCTTTATAGTGGGAGGAACGCGTATCCGGGCAGACGGTTCGATACCTCAAACAATGGCGAGCCCTTGATAGTGGATAAGTATATTATCCTTGCCAAGAAACTGTAGCGCATGAAAAGGCCCTGAAAACCTTGTTACCGGGATCAGCAGGGAGCCAGAGAGCTATGAGAGATGTGAGGATTGCAGCGGTATGCATGCATTCAGAGACATCGGATATAGACGGTAATCTGGCCAAGACAAAGGCCTTTGTGGATGAGGCCGTGGAGATGGACGTGGATATAATTTGCTTCCCCGAACTCTCCCTGAGTGGTTACTCCCTCGATGATCCGGAAAGAAGTAGCGACGATTTCTCCTTTGAGCTCGCCGTAGAAAGGGTGGTCGAGATAGCCCGGAAAAGGGGATTGTTGATTATTGCAGGCATCGCCGAGCCTTGCCAAGGAAGAAAGCCCTTTATAACGCAAATCGTGGCCGGCCCATCAGGACTGCTGGGCTCATACAGAAAGACCCACCTATCCCCGAAGGAGAAGGAGAAATACAGCGCCGGAGACAGCATCCAAGTCTTTTCCTATGAAAAGGTCAACTTCGGCATAAGTCTTTGTTATGAGGCCCACTTCCCCGAAATCTATACGGTGATGGCCCTGAAGGGGGCGGAGATCATATTTATCCCTCATGCCTCTCCCAGGGGTTCCCCTATGGAAAAGAATCAAAGCTGGCTCAGGCATTTGCCCTGCCGGGCCTTTGATAACGGCACTTTTGTGGCTGCCTGCAATCAGGTAGGAAAGACCCGAGAAGGGTATAACTTTCCGGGTGTGGTGATGATATTTGACCCCCTGGGACGACTGTTGGGCAGTTACAGGGGGAATCACGAAAAGATGATTGTGGCGGAGCTCAGGGAAAAAGACTTAATCAGTGTGAGAAGACACTCCATGAGCTATTTTATGCCCCATCGCCGGCCCCGGCTTTACAGGGACCTATGCAAGGGGTGATTCTGGCGGCTTTTTCCGCCGGGGATCTCTCATGGGCTCAAGAAATAAGGGCATAGAAAAGGTATCTTCCTATGCCCTTATTCCAAAGAATGCACCTCGCCCCCCTTCCCTACAGCAGGCCCCCTTTATCCGACCAGGAGAGCGTTGTCAACCGTCAAGGGATCATCCAGCGTGGATTAGACGCACCCAGTGGGTTTCGGCAGACCGGCCATCTTGCATGCGCCTTTCCCCGGCCCGGAGGGAAACAGTTCGTATATTTGCTTTAATTTGAATCCCGTCACTTTTGACAGGATCCGGACCATGGGCGCAATTCCGTTTTTCTTGTAATAGTCCTGGAGGACTTTGATAACTTTCCAATGATCCTCGGTCAGTTCCTCGATTCCCTCGGTCTGTTTTACATGTCTCACCCAGGCCTCGTTCCAGTTGTTGAAATCATCAATGAATCCGTCCTCATCCACGTTGAAAGTGTGTCCTTCAAATTCAACCGTCGGCATATCAAGCGACCTCCTTTTTGATTGCTGTAATTATTTCAGGCCCTTATTGGAACAGATATCTTGTATAGCTCATATTTTTCCCGATGTCAATGCTTCTTTTGCCCATCTTGTGAAAAAAATTGCATTATAGGCCATGCTCGTCCACGCAAAGCCTTCCACGGGTTTCCGGGTAAGTTTGGGCCGGCTATGAACCCCGGAGAAAATCACCCTGGAGGGTCTGAATGGCCCTTAATATTGGTCTTGTAGAACATTGCAGCCTCGAAGAACCTCTCGGCCCAAGCCCTGTATCCCAAGGCGTGGAGATGTGTATAGGTCGCGAGAAGGTTTCTCCTGGTAAGGCCATCCCTCCTGCCATCAAGACCGTGTCCCCTTTCAACTTCGAACACCATGTGGACATCTCCAAGGTCATCGAATATGGGACGGGAGTAATGAAATTCATGACCTTTCAAGGTCTCTCCAACAGGAAAGTAGGGGTTTTTCTCCTTGACTTTCAGTATGGTATACCCGTGACCCTGTGGCTTTTCTTCCAGCCTGAATCTTATGGGAAGGGCGCCCACCATGGGAAAGTAACTCTCCCCAAGGATGAGTCCTTCCCCCAAATACATAAGACCTCCGCATTCTGCGTAAACCGGGAGCCCTCCCAGAATAGCCCCGCGCAACCAGTGCCTGAAATCGGCATTGGAGGACAGGGACTCGGCCTGGACTTCAGGAAAACCGCCGCCGATGTAAAGCGCGTCAACCTCCGGCACCCTGTCGGAAGTGATACTGTTGATTTCGACCAACTGTGCTCCAAGCTCTCCCAGTTGAGCAAGGTTCTCGGGATAATAGAACCAGAAGGCCTTGTCTCTGATGAACCCGATCCTGGGAGTGATCTTGGGAGAGTCCTCATGAAGGGGGAACTCCTTCTCTTCAGTCCCTGAATAGGGGAAGGGACCTGCCCCGCGGGCTATTTCCAGGATTCTCTGAAGGTCCAAGTGGTCTTCAGCGATGGATTTCGCCCACTCAACGGCCTTCTCTGCCTGCTCCCTTTCCAGGTGAGGGACCAGTCCCATATGCCTTTCGGGAAAGGGATTCTGCTTCAATTTAGGGATTTGACCCAGGACCGGAATATTACAATAGGTCTCAATCGACTCCTTCACAAGACCTGCCTGGCGTTTGCCTGCAACCCTGTTTAGGATAACCCCCGCAATGTCAAGTTCGGGATCAAATTTCTGGCAGCCCATGACTATGGCGGCCGCGGTGCGGGTAGTCATGGTGACATCAATGATGACTATTACCGGGCATTTCAGCAACTTTGCCACCTCAGCCGTGCTGTAACGGCCCTTTAGGTCCATCCCGTCAAAGAGTCCACGATTTCCTTCAATCAATGACAGGTCGGCGTCCAAAGAATTTCGGAAAAAGGAATACAGGAGCCCTTCCCTTGATATCATGAAGGGATCGAGGTTATGGCACGGCCTTCCAGCGGCCAGGCTGAGCCATCCTGAATCTATGAAGTCCGGGCCTTTCTTAAAGGCAGCGACACGATAGCCCATTTCAGACCATTCGGCTGCCATTCCCAAGGAGAGGATCGTCTTGCCTGAGCCTCCCCTAAGGGCGGAGATGACTATGCGGGGTTGTGACATAAACATCGTTCTTAGGCCACCTTGGCTCCATACTTGCGGGTCTTTCGCCCCAATGCTCTTGCTTGGCTCATTTCCCAGGGACAAAGCTATGAAGTCGATCAGGTTTTGGACAAATATCCCTACATGTATTTATATCATTATTACAGAGGATTGGCATTATATAAAAGGGGATGGTTGCCTGGGCCTTATCGTTGGTTGAAAAAGGGCGGAGATTGTTTCATATGATGATAAATTGGTGGTTTTTTTATTGACAATTTGGTGCTATTCTGATTATAAAACCTGTGCCGAATGTGAGAAAAATCACAAAATCTCATGGATTGTGGTATCAAGAGATAAAGGGCCCCCTTGGGAAGCCGGGGCGGCACCAGAGTGTAAGGCCAAAATGCTGGTCGACTTTTGTCTTCAGGGGAGGAGGTGAAGAGGAAGAGAAATTTTTGATTATGAACTGAAGTCCCTTTGTCGGGGAATGAAACCTTTTTTATTATTCAAAAGGAGGCATTGATAATGGCTTTTGAACCCAAGGAACCGCAGAAAGAGCTCAAATACCAAGAAGTTAGAATCTATAGTGATGAGGAGTTGAACAACTACACAGAAGAGGAGTTAAAGAATTTCAAGATCAAGCATGATATCCCCATGTGCGAGGACCTTGAGAAGGGCCCGTGGCCGAGCTTTGTGGCGGACGCCAAGCGCGAAGCCCTCCATCGCAGGAAGCTCGGGAAAGACCGGCTGATGATTGAGAGGGACGTGGTGGAGGATCTGCTGGGCCAACTGGAACTCTCCTTTGAACACGGAGAAACCCATTGGAAGCACGGTGGAATCGTTGGAGTCTTCGGATACGGGGGAGGGGTGATCGGCAGGTATTCTGACGCGCCTGACAAGTTCCCCTCGATCGCCCATTTCCATACCATGCGCGTGAATCAACCGGCCAGTAAGTTTTACAACACCGATTATCTGAGGTCGCTTTGTGATCTGTGGGAGTTCCGCGGGAGCGGGATGATGAACATGCACGGCTCCACAGGGGATATTATCTTCCTGGGGACCTTTACGGAGCAGCTGGAGCCCATTTTCTTTGAGCTCGGGCATGTCCTTCAGCAGGACCTGGGAGGATCCGGATCCAACCTGCGGACACCCTCCTGTTGCATCGGCAAGGCACGCTGTGAATGGGCCTGCTACGATACACAGGATATGTGCTATGAACTGACTCATTATTATCAGGATGAATTGCATAGACCAGCGTTTCCTTACAAGTTCAAGTTCAAGTTCGATGGGTGCCCCAATTGCTGCGTGGCGTCCATAGCCAGGGCCGATATGTCGGTCATAGGTACCTGGCGGGACGAGATCCGCATTGATCAGGAGGCGGTCAAGGCCTATATGGGCGGCGAGATAATCCCCAACGGCGGTGCACACAGGGGTAAGGACTGGGGCAAGTTCGACATCCGGAAGGAGGTCATCGACCTGTGCCCCACGAGTTGCATGTGGATGGAAGACGGCAAGCTGATGATCGACAACAAGGAGTGTAACCGGTGCATGCATTGTATCAACGTCATGCCCCAGGCCCTCAGGCCTGGCAAGGATACCGGGGTGAGTATCCTTTTTGGCGCTAAGGCCCCTATCCTGGAGGGCGCGCAGATGTCCCTTCTGACCATCCCCTTCATGAAGACGGAACATCCATATGACAACATAAAGGAAAAAGTCATAGAGCCTGTGTGGGATTGGTGGATGGAAGAGGGGAAAAACCGTGAGCGCCTGGGTGAGCTTATCCAGAGGCAAGGTCTGCCCAAGTTCCTGGAAGTTCTGGCCATCCCGGCCATGCCGCAGGTGGTCAGGGAACCCCGGTCCAATCCCTATATCTTCTGGAAAGAGGAAGATGTACCGGGCGGGTTCAAGAGATCCATAGAAGACTATCGAACCAGACACGCTAGATAGGAACAGATGAGGAGGTAATAAACAATGGCACTATCTCAAGAAAGACTAGGAAGATACAACCCGGACAAACCCATGGAAAACCGTTTGACCGACCTTGGCCCCAGGCACTTCTGGCAATATTTTCCACCCATCATTCAGAAGAATTACGGGAAGTGGAAATATCACGAGATCCTGGAACCGGGGATACTGGTTCACGTCTCGGAGACGGGAGACAAGGTGTTTACCGTACGGGTGGGCGGATGCCGTTTTATGACGGTTGAGCATGTAAGGGAAATCTGTGACATCGCGGACAAGCACTGCGACGGGTATGTGAGGTTCACCACCAGGAACAACATAGAATTCATGGTGGACAGCCTGGACAAGGTGGAAGCGCTGAAAAAGGACCTTTTGAGCAGGAAACACGTCTCAGGGAGCTACAAGTTCCCTATTGGGGGAACCGGGGCAGGGCTTACCAATATAGTCCACACCCAGGGCTACATTCATTGCCATACGCCAGCAACGGACGCCTCGGCAATGGTAAAGGCGGTGATGGATGAACTGTTCGAGTACTTCGGGCAGATGACCTTCCCGGCCCAGGTGAGGATTTCCATGGCCTGCTGCCTGAACATGTGCGGCGCTGTTCACTGCTCAGACATTGCCCTGCTGGGATATCACAGAAAGCCTCCCATCATAGACGATAGTGTCCTTGAGTCGGTCTGTGAAATACCCTTGGTCATCGCTTCATGCCCGACGGCTGCAATATCTCCTGCAAAGACGGAGGAGGGGAAAAAGACCGTCAAGATAAAAGAGGAACGATGCATGTTTTGTGGGAACTGTTATACCATGTGCATGGCGCTTCCCATTATGGATAAGGAAGGTGATTGCGTCACCATAATGGCAGGGGGGAAGGTTTCCAACAGGATTTCGCCGCCGAAGTTCTCCAAAGTGGTCGTCCCCGGCCTTCCCAATAATCATCCCAGGTACCCGGAGGTATGCGACGCAGTCAAGAAGATTCTTAATGCCTACGTGTCTGATGCCAAGAAATATGAGAGGATCGGGGACTGGGCCGAACGGATCGGCTGGGAAAAGTTCTTTGAAAAGTGCGACTTGCCGTTTACGGAGCATCTGATTGATGACTATCGACTTGCCTATGATACTTATAGGACCTCAACACAGTTCAAGTTCACAGAGGCGGCCTGGGAGGTCTCAAAGGCGGTGGGCGGCATTGACTAATATATTGCCCGCAAGGAGAATAAAGGAGCGATCCAAATGGAAGAAATTAGGAAAGCAATATTAGAATTTGCAGAAACCAGTAAGAAGACCAAGTTCTATTTTAATGACATGCAAAAGGCCGTTCAGAAGGTCCTCCCTGACGTCAAGGCGAGGGAGGTAAAAAAGGCGGCTACATCTCTGGTGAACGAGGGGAAATTGATCCTGTTCTCTACCGGCAGCACCACCATGTACGGTCTAAAGGGGCGCGGTCAAACAGAAGATCACTAGTCTTGATTCAACAGACTTGATGAACTCGTAAAAAGTCAAAATTGGGATGGCGAAGTAAAAAGCTTCAAGTTCAAAAGCTTCAAGTTCAAGGCGCGCGAATCTCGTGTGACGAGGCGTACTTAGCGTACGCCGCAATCACAACGAGATGAAGCGCAACGCAGAAATTGGACTTTTTACGAAGCCATCAGACTTGGTTTGTCAACTCAAGGTGAGGGGTCGCCATCCGGGCTGGATTGCGGCCTCTTTTTCTGGAATGGGTGGGGGAGATGAAGGAACCGCAAGATTCTGAAGAATGGATAGCCCGGCAGAAGAAGATGCTGACAGAGAATCCTGAGTGCGCCAACTCCCAGTATAACCTTGGCGTTGCGCTGATGGAGCAAGGCAGACTGGATGAGGCCATTCCCTTTTTCGAGGAAGCCATATCCAACAGTTCCCGCATGTTCGAGGCCTGGGTTAATCTCGGGTATATCTATTACAAAAAGGGCGACCTGGAAAGGGTGGTCCACGCCAATCAAAGGGCCGTGGAAGTTGAGCCCAGGTATGCCAGGGGATATGCCAACTTGGGTTTTGCATATCTTCAAATGGCGCGCACAGACGAGGCCATAAAGGCCCTTGAGAAGGCCATTGAATTGAACCCTGACATTGTCCAGGCATGGAACAATCTGGCCAATGCCTACCTACAGGGGGGAGACGTTGACAGGGCGATAGAGACAGGGGAAAGGCTGGTCAAAATGGCGCCGAATTTCGGCCTGGGAGTCAACAACCTGGCCTTTGCTTACTACAGCAAGGGGGATTTCCAGAAGGCAATAGAGTATGTGGACAAGGCCATAGAGCAGGGTTTTGAGGTTCATCCGGAGTTTCTCAAAAGGCTGGAACCCCATCGCAAATAGCCAAGAGCTTGCTCCCTAGACTCGGACTATGGCTCTTGCCGGTTCTCTTGAACGGGATTTGCTTGGGATTTGCAATTTCTGCGCAGTTTTTGGTAAGTAGGGTCCACGGGGACCGGAAGATGTTGCACCAGGAAAAGGATATTATTGACGCGTTTCCTGATGTCTTTGAACAATACCGATTCTTGGTATCCAAGGCTGATTTTGCTTTTGAGGAAGTGGAAAGAGACCACAGGGACTGCGTCAAGTGCAGGACAGGCTGTTCGGACTGCTGTTATGCGGTATTTGGGGTCTTCATAGTCGAAGCAGTCAACTTAAGGTTTCACTTTCTCCAGCTAGAAGACCCAGACCGGAAAGCCGCGCTACGGAGGGCGGATAAGGCGGAAAGGGAACTAAGGGAGGTGGAGAGGAAGCTGAGCGTCTTCGACGATGATCCCCATGTCAAGTCCTTTGCACTGGCAAAGGAGAGGGTTCGATGCCCCCTCTTGGACCAGGAGGACAGGTGCATCGTGTATGATCACAGGCCCATCACATGCAGGGTGTATGGAATGCCCACAGCTATTCACGGCAATGCACATGTCTGCGGCAAGGCGGGGTTTGAAAAAGGCAAGTCCTACCCGGTCTACAAGCTGGATGTGGCGTACAAGGTGCTTTATAGGTTGTCCCGTGAATTGATGAGGAGATTGGGTAGGGAAAATAGTGAAGAAAAGGCATCTCTCATGCTGTCCGTGTCCAATGTGATAAGTAATCAGATCAAAGAATTGTTAGGATAGTTTCTCAAGTGCTTCAGACGCGAGCCTGCCTACAGTCTTGGTTTCTATTTTGCCGTTACGGTATATTTCAATCATTTCTCCATCATGTTGAAGCCTTTCAAGACCCTCTACCGCCTCTGAGACACCCAGGTTGCCCAGCAGGATAGCTGCGTACCCCCTTACAGCGGCATCCTGATCTCGGAGCAATGGGATAAAATGAATCGCATCCTTCCTGAGGAGTTCAGGCCGGGTCTTCCCGACATAGCCCAGGGCCCTAAGGGTCTCGACGAGCAATTCACGATCCCTCAGAAAGAGATATAGTCGGCGAACGTAACTGTCGAATTGTCCAGGCGAACCGGCCATGATTTCGCCGATGGCATCGATAGCCCCCCAACTGGAGGCGGCAGTGTCAGAAACGGATGTCAAAAGGCCCTGGAGGAGTTTTGATATGGGGCCGGGGTCAATAGGGACCAATTTCGCACAGACCTTTCCCAAGGCATCAGCCGCCCTGAATCTGGTGAGTTGATCTGCAGAGTAAAGCAGTCGCTTGATGTGCCGGAGCATTCGCCTGTCTTCAGAGGCAGCATCCAGAAGGAGGTCGAAGTCGAGGGCCTTGACCAGGGCCTCCACTTCACTCTTTGCCAGCCTTTTTCCCCTCTTTGAAGGGGAAGCATGCGGGGCCTCAGGGCGGCACTGCTCTTCAGGAATATCCGCCTCTGACCTCCCGGAATATCCTTTTGTACCGGGAGATAACCTGATGAAGTAAAGGGCTCCGGCGATATTCCTCCCTTCATAGGCGCCTCCAGGGACAATCATGTGGTTGACCAGGTCGTAGTTCTTTACGATTTCTTCCTGGTAGTCTTCTCCTGCAACGAGTTCCCATGCCAGACACCAATCGCCCCTGCAAGAACAAACCAGAGCCTCAATCATGGCTGTACCGAGATTATGCCCGGTGACGTCGCAGGCGAAGGCTGCCCCGCAGGAGCATCTTCCCACGGGCATTTCAGCAATACCTCCATCATATTCCTCCACGGGCCTATCGAGAGGCGATCCGCAGAAAGGGCACGTGGGGTTCCTCAGAATTTCTTTTCCGGCAAATCTTCCGACCATGATATCAGCACAACCTTGGACCTAGGTGCTCCGTAACAAGTTTTCAGATAGGCCACGAGACTCTCACAGGTCAAGATCAAGGCCGCTGGATCCTTCATCATATTCAAATTCCTCTATGTCAAAGTCAGAGCCCCGACTGGCAAATCTCAGGCTCCAGTGTTTGTATCTTTCTCCCGCAAATTCGCAGCTTATGGTCCCGCGCCAGGCTTGGGCCTTCTTCAATTTGGGGACGACGTCCCGGAAAAAGACATCCCGGATGTATTGAATGTCTTCATCGCTGAGTTCAGGCTTCATAGGTCCTGGGCCGGGCTTGTTTCTCTCTCTCTACCAGCATTCGAAGGGCCCGCTACTATTAAGGCTTTGTCGGGCCGGGGAGATCAAGGGTAATACAAGAATTCCCTGAGCTGCAGGATTTGGAAGTAATCTTGGGCTGCTTCCCCTCCCTGCCGACCCCCATGACATGGTGGCTCTTGCTTATGACTCGCTCGAGGGAATCGCCTTTGCATTGAGGGCATTCCAGGTCAACCCTTTCCGTTGCGGTGAGAAATATCCTTTCAAACAGGTTGCCGCACTCAAGGCACCTGAATTCAAAGATCGGCATTTAATCCATCTCCTTTTGGTTTGGAGTTCAATCTTTCGGTCAAATATTGTAAGATGCAAATATAGTCTTTGTAGGTACTAAAGTCAAATAGCCCCCGTATGAAAGATGCTCAACTTATGATCCTTTCCTTTCACCCCTGTTTTGTGGCGGACTATCAGATCATCCTAGGCGATCGGTCCTTGGATTCGGATGATGTCGACCTCATAAGGGAGGCCCGGGTGATAATCTTGCCTCAAGCCTGTCCATTTGATCTGTACAGGGCATGCAAGTCCGGTTCAGCCCTCCTGTTTCCCAATTATGATGCCCGATTCGACTACCCGGGCAAGATAGGCCAGACGACGCTTTTTGAAAAGCTGAAGTGCCCTCATCCGAAAACCCTCATCTGGTACGGCGTAGATTCGTTCAGCAATGCTCGGGGCAAAACCAATGAATTTCCTCACAGAACACCATTCCTACTAAAAACCAATGAGGGTCACGAGGCTGCGGGCCTCTTCCTCATAAGAAGCCGGAAAGATCTGGAGTCGGCGTTGGTGAAACTTGAATCCATGGAAAGATCAGGGTCATGGGGTTTTGTTTCCCAGGACCTGATACCCTGTGAAGGCAATACGCTCAGGGCTGTGATCATGGGAAACAGGATTATTACGTACTGGAAAAGGCCGGAGAGACCTGGAGATATCATAACTACAATCAGCAGGGGGGCTAAGATAGACAGGGAATGGCGCCCCGACCTCCAGGAAAAGGCAGAGAGGGAGGCAAGAGGCTTTTCCATGGCGACCGGAATCAACCTTGCGGCAATTGATTTTGTGTTCGACCTGAATGCTTCGGATCCCGAAGCCTTCTTCCTGGAAATCAATTATTACTTTGGGAGAAAGGGGCTCGGAGGCTCCAAAGAGTATTACCGCCTCTTACACCTGACCATCCGGGACTGGCTGAAGGAACGAGGAATCCATCCTGATGCCGTTCGTCTTGTCTGACGATGATCAGAGGCCGGGAAAGGGATTGTATAAGAGCAAGCTATGTGGCGATATAAACCTTGCGGCTTCGAGGGCCGTCAAACTCGCAAAGGAATATCTTTTGCCATGTCCCCAGTACAAGGCGCCCCTTTTCCACGGGCACGGATACTGAGCTGCCCATCAACGAGGCCTTGATGTGGCTGTCGGCGTTGCCTTCCAAGTGCCTGTAACCGGCATTACGGGGTGCAATCTCGTTCAACTTGTTGATGATGTCTTCACAGACCGCCGGGTCCGCCCCCTCGTTGATCGTAATACCCGCCGTAGTATGAGGCACGTACACCGTGCACACACCATCCGATACCCCCATGTTCGACAGTTCCCTTTGGACGGCTGATGTGATATCCTTCATCTCCGTCCTGGAGCCTGTCTTTACCTTAATTTGTGAAAACATGACTCGTCCTCCCCTGGAAAACACAACTGACAGACGAATACTATTTTTCCCCTTTGAACAGAGCGGCCAAACCCTTGGCCCTTTTCTCCTGGTTCAACGAACGGACTATGATATCACAGTAGATCCTTATCTTGGAGATGGGAGCAAACAACCCCATGACAATAAACAGGTAGCCCTTGTCCGTTTTCCTGATATAAAGCCTTTTTCTTGAAAAGACCAGTTCAGCTTCCTGGGTCCTGTTCAAGGGGGCAATGAGATGGAGCCGTAAGTCCCTGTCATTGATCACAGGCGGTGGAGAGGACAGGAACTCTTGGTATATCAACTCGCCTTTCTTGGACAACACCAGGATACCTTCGAAATCCTGAGTCCTGCGGATACTATCGAGAATATCTTTCATTTCGTCAACCCGGGCAAGGGCTACGATCTTGCCCCTGCGCTTACCAATCCATGAGGGCATCTATCAGCCTGTCCCTATGAAATGAAGGGTTCAGGGAGATAACGGTCGTCTCCTCCCCAGGCAATAATATGAAATGATTTGTGTCACTGCTGTGGATATAGGCGAGACCCAGATCCCCCGCACCAAAAAACTTGCCCATAAGCCCGAACTGTCTCATGGTGCTGTCCCATGAGGTATCCTGATAAATATCTTCTACATTGGATAGGTCTCCAACATCCTTTTCAATGCGGAGTCTTACATGTTCGATTATGTCGGGCCCCTCGGAACGTCCTTGAGCTACAGTTCCTGCACCATCTTCGTCCTCCTCCGCCTCAATGTCGCCTGATCCGTCCTGATATCCCTGCTCATCCTTCAAGCGCATTGAATCCATGAGGATAGCCCGGAGGTCCCTGGTGATCCTCTTTTTTCTCCTTGGGCAGGAGTTTTCGATGGAGATTGACACCTTCTCCCATGCAAAGATTCTCAAGGCGGCTTCTTCGCCCAGCAAGTTATCCGTGCGGGCGTCTATAAGATCTCCTTCAAGAAAGAAGATCAGCCCCAGTTTTCCCGTTGACTTGTCAAATACCCTGATGGTGCACGTCTTTTGCTCCAATTCAATCAACTGTAAGAACATGCCGGACGAGACACCGTGAAGGGTTCCGCCCTCGGTCTCCCGTCCGAGGGATTCCTTGATCTTGCTTATCAGTTCACCCAGCTGGAAGGGTTTGGCAATGTACGCTGCGGCTCCTTCTTCTTTGGTTATCCTCTCCAGTTCCGAGTTGGTGTACCCGGTCATCACGATCACCGGTATCTCGGGGTAATGCTCCATGATGGCTGTCAAGAGGGCAAAGCCGTTCATCTTGGGCATTCTCAGGTCGGTGACTACCAGAGATATGGTTTGGTTCTTGAGAATGTCGAGGGCCGCAAGCCCGTCAGGGGCAGTGATTGGGGAGAAATCAGCATTGAGCCGCTCGATGCCCTTTTTTATCATCTGGAGAGTATAAACGTCATCGTCAACGATGAGGACATTTCTCTTCATCACATCACACCCCGGAAGGAATTCCAGTGGTTAAATGGCAGCTTCACCTTCTTCTTGATGGCTTCGTAAAAAGTCCAATTTCTGCGTTGCGCTTCATCTCGTTGTGATTGCGGCGTACGGTAAGTACGCCTCATCACACGAGATTTGCGCGCCTTGAACTTGAAGCT
>JAFDHB010000268.1 GCA_019308985.1 Deltaproteobacteria bacterium | reverse complement strand
ACGTCTCCTTGAGCACTGCTTGTCGGCATATTCTATTTCCATGACCATATGGTCTGATTTGAAGCTCCATTCAAATTGGGAAGCCTTTTGAAAAGGGAAAAAGGCGAAGAAACCGAGGCCGTCTTTGGGGTCCCACTGGTTTGTGAGGATCATGCGGATAGAGCCTTTTTAGCAGCCCCTGAGATGAAAGGAAGCTGAAAAAACGGAACACCGCCAGGATAGCCACCCTTCAACCATGGGGTCGGCATACACAACGGGATGGTATTGGCCGGTATTAGAGGTAGCGAGGACCATCTTTCCTACGCGCTCATTGTTGATACCGTCAATTTGGCCTCCATGATAGAGCAACTGACAAAGGTCTTGCGCTGCGGCAGCCGGTGAGTGACGAAACACTGGGGAAACTGAAGAAACCCTTCCACCTGATAAAGGAGGCCCTCCAAAGGGTCAAAGGCTACTCCTGGTCTCTTACCGTGTACAGCCTCCTATATTATCCCCTCAATGATTAGAAAATGAATTCTAAGGAATAGGCCCCGAAACTCGCTCCAGGATTATCCGCCTATTCTCAATCTATGCCTGACTGCTCTGTTTCTGCATGAGATTCAATATTTCTCTGATCTGCGACATTGAAATGTAACCTAGTTGATACAGTATGGACCCTATGGGCTTGCGTCTCTTTCCATCCAAATCTTGTTCCACCTGTATTCGTAACGCCTCAAGAAGTTGTTCTTTCGAGATGAAACCCTTCTCCACTGCAAGGGTACCGAAACGCTTCTCCAGTTCATTCATCATCAGCTCTCTTCCCCTGTTTGAACCCGTATTTCGCAAGTGTCATCCATAACAATGCTGGATAAAAGGCTGCTTCTAGAATTATGGGTCATTATTTCGGTAAGCCCTTGATACCATTTATGGCACGTTCGACAGAAGTTACTCCCTACCTTTGCGAAATTCGGGTTGAAAGCAAGCAAAAACATTATGTCAAAAAGTTTAGGGTACCCAGCGAGCTTTTCCTCCTTTGCCGGATAAGCCCGACTCTTTTGTCCTCGTGGGAATTGGCATTATAGCTATAGTAAATTAGTAGTTCAATGGAGAATTTTGGTCTCCGACATCCGTCATTTCCCTGTATACCGCCCTACTGCGCCTCCCCAGGCACATGGACTCTTCTCAGGAATCCTACAAGAGGAATCGTAGCGAAGATAGCAATGGCACCAGTTAGGAATGCGAGGACATAGCTGTTGTAAGCATCGAATATATATCCGCCTACAGCGGGGCCGGTAGCCGCCCCCACCGCCCAAAAGGCCGACATTATTCCCATGATCGACCCCAGGCTCTGTGTGCCGAACACGTCTCCGGTCAACGCGGTGGATATGGTTCCGAAACCTCCCCAGAGAAACCCAAACACAATGGCGAACAGGTAAAACATCCATAATTCCTTGGACCAGATCAGCCATATCAAAGATCCGCCTTGTATTAGGGAGCAGCCGATTGCAATGGCTTTTCTCCCCCACATGTCCGAGAGCTGCCCCAGGAGTATCCTGCCGGGTATGTTGGAACCACCTATAATGGCAATCACAACAGCAGCATCCACAGCAGAGATCCCCGCCTTCATCGCATAGGGCACCGTATGAACAAAGACCAGGTGCAGACTCAAGGAAAAGAAAAACCATGTCAAGCTCAAAAACCAAAGCTGGCTCATTCGCAACGCCTCCCGAAAGGATCGTCCCCCAACCCCTGTCTTCCCGTCACCTCCGTCCCTTGTCTTCGGTCTGAATTCGTCCTCCTCCCCATACTGCAAAAGGCCCAAATCAAGGGGATCACTCTTCAAGAGGAGAGATGTTGAACCCATGACCATCCAGGCAATGATCCCTAATACCAGGAACGCAATGCGCCAATCATAGGCGGAAATGAGGTATGCGGCAAGAGGTGAAAGGACTATTGCACCCAATCCTCCCCCCGAAGACGAGATGCCGACCGCCAAGCCGCGCCTTTCGTTGAACCAGCGTGACGTGGTGGAGTTGGCAAGGGTATATATGGGTCCGGTGCCTACAGCGAGAAGGAGGCTATAGCTCAGCAACAAATGCCAGGCTTCCCGAATCTGGCTTGTAGTGACAAGGCTCATACCTGTGAACGCGGCGACAAAAAGACCGACTTTTCTGGGACCATATTTATCCAGGGCCCATCCTCCTGCAACAGCGAGGAAAAGGCATAAGAGCATATAGAGCGAGAAAATGCTGGATGTGGCCCCCCTGGCCAGCCCAAACTCCGCCTCTATGGACTCTAGAAACACGCCGAAACAATAGCGTATTCCTATACCCATCAGACTAATGATAAGGCCGGCCCCTGCTATGATCCAACCGTAATAAATAGCAACCCCCTCCTTTTCACCCCTCCGTTCCGTAGTATTGTTTGCAATGTCGATCATTGTTCGCAAGTTCCCTCTTTTCGTCATCGGCGGGACGTCACATCCGGTCATCAAGATAAATCGAGCTCGTCCTCCGTCTTGTAAGCACCCGAGAGCATCCCTTCTTACGTTGAGCTATTATGACGTTTCTTGATCCTTTGTCACTTTCCATCAGCCCTTCCGGGTCAATCGTAATAACCATGTCCGCTACACGCGGGGCAGACAGATCCAAGCCGCAGGGCATAGGACTCACCGCATGAGGAACAGGACCCAGTAAGAATATGTTCGCCCTCCTTCAAGGCCTTTTTGAGCCTCACGCCCTTGCATGCTATGATTCTTGATCCACTCTCAATGATTTCCCCTGCAACGTCTTCAAATCTTGGTTTACCCTCTCCTCTCTTGGACCTCTCAAACCAGCCATGAATATGGGGATATTCTTGGAGCACTTCCTGTTTGATCCAGGCCCTTACACCAACGAGGCTTTTACGATCATAACCGGTCAATGCGAACTTGCCCCAATCGAGCACCTGTAAGAACCCGTTTCCGATAGTGCAAGGCGTCAGCATTTGCACTGCGTCGGGGAGGCAAACCACGGTTTCTGTCACTATGTTGAGGTAAGGAGTCTGTCCTAAATCTTCAAGGACCTTGTCTATCATCATTCCCCCAAGCAATAGGCCTGGAGACCGGTATCCGTGAAACTCCTCCATTTGAACAATGAAATCAGAAATACCTATACCGCATATCTTTTCTTCGTGCCTCGTCATTGACCCTGTTCTTCCTTGAAGCGCACGGTGAGTACATGTATAAATACTATTATAAAAGGACTGCAAGTCAAGAAAAATGCAGTTTAGCTCAATGTTGTTAACTTATACTCACTATCATTACTGTCCAAGATCTTTGTGAATGAGATTATTGTGGCGAACACAGGGCATTCACCACCACGTCATGCCCTCGAAAGCGGGCATCCAGAAGATATGGGGTTGAGTCCCGGAGCCTGGATTCCCGCTGGAGTTTAT
>JAFDHB010000074.1 GCA_019308985.1 Deltaproteobacteria bacterium | reverse complement strand
TGGCCGCGTGGCGTTTAACCATCCCGTCTATGAACGGCGAGAGGAACTGAACACGAGCGCCATCGGGCTTGATGCACGAATGAGGTTGGGAAAATGGTCGGGCAAAGACACGTTCATAGCACTCTGGGAGGAAGTGCTGCAGAAACTGCCTGAGCAACTTGACCGGCGTTTTGCGGCGCTGGCGCGCTGGTTATATGCCCACCGTGATGAATCGCCGGAAGCCTTGCTCAGCGAAATGAACGCACTTGGGCAGCCGGATCAGGCCTTGATCGGAGCTATTGGCGGAGAGCCCGAGTACGGTAGCCGCAGCAAAGACAATTTCTTTGCCAAAGAAGGCGCAAGAGGTACTCAGGCAGTGCGTGAGGCCTTGGAATACCTCAAGAAAGAAGCCCCAAAGGATTGGCTGCGTGGCATTACAACGCTGGCCGATTGCATATCCGCGCGGGCCGGGGAAAAGAAAGGAGGCGCGCAATGACGTACCGGATGATCACTGCAACCTTGAGGGCACGGACTTCTGTCCATATTGGCAGCGGCGAGGGTAATGATTTGACCGACGCACTCCTGCGGCGCGACGCCAAGGGACGGCCTTTCATTCCCGGTACAGCGATTGCCGGGGCTCTACGCGCCTTGCTTACCCGTCTGGCCCCGCGATTGGGTTCAAAACCATGTGCGGCCTTGACCGGCGACTCACACCCGTGCGATTGTGCGGTCTGCCATCTCTTTGGCGACGTGAACCCGTCCGATTCCGCCGCCGAGACCGCTCAATCAACGGCCTCGCGGCTGCTGGTGTTCAACGCGGTGCCGCTGGGACATCTGCCACGCCCATTGTTCCGCGATGGCGTGGGCATTGACCGTGTAACCGGCGCGGCGGCGCGGGCTGGATCGGTCAAGTTTGACCTGGAGGTTTTGCCTGCGGGAGCAGAGTTTGAGTCGCGGATGGAGTTGCGCGATCCAACTGACGAGGATGAGCGCCTGCTGGCCGCCGGGCTGGCGGAATGGGAACAAGGCCGAATGTGCCTCGGCGGGCGCGTGGCGCGCGGCCTAGGCGCGTTTGACCTGACCAACTTGGAGTACAAGACGTTTCTGCTGGACCAGCCAGAGCAACTGCTGGCCTTTTTGAAAGATGATCAGCCCTGGCAGCGCGCCCAATCCCAAACCGGATGGCTTAAAGCCCAACTTGGCGCCTTGCATCCCACCCCTTGCCCGCCCCAACCCGATGGTGTTGCGCGTGCCTGGGTCACACTGACCGGCATCTTGCAGGCCCAGGGCCCCCTGTTGACGAACGACATCTCGACTTCAGACGCGAGCGGTTTTGACCACGCACCGTTGCTGACGCAGTGCGGCGACTGGCAGCATCCTGTGCTGACTGGCGCGGGTCTGCGCGGTGTGCTGCGTTCGCACGCCGAGCGCATCGCCCGCACATTGGCGACACATACTGCAGGGGATAAAGCGGATTTCCTGAGCAAATGCCCGGCCTGCAGCTCCGTGGAAAGCCGTTCTGATGCGCCACTGGCCAGTTGTCACGCACTGCTGAAGAAAGGGAACATACCCTCGGACAAAATCGTGGATGACGAACACCTTTGCCTGGCCTGTCGCCTGTTCGGGAGTACCCGGCGCGGGAGTCGCCTGATTGTAGAGGATGCGCCATATTACTCTGCTGACTGCAAACCCCCAACATTCAAGATGCTGGATTTCCTGGCCATTGACCGCTTTACCGGTGGAGGAGCGGAGGGCCTCAAATTCGATGCCCTGGTCTTGTGGAAACCAGCGTTCCAATTGAGTCTGCACATGGATAATCCCGAGCCTTGGGAATTGGGCTGGATGGCCCTGGTCCTGCGCGACCTGGCCGAAGGGTGGTTACATGTTGGCTTTGGCGCGGCAAAAGGCTTTGGTCAGGTCACATTCCAGAATTGGACGGTCACCTTCGGCTATCTCACTCCTGATGACGTGCCTGAGATCTCAGCATTGAGCCAGGGGCCGGGCAAAAGCGGCGTCTACTCCACCGTGGCGCTAACGGGTAGCACGCCGGAATGGCGCGAACTTGCCAAGAGGTGGATAGCGGCTTTCCACGAGCAGGTCAGCGGGTTTTCGCGACCTAGAGAACTTACTTTGGCCCTGGACAGTTACTTTGGGCGGGTAGATGCCCTCTATCCGGTGTTAAAAGGAGGCGCGCAATGAGCGAGTGGCAGCGGGTTGATTTTGAGCAGTTGGTTCGGGAGGTACGCCAGCCTCGGGCAGGAAAGGCCGATCTTGCCATCTGGGGCGGAGTTCGTGCCGAAAACCGCTTGAGCGAGTTTCTCCGGCAATGGGATCTGAGCCAGATGCCATACCGGATCTGGGAATACGTCAGCGAGATCGTTTTTGAGCGCGACACTCTGCCGCAAAATGTGGCCCTGCTGGAGCGAGGGCGGCTCTTTGGCCCCGGCGGCGACCTGGAACTGCGACGCGACGGCGGGATGTTTGCGTGGCGTTTTATCGGCCCGGCCGCCGTGCAGCCCCCGGCAGGGGATTACAGCGCGCAAGACTACTGGGCTAGCCACTCCCAGGTCATGTTCCATCAGCGCAAGGAGACGGCCCTGCTTTGGGGCAAATGGAACGGCGAGAAATGGGCCGATGACCGGGTTGGCGCTGCCAGGCTGAACTATCCGGCAACTGGGGAGTGGGTGCAGGTTCACTACCAGGGATTCAGCCGCGCCGGGCGCTTGGAATTCGTCTGGTTGACCGGCTTGAGTGAGTGGAAGGAGGCTGACAATGGCTGAGGGGACGATCAAAAGACTGCCAAAGGGCAAAGATTTCGGGTTTATTACGCCCGATGACGGTGGAGAGGATGTCTATTTTCGTTTCTCGTGGTTGAAAGGCATCACACCGCGAGAGGGGTTGCGCGTTCAATTTGAAATAGAGCAAGGCGAACGAGGCCCTCGCGCGCGCAACCTGAGAGTTTTAGGAGGGGCGCCTGACACACAGTCAAGGGGCTACCGCTTCCTCAACCCTTACAACTTCGTGCGCTATATAGACCAGCCTCGCCCACAAAACCATGTCCTGGGCAATTGCCCGCCGCCGCCCCACGAGCGCTACGTGGGCCTCACCGGACGCATCACCTGCAAGGTGGAAGCCGTCACGCCGCTGTTTATCTCTGACTCGCACGCTGTGGAGGGCAAGGTCGGAGAGCACCGCACCTATCGCTTTTTCCAGGTGGATCAACAGCCAGCTCTGCCGGCCAGCAGCCTGCGCGGGATGGTGCGCTCGGTCTTTGAGGCGGTAACAAATTCGTGCTTTGTGGTATTTGATGAGCAATCTCGGCTGCCTTATCGTGATGTCAACGCAGCGCGAAGAATGAAGCCGGGCATAGTAAAGACAGTGGCAACTGATGGTGCGCCTGGGCGAATTGCATTGTGTAAAGAGGCCGCAGTGGGGGCTTATCCGGGGAGCAAGAAACCCATACTGCTTGACTCGTCGTGGCGAACCGGGGAGAAGGCACTCGCAGTCATACACAAGCCCAAGAAAGGAGTCCCCTTTGTGACAAAGCTGGGCAAGACGGGAAGCGAGTTTCCTCAGGCAGAGAATGTGGTCGAAGGACGGCTCAAAATTACTGGGGCAAATATTGACACGAAGTTGAATGAGAGATTCTTCTATCAGCCAGATATAGATGAATGTCGTTGGGTGGAATTCGATTTGGAAAGACAGGAGGATTACAACGAAATCCTCAGTCAACAATTCAAGGAACCAGGCTTTTCATCAACACATCAGCATACCATGCTGACCCCTGATGATTTGGTCTACGTTGAGTTGGAGGAAAATAACAGGACAGTTAGGAACATTGCCGCAACTAAAGTGCCACGGCTTCGGTATCGTACAGCAATCGGCAAACTATTGCAGTCCGATCATCTCCACCGATGTAAAAACCCTGATACGCTCTGCCCCGCCTGCCGTGTTTTCGGCTGGGTGTGGGATAGTCCGCCCAAGGAGGCCGACCGGGTGGCCTATGCCGGCCGGGTGCGCTTCTCGCACGGCGTCTTGACCCATAGCGCGGCGGAATTACCGGAGACCACCCTGGCTATTCTCTCCACCCCCAAGCCAACCACCACGCCGTTCTACCTGCTCAACTCGGAAGGCCAACCCGACGCCACGGTGAACTATGATACCGACGGCGCACGGTTACGCGGGCGCAAGTTCTATCGCTACCAGGGGCAGGCGAATCCCGACGAGTATCAACGCAACGAAGCGAGTGACCAGAACCGCACCGTGCGCAGCGCGCTCCTACCGGGCGCCACATTCACCTTTACGTTGGACTTTGAAAACCTGGCCCCGTTGGAACTGGGTGCACTGCTCTACGCACTGGAACTGGAAGAGGGGATGTTCCACCGCCTGGGCTACGCCAAACCGCTGGGCTTTGGCTCGGTCAAGGTGACGGTGGAGAGCGTGCAAATCCTTGACTGGGAAACGCGGCTGCAATCGCTGGAGCAGGATGCGGGTTGGCAGCCCATAGACGGGACGCGGCACAAGCAAGAGTTCCTTAAAACGATGCAAGACCTTTACGGAGAGGGGATCGCCGACGTACTGGCCGATTTGCGGGCGTTGTTGCAAGAGCCGCCGGCATTGCCGATTCATTACCCCCGTCCGACAAAGCGGTTTGACGTGAACCATCCGCAATTTGAGTGGTTTGTGGGCAACAAGCGGCGAAGCAGACCAGTGGCGTTACCGCTGGCCAGAGATGACCAAACCGGGCTGCCACTGATAGACAAGAAAGGCGACGAGGTTCAAGGATGATCTTCCTCAACTTCTCCCATCCCCTCACCAGGGATCACATCCGGCAGATAGAGGCTCTCACGGGGCAGAGGATAGATCGGGTGATGGAAATTCCCACCCAGATTGACCCCCAGCAGCCTCTAGTGCCCCAGGTAGTAACCTTAGCCGATGCGTCAGGGCTTTCTCCAACCGAATGGCAGATGATGCCACTATTGGTGAACCCTCCGTCACTGCACTTCGTGGCCGTGGCCTTGTTGGCCGAGCTTAATGGGCGGTGTGGATATTTCCCGGCTCACTTGCGGATGAGACCAGTAGCGGAAGCTGTCCCACCCCGGTACGAAGTGGCAGAGGTGCTGGATTTGCAGACGATGCGGGAGGCAGCACGCCAAAGGAGGGGATGAACATATGGAGCATGGGTGAAAGGCCGATGCAATCAGGGCATTTTGACAAGGGGCAAATTGAAAGGAGGTGAAGGAATGCCGTCGTTTACCGGCCATCCCTTGGTGGATGTGGGGCTCGCCACGATCACAGCCTTTGCAGGCAAAGAAAGGCCTGAGGACCTTACCGAAGAAGACTATGAGGCCATTGTGGATTATATTGGACAGAAATAAGTAATAGGTCGGCTTAGGTCGTTTTTTGTTGGAAAGGAAGAAAATTGGGAAACTCCCTGAGACGACTTCAAGAGAGCGGTAAAAAAGCAGTATGGAGTCCGAGCAAGCATTGAACGAAGCCTTTGCTAAGATTTTCCAGGTAGGTGGCCCGTATGGTGGTTTTCAAATCCAGCCAGCCAGACATCTTCTTGCTGGGCGAAACGTCATCCTGCAGGCCCCAACTGGCTCAGGCAAGACCAAAGCCGCTTTGTTTCCCTATCTCTTGGCACGAGTTCATGGCCTGGATTTCCCACAGAAAATGCTTTACTGCGTGCCCATGCGGGTACTGGCCCGGAGTTTCTATGAAGACCTGAAGAATAGAAGCCATGCCGAACTTGATGCTCGTTTACAGACCGGAGAACAACAGGATGATCGCAAACTAGAGGGAGATATCACTTTTGCCACTATTGACCAAGTTCTTTCTAGTTTTCTGAACATCCCTTACTCCTTGAGCCTGCGTCAAGGCAATCTGAACGCGGGGGCAGTGGTCTCTTCCTATCTGGTCTTTGATGAGTTCCACTTGCTGGATTCAAGATCAACGTTGCCTACCACATTGGAAATGCTCCGTATGCTGAAGGGCGTCACGCCCTTTGTATTGATGACAGCGACCTTTTCCAGAGAGACGCTTGATCGGCTGGCCTGCTTGCTCGATGCTGAACAGGTAACGGTGGGCAATGAAGAGGTTCAGAGAATTCCCACACAAAGAGACAAAAAGCGATGGTTTCATAAGATAGATGGGCTGCTAACAGCAAAGAGTGTGCTACAGCATCATTGCACCCGCTCCATTGCCATTTGCAATACTGTGGATCGGGCCCGGGCACTCTATGAGGAACTAAGGGTCAAGGCTGGTTCGAACATCCAGGTTATACTCCTACATTCCCGGTTTCTACGGGATGACCGGCGAAATAAGGAAGACCAGGCGCGCCGTCTCTTCGGCAAAGAGCGGGATAGAGAAGGTGGAGTCATCCTCGTGGCTACGCAGGTGATCGAGGTAGGATTGGATATCACCTGTGAGGTAATGCACACCGAAGTGGCTCCTGCCAGTGCCGTCTTACAGCGTGCCGGCCGTTGCGCACGTTTCTGGGGCGAGAGTGGCGATGTTTACATTTACAAAGTGCCGCTGAACCGGCGAGGAGAGCCTAACTATGCGCCTTACCAGCCAATTTTATGCCAGAAGACATGGGAGGCTCTCCCTTCCTTTGTAAGAAAGAACATGGATTTTGCAAACGAGCAGAGATTAGTGAACCAGGTTCACACCGAGGTGGATGCCCGAATGCTGGCTGGCCTGGAACAGGCCAGCTATGTCCACCGTCGGCAGATGAACAAGGCTATCATGGGACAGGAAATGGGGCTTGCTCGGGAACTGATCCGGCACGATGATTCCGTGACGGTGCTTATTCATTCCAATCCAGTGAGAATCGACAATCCCTATGAGTTGGAAGGTTTCTCATTATCTTCCAATACCCTGCATAAGCAGTTCAAAGCATGGCAAGAGACAGGATTGCCCAATGAAGAGATCCAATGGCTCCTCAAGTACCCTGGGGAGAAGACTGGCGAAAATGGTGAAGATCGTCCGTTACACTACGAGTGGGTCACGGTAAAGGACCATCGAGAGTTAAGGAACTCTGCGGTTCATGTGGTAAACCCGTTTCTGGTGCGCTACGACGCCGAGCTAGGCTTCCGCTTTGACCCTGGTGATAGCCTTGCTTCCCCGTCGCAATGCGGCGTCGTTGTGCCAGCCCAGCAGAGACTCAAGTGGCGATACCGCCGAGAAAGTTATCAAGAGCATGTCGAAAAGATGTTAGTCGCGTGCCACGGTCGATTGGCCAAGGAGATGGCATATGCAGCAAGTCGCTTGGAAGAACGAATGGGATTGTCGGCGGGTTCAATCGAGTCGGCGATTCGTTTGGCCGTCGCACTGCACGATGTGGGGAAAATGGACCGTGGCTGGCAGAAATGGGCCCACGAGTGGCAAGAACGGATCGGCGCACCTGTAGCCGAGAGCTGTATACTGGCCCACACGGACTATGATTCGGAGGACCTTCGTCATCGGAGCGCGGAGGCTGAGATGTCTTATTCCCGTCCTCCCCATGCGGGTGAGGGGGCCGTGGCGACTTTGAGGATACTGCACCAACTACTGGGGAAGCCGGGGCCAAACGATCCAGAAATCAAACTAATGAAAGCCGTTTTTACGGCCATCGTCCGGCATCACTCTCCAAAGGCCGACAGATACAAGGCCTTCAACCTTCACACGGCTGCCGTGATAACTCTGGCTCAGGTTCTGGTGGGATTGGGTGCGGGTGGGGACCACGCCAACGCCCTGGAAACAAGCAAGTCACCCCAACCTATTACAGGGCTTCTGGTCCAGTCCGAATCCTCAGAGGAACTGCTGGCTTATTTCCTCATCGTGCGGACCATCAGGTTGGCAGACCAGGGAGCCATTTGGGGAGTTGAGTGAAAAATGAATAACGGTATGTAGCGGGGGGATCTCATGTATCAAAAGGTCTACTATGTAGACAAGCGAACTGGCACCTTTGCCGACGTGTTCCTGGCCTATGGCGTGGCCACGCTACTGGATAGCGTTCTAACCCACTTTTTGGGAAATGACCACTGGGTGCGCATACGGGACTATGGACCCTATTATGCCATCGAGTTAAGTCACTGCCTGCGAGAAGAGTGGGTAGACCAGGCACCATTTCCCACGTTGGCCCCTTATATCTACACCGACAGGTCTAATCAGGAGGATCTGGCAAGCCTGCCGGCTTCCATGATTGTGGACTATGAGCAGGAGTGGAATAGATTCAGGCGATTCATCCAGCTTCCCCAGGATGACCGGGAGAAAATGCCACAGGAGCAACTCGTCCGGGTTAAGCCACACCCCCAGTTTCCCATATTCGCCTGGGTGGGGGAGCGGCGCATGCAAGCAGTGGAGTCATATAACAAACTGATCCTGCGTTGGCAGGGAACTACCAGCCATTTTAATGAGAACCTGAGGCACATCCTGATGTTCTGCTTTACGCCGGGACTAGATGTAGGAGCCGTGGAAAGTGCATGGCGTAAACGAATGAGGGAGCTGGGCGTAGAGGACAGAAGTGGCGCCACTCTTCTCCAACTATTCAACCCTAGCCAGGGTAAAGGGTTGAATGAACCCAAGGCAAGCCGTCTAAAGATGGGTAATATAGAGTCGTTTTGGTTGCTCGAGTACTTGAAGGCCGTTGGTATGTATCACTGCGCTGTGCCCCGCCGGGTGCAGGGCACGGGTGACCGCAAAACCTATGCTCTGGCGCCGGTGAACATGCGGTTGGGGGTTAACGATCAAATTTTGGACAAATTTCAAGAGGCGTTATGGAACGACACCGCCGTAAAGATGGATATTCTGGCTGCCCTCCATTATACCCGTTGCTTTCTGGATTACTGCCAGGCAGCCAAGGAAGCGGACCTCCTAAACGAACTTTTTGGCCAAGGCCCTGAAAACTTCGTGGCTGGAATGTATGTAGCCTACTACAAAAGCCTGGGCCAGGCTTCAGCAGTCATGAACCTCTCCTTCATTGAACTGCCACGCTGGATGCGGGTGGAATCAGTGGAGGATGTGAATGTCTACAAAGAGGTGATCGAAGAACACGAGAATATCATTCGGAGCATTGATGAGGTGAGAGGAGGATACGACCTGCTGGTCTACTATCGAGACTTCCTATCCGGTGGGAAATGGACCGCATTCTTTGACTTCACAGCCGCCTACGGCCCATTCCTGATGCGGGAACTGGATCGGGACCATTATTGGGTCAGGCCGTTCACTACCAAAAATTTGGAGGTGTTGATCATGAAGAGTAATGAACCGTTAGGACCAATTTTAGAGACGCCAGGCTTTCGCAACATTGCCGAGGCCATCCGCCGCAGCACGATCATCCCTCAGTATCGAGGACGAGGCGAGAGCGAGTACGATATACGCTATGGCCTCGGGCAGGAACTCAAGCGCAAGGCCCTTTACAACGACGAGTTCATAGCCACTCTGAGTGAGTTTACCCAGAGCTATAATGCCGAGAATGCTCGTGTCTACGAGAAGACCGGTAAGCAGTATCGGAAGAACATCTTAACTACTGATATAGAAGACATCGTGCGCCTGATAGATAGGTATGGCGCGGTAACCATTGCTAGCCTGCTGATCGCCTTTGGCTACGCCAGAGAGCCGAAGGAGGAGGAGGAAACTATTGATTATCAGAAATGAAGGGAGGAGGAGCTAAAATGAGTCAAAGAAATGGAATTTATTCCCTTTCCATTTGCGGGAGGGCCATCCTTGACGTGCATTCCCTGAACAATGAGGGAGGCGAGGGAAACCAGATTGCAACTCGTATGGTTAGCGTGGTCTACCGGGATCGGAACAGTGGCGAGTATAAACTTGCTACCGTCAACGCTATCTCCGGGGACATGTTCAAGCATATTCAGGCTGAGCACCTGTACTTGCTCGCAAAGGGGAATGGTTTCCCTCTTTGCAAAGGCTGTCAAAAATTCAGCGCTAGTCGTATTTTGGATGATAGCGATTTTATGGGAAACCTTGCTAAAACGGATGGTGATGTCATCAATGACCTGTTGGGGAAATGCATTATTGATGATTTGGCAGGAAATCTTATTGCAAAAGGGAATCGAGCGATACCTCGGAAATCAGTAGCCGAATTCGGTTGGGTGGTTGGTGTACCAGAGTACACTACCACTGAAAGTTACTTCCACGTGCGTTACGCAGCCGAACGTGGTGAGAGGGCAGAAGAGGATCAACAGCAGGCTATCTTTCACCGCCCGGCCAGCTCTGGCGTCTATGCCATCGTTGCCAACTTCGAGATGGCTCGCATCGGCTTCAACGACATATCCCAGCAGTATTCCATCGCTGAGGAAGAGCGAGAAAAGCGCTACCTGGCCTTCCTGGAGAGCATCCTCTACACCTTTGTCGAACCCAACGGGGCGATGCGGGGCACCCAGAATCCCCATATCGTGGAATTTGAAGGTGCAGTTACTGTGACCAGTCAGGTGATGCCAGCACCAGCCCTGAGCCCGCTGGAGGGGAACTATCGCCAGGAGGTAGAGAGGGTGGCAACTGCCCTGAATGGCCTGAAACCGGGAGCAGTGGTTGTCCATCGCTTCGATTCCATGGGGCAATTCGCTGAGGTGATGAAAGGGCTTATTCAGAGCACACGTCCCTATAAGTTGGCTTGGTAGGAGGGAAAGCAATGTGGCTGATCGCTGAATACCAGCCGGTTACTCTGTTTTCGTTTCGCTCAGGAGTAGCAACCTCATCCGGAGCAAAAACCTTATTTCTACCTACGCCTTTTGCCGTTCGCACAGCTCTCCTGGACGCAGCTTTACGTACCAAGGGATTCGCAGCGGGGGCAGTGGCCTTCGATTGGATCAAGGAAATCTCCATAGCTGTGCGTCCGCCGGTGCGGGTGGTCGTCACTAACCTTTTCACTAAAATACTCAAACCTACTCGCAAGAAAGAGCCTGAAGAAGCTATGGATCGTACAATCGCATTTAGGGAGTATGCGCACCTAGAGGGACCCTTAGCATTTGCTTTTGGCGTGCCTCTGGACACAGACATCATGGAGCTATCTGCACTTTTGGGGCAAGTCAACTATTTTGGCAAGAGAGGCAGTTTCTTCCAACTACTAGCCGCCCCCTATACTGCGGAGGAATTGCCGGAAGGTTTTGTTAAGATGGACGACGCTTACATAAAAGATGGCCTAATAAGGGCTAGGAACGCGGACACATTCGTCCTTGGAATTGTACAAATGATGGACGACTGGGGAGAGAGTCTCACCTTTGAAAAGGTCAATGTCTATACGGACAAGAAGATAGCACCTGTCAAGGACCGAGTGCGCAAAGGTGTTTTGCTTCCCTACCGTCTTGTTAAATCCAGCAAAGGCTTTAGCTATTATGAGCGCGTATAACAGGACGATCTCTCATGGGTACAAAGAAGAATGGTATCTGCCCGCCTCGGCACCTGAGGTTCACGCTGGAGCCAAAGGAGGTTATAAGGCTTCCCAGGATGTACAAGGGATCACCTTTCGGGGGTTCGGCGAAAGGGGCGAGAAGGGAGTTGACAGGAAAGCGGATTCCAAGGTATCCTTGAAAAAAGGAGGTAAGGAAATATGCTTGCCAAGAAAACATCAAAGAACCAGATCACGTTGCCCAAGGAGATTGTCCGGGCCTTCCCAAATGTTGAGTATTTCGACGTGAGCATAGACGGTAACTCAATCCGCTTGGTTCCCGTGAGAATAACCCCTGTGCCGTCCTCCCTCGATACCATTCGTGAAAAGATCAAAAGGCTCGGATTGACGGAAAAGGACGTTGATGAAGCGGTCGAGTGGGCAAGAAGCGAAAAAAGGTAATGAGGGTCGTCCTCGATACCAACGTGGTCATATCCGCATTGCTTTTCACGGGGCGACTCTCAAGGATCGTGGAACTGTGGCAGGAAGGCAAGATCATTCCGCTTGTTTCAAAGGAAACCTTCCACGAACTGAGAAGGGTTCTCGAGTACCCGAAATTCACCCTGTCAGCCGGGGAAATAAGGTCCATCATCGAGTATGAGATTCTCCCTTTTTTCGAGGTGGTCGAGGTGAGCAGGGGCGTCAAAGGGGCCTGCAGGGACCCCGAAGATGACAAGTTTCTCTCCTGTGCAATTGCCGGCACTGCCGCATGCATTGTCACCGGGGACAAAGATTTGCTGAATTTGAAGGAATATCGATCAGTAAAGATCATTTCCGCATCTGATCTCATAGAAATGTTCGCATGAATCGCATGGGTTACCCTATGATAAGAGGTACAAGGGTGATGGCTTCGTAAAAAGTCCAATTTCTGCGTTGCGCTTCATTTCGTTGTGATTGCGGCGTACGCTAAGTACGCCTCTCGAAGATCCCGCTTTTGCGCGGGGATCACACGAGGTTCGCGCGCTCCCGATGGCGGGATTTCGCAAGCTCAACTTGAAGCTTACTTGGAGCTTTTTACTTTGCCATCTCAATTTTGACTTTTTACGAGCTCGTCAAGATTGAACAGTGAAACTATACCGGAAGCCGTCATCCGTTCACGGCCATTGAAAAGGAACGTTTGAACATTGCGTCGAATGCAGAAAATGCGACCCCCCCTTACGCATGACAACCCTATCTGCCCTCTCTGGCACCTGAGGTTCACCCTGGAGCCGGAGGACTTCATCAGGCTTCCCAGGATGAACAAGGGTATCACCCTGAGGGGGGCGTTCGGGACGGCGCTGAGGAAGCTTGTTTGTGCTGAGAGGCGGGCATCGTGTGATTCGTGCCGGATTCACGAGGCATGCCCCTACGGCGTGGTGTTCTCACCCAGGGTCCCTGAGGAGGCCAAGCGGCTGAGGCTCAACCGTGATATCCCAAGGCCATTCGTTATCAAGCCGCCCCTGGATGGAAAAGAGACTTACGAGCCAGGGGAGCCTGTTTGTTTCGATCTGGTGCTGGTGGGAAACTGCCGCAACTTGTTTCCCTACGTGATTGTCTCATTCAATGAGCTTGGCAAAAAGGGCATCGGAGCGGGCCGGGGGAGGTTCAGGATAGGCCAGGTGGAGTGCCTGGATGGATCGGGTGGTGTTCAGCCGGTAATGGAGGCCGGCGACAACCTGGTTCATACACCCCAACGGGAAATCCACCTGGGCCAAGCACCAGATCTGAAGGAAGGACGGGTGCGAGTGAGATTCCTCACACCGGTGCTTTTGAAGGAAGGGGGGAAGTGGGTGCGACCAACGTTTGGCGCACTCATAAAAAGGGTGAGGGATAGAATTAATGCGCTTTCGTACTTCTATGGCGAAAAGCCCCTGGAGATGGACTTCAAGAGCTTCGGCGAAAGAGCCGAGGCGGTTAGGACTGTGTCCCAGGATCTTCGCTGGGCGGAGGAAAGGCGTTACTCCAAACATCGGGATCTGACACACAAGCTTAAAGGCTATGTGGGGGAGACGATATACGAAGGAGAACTGGAGGAGTTTTGGCCTTTGCTTTGGCTTGGACAGTACCTGCATGTGGGAAAGGCAGCGGCCTTTGGCCAGGGATGGTATGAGGTCGGGCCCCCTGTCATGACTGAAGAAAGGAGCAGTATTTAGGCATGATCAGGATAGATACCACGGTTGAGGCTGAAAGAAAACAGATTGAGATTTTTCGTAAGATGGGGCCGGAAAAGCGCCTGGTGAACTCCATCAGTCTGGCACAGACTTCCAGGAGACTTCTGGCTGCGGGAGTTCGCATGAGGCATCCTGAATACAGTGATGACCAGGTGAGGCTGGCGACTATAAGACTCATCCTTGGCGATGATCTGTTTGCAGCAGCCTACCCTGAGGACGCGGACATTAGGGCATGATTCCTGAAGAATCCTTGCAGATACTGCTCGATCGCCTGGATGAACTGGGAATACCTTTCATGGTCGCAGGGTCCTTTGCGAGTAACGCCCATGGAGTCCCTCGCGTCACCCAAGATGCAGACGTTATCATAGAAACGGATCTTGATAGGCTTTTGCAATTGATGGACAAGCTTGGGCATGAATTCTACGCGGATCCTGATTCAGCAAGAGAGGCATTCACAGGCTCCCGTATGCTCAACATCATCCACCTGGAGACGGGCTTCAAGATTGACATAATCTTGAGGAAGCCCAGGGCCTTCAGCCTCGAGGAGTTTAGGAGACGGTGTAAGATCAATTTCCTCGGTAAAGATCGCTGGTTTGCCACTCCCGAGGATACGATTCTAACAAAACTGGAATGGTCCAAGTTGGGTCAATCTGAAAGACAATATGAAGATGCCCTCAACATCGCCAGGGTACAGGGTGAGTCCTTGGACCTTGCTTACCTGGCTAGATGGTCTTCAGAGTTGGGTTTGGAAGACTTGCTGAACAGGCTCCTTGTAGATGCCGGCTTGAAGAGTTGATCCCGTTGCTTGATGTAAGCGAGGCGAAGGGCGGAAATTTTTGACTCCCATCAAAGGCTCAGGGCAGAACAAGGCAATGGTTGTCCTTATGGCCAGGGATGGTATGAGGTCGAACCGCTTGTGTGAGTGACATCTAGCCGGGTTGCCGCTTAAGGGTGGCAGGCGACCCGGGAAAGGAGGCAATCATGGCTGAAGTGATCCAATTAACGTCGCAGACTCCCGTGGTGAGGGAAGACCCACCTGCCCAGTATGATCTTTTCACGGGTGAGGCAAGGCCCCTCCCAATTGTCGTGGATAGGGATGTGGAAGATGACCTGGTGGTGAGTGATGAGATCACGCTGGTCAGGTCCGGAGATGCCGCGCAGATCATACTTTCAGGGTTCGGCCTGTTTCTTAGCAAGAAGAGTGACAGGCTTATTGTTCGGAAGGGTAAGGACCTCATCTACGAGTTCCCCTTCTTCAGGCTCAGCGAGGTGACCGTCGCCTCCAAGGGCATCACCATTTCTTCTGATCTTATCATGGAGCTTTGCGCGAGGGGAATTCATATCAACTTCCTTCAGGGAAACGGCAGGCCCTTTGCCAAGCTAACATCCCCCATGCTTTCGGCTACCGTAGAGGCCAGAAGGGAGCAATTTCGGGCCTTTGATGATGAAAGGGGGGCGGAGTTTTCCAGGATCGTGGTGAGGGGTAAGCTCAGGAATCAGCGGAACCTCCTGCTCTACTTCGGAAAATATCTGAAGAAAGCCAACCCCAAGCGATATTCCTTGCTGGAGGAGAAGATCAGGCTGTTGGAGGAAAGTGAAAACAAAGTCAAAAAGCTCAAAGGGAAGACTGTTGGCCAAATCCGCAACGAATTGCTCGGCCTTGAAGGCAGCTCGGGAAGGGCATACTGGGATGGGGTGCATGAAATCATAAGAGGCAGGGTCGAGTTTATGGGGCGCGTCCACAGGGGTGCTACCGACAAGGTCAATGCCATGCTCAATTACGGCTATGGGATCCTTTACAGCCATGTGTGGGGAGCGGTGGTGTGCGCCGGCCTGGAACCCTTTGCTGGTTTTCTTCATGTAGACAGGCCCGGAAAGCCATCGCTCGTGCTGGACCTGGTGGAAGAATTCAGGCAACCCGTAGTGGACAGGTCTGTCATATCATACGTTAACCTTGGAGAGAACATGAACATGGAGGGTGGTCTCCTGGACGTTGATACGAGAAAGAATCTGAGCCAGAAGATCATTAATAGGCTGGAGTCCAGGGAGACATACCAGGGGAAGAAATACCAGATCCGGTCCGTAATCCAGATCCAGGCCAGAAATCTGGCTGCCTTTCTCAGGGGAGGTAAGGTTTACAGGCCTTTTTCCTTCAAATGGTGAGGACTATCGTGCCGATCTTTGCAGAACCGGTTCGGGAAGGGTAACAAGTGGGAAGAATCGTCAAGAGACAGGATATGGTCAAGACAGGGATCGATGCACTTGACCTGGTGGGCCGACCCGGAGAAGTGGTCGTATACGTATTCTATGATATCGAAGATGACAAGGTGCGCAGCAGGGCAGCGCGTATTTGCAAGGACTTCGGCCTGGAGAGGACTCAGTTCAGCGGCTTTATAGGTTACCTATCCCGGAACAAAAGGGAAGAGCTGGGCATAAGGCTGAGGGACAACCTGGCGGGAGCCAACGGCAAGGTGCTAATACAGCCGGTGTGTGAAAAGGATTTCAGGCAGTACAAGGAGTATATCGAGCAGAGCGATGAAGGGGAAGGAACAGAAGCCGGATCTGAGAGTAAGTGACATCAAGCAATACTACTATTGCCCGAGGGTGGTCTATTACCAGTACGTGATACCCGTGGACAAGGCCGTTACCTATAAGATGGAAAAGGGAAAGGCCGCACAGGAAGACCTGGAGGGACTGGAACAGAGGAGAAAGCTGCGCGCATATGGGCTGGGCAATGGTAAAAGGCGATTCAACTGGTGGGTTCATTCCAGGGCATTAGGACTGTCAGGCAAGCTGGATATGGTTATTGAAACAGACGATGCAATTTATCCTGTTGACTTTAAGTTCACGCGGGAACCTCCTCACAAGAACCATGTTTATCAGCTAGCCGGATATGCCCTGATACTGGAGGATAAGGAAAAGCGTCCGGTGACAAAAGGTTTTATCTATTTGATTCCGCAAAAAGACGCGGTAGTCTTCGACCTTACGGAGGAGATTAAGGCCGACTGTCTCAAGACCCTGGATGAGATTAGGGATATGATCAGGTTGGAGAGATTCCCCGATCCCCCTTCCAGGAGGGCAAAGTGTGCGGACTGCGAGTACCAGAACTACTGCCGTGATATATGGTGATTTCGCAAACCGGACGTTTTTTTGCGCAAAAAAGGTGTTTGCGAGAATTCCTGGCTATTTTGAGCCAAAATCTGCTAAGATTTCCGGGCCATAGCCATCTGTTGCAGTGATTGTCCCTATGAAGAGGGAACTGAAAGATTTTTAGAAGGCCAGACTGATGAAAATCATTTAATGTTGCAGTGATTGTCC
>JAFDHB010000073.1 GCA_019308985.1 Deltaproteobacteria bacterium | reverse complement strand
CCGAAGAAGCCGATTGGTTTTGATATCAAAGAAGTCCGGGCTGCCTATGGCAAATGAACCCAAAAGGATTAGGGCCTACCATGAATAAGCGCAAGGCGATTTCTGCGCCGACATCGCGGTCGGGCTCGGCGGCCTAAAGGATAATGGAAAATTCTATGAAACATTATGAGACCCTTAAAGAAAGAGCTACAGAATTCATGTTGCAACGAGGCTGGAAAAGGCTCACCGCCAAACAGCGGGAGTTTGAACAGAGCCTCTTTGAGCACACCATGGTAGAGCTGGATGCCCTTGTATCTCTTTTGCCCATATTAAGAAGGCCCAATCATTTTGATCTGACCGAAGAGGAAGAGAAAGTCCTTATTGCCTCGGTTATTGCCCATGATGCGGGAAAGGAAAAGCCGGAGTGGCAGGAGTACATTTTAGGGAAACGAGATTTTGTTTCCGATGTGGACCCTGATTTGACAAGAAAAATCACCCCTGAGCTTTGTAGTGTGTTGGGATTTGAGAATATCAGTGAAAAGGTAATGGATGTTATGGGACTTGCGTAAATCGGAGGCTAAAGGGATGGATAAGGAGAAACTGAAGATTGGGTTAACCGGAAACCCTTTTGTGGATACGGGATTGGGCGTGATCAGCGCCCTGGCCAAACTGGACGAGGTCAACCAACTTACTTTAGCCGATCTTAAATCAGTTTATGGAGATGGTACGCAATTAGCCGAATGGAACTCCAAGCTTAAAGCTTTCACTCAAATATTTGGAACAAATAATCCCTTGAAACAGCCCTCTTATCCCACACATGTAAGGATTCCAATATATAAAAGTACCCTGAGCGGTTTTCTTAAAGAGATCTATCAATCAAGCGGGAAAGGCCCAAGGTGTTGGGCATGTGGAAGTCCTTCAGATTTTGATTTTGCTAAGGTTTGTAAGAAGGCGGTTGAAGATAATGGAAAAAAGGCTCCTGAAGATAAATGTGTGGGAAGAGATTGGTTCCCCTTGGCTGGAAGTTTAGGAAGCGATGCACAGGCGCTTCCCGCTGCTTCAAAACCCCCTCATATATGTCCCAAATGCCTTTTTGCTATCCACTATTTGCCAATGGGATTGATTTTGTTGAACGGTCGTCTGGTAGTTTTTCAATGCACTTCGACCGAATTCTGGTATGAATTCCTCTGCGATATAGTCGAACACAACATAGGACGCATAAAAGCGGGAGACTATGAGACCCTAGGAAAAAAAGATAAAAGCGTAGCTATAATAAGAAGGTTATTGGAATTCTTCAGAAAGCTTAAAAAAGAGGTTCCTGAGGGAACTTCGCTTTATATGTGGTGCTTTAGTAACTCGGGTCAGGCGCCTAAAGATGGTATTAGATGTAAAATAGAAGAAATCCCCAATCCTGCATTGATGTTCCTTTGGGAGGCAGTTCAAAATGGATTGCAACCCGATATTGAATCCCTTGTTAAGTCTGAAGGAAAGAACCCTCGGTATTCTCTGTTCCAATGCATTTTAGACAGACGCGACTATCCCAATCTATATCCCAAAGGAAAAAGAAAAGGGGCTTTACCGAAACTTTTCTCCCTTTATCAGACACGCATCCGAAATCATTCTCCTAAATCTCTACAAATAGCACATAAATTGGCAAAAGAAATATCACAACAGCTCACTGCGAAAGAACTAAAGCGTATGCAACGCCCCGAGGCCTTTAGGGAAGAGAGGGTTCGAAACCAATTCAGGTCGTCGATGGTCAGACTGGCGGAAACAGGTGAACTCACCCTGGAGGACTATCTTGACCTCTTTCCTATAAAAAAGGGCGCTGGAATTACCGTAGAATGGGAGGGGTGGAATTTCATACGGTTCTATTTGCACCATCCAACTGGAAACGACAAACTTAAAGGTATTACTCCGGCAAAAGCTAAATACACTCAACATCCATGTTTTTATTACGCAGGAGTTATCTATAATCACTATGTGAGGGAAAGAGGACGGGGACGCTTCCAAAGAGACGTTCTTGGACAGTTGAAACTGGGTAAGCTTGGGATTAGATGGCTACGAGATCAATTTACCCAACTTGGAGAATCAGAAGATGGTTTTACTTATGGCCATTGGTCAAAACTCTGTAAATTGGATAATGAGAGACCTTTCGTTTCAGAATTGCTTTTCCAGATGCGCTTATTATGGACCCAATGGTTTTATGAAAATCGGACATCGGTGGACATTTCCGCACTAACAGACGGGGAACCATCCGATGGTTTACCAGAGCGGATACAGACCGTAATCAAGGCACTATTTACCGCCTACGTGGATAGGAGAGGACTTGACCGCTTTCATCGCGATATATTGCTGAGACTCCAACGAAGAGATATTGGACTTTTTTGGTTCAAAGAGAAAGTAACGAAACAAATCTATGAGGCTGTACAGCCTCTCAGCGAACAACAGTGGGAGGAGTTTTTGGTTGATGATGAGGGCCAAGGTATTGAATCGGAAAGATTATTTCAGCTTCATCTAGCTCTTGCAAATCTTTATAGGATGAAAGGATTCAATGAAAAACAAAGGAGGTAACAAATGAGCGAGAAGAAACTAAGCCATGTGGCAGGAACCTTCCTCATCCAGGCCGATGCAGCGTTTCTAAATGGCGCTGGCCTGGGAGAGGGAGAGGACCGAAATGTGACTATCCCTAAGACTTTTAGGGATGGTAGAAATGAAGTACCGTATGTCTCCGCTCAGGCCTGGAAACGATGGCTTAGGAATACGTTTATAGAGGAAACAGGATGGTTTGCGAGTGAGCCAAGAGCCATTGGTTGGAATCCCAAAGGAAATGTCAATAAGATTGCAGCGGAATTAAATCCTGTTGACTTTCCCGAGGATGACATCTTCGGGTACATGCGAGCAGAGGCGGGTCAAGGAGGAAGGGCTGCGGAAGCAGAGGAAGAATTTGAGGAAGGAAAGGGGGCAAGTAGAGGTCGGACAAAGTCAGTAATGCGTGCATCTCCTTTTATGGCATCTCTTTTGGTTTCCCTTCGTTCTACAGGGTGGAGAGGACAAGATGAGGGCTTTGTTCATTTGACAAAATACGATCCTCAAGCGCTTGCAGAGGCAGAAATAGAGAGGTTCCTTTCAGCAGCTTCAGAGAAAAAAAAGCAAGATAAAAAGAAAAGCGTTTGGGAAAGGTTAAAGGAATTTGATGATAATTTCACTAACAAAGCGAAATCGTATGCAGACAATAATGATCTCGATGGACTAAGAAACCTTCTCTCAGAAAAAGCGAAAGAAAAAGGGAAGGAAGTGAATTTCATAGAGAATCCATGCAGCCCCCTTCCTTACACTACTCGCTTTTACAACACCGACCTTCAGGGAATCTTCTGCCTCGACTATAGTCGTCTTGGTGTCTACTGGAATCTGGGAGACAGAATAGAACTGGAAGAGACAAAGGCCAAGAACCTCATACGAGAAGGGAAGATCAATGATGTAACCAAAGAGGAACCGTACAAAACCCTTAGCGATAATGGAAAGATAGGAAAGGTTTACAAAGTTACTGATATGGTTAAAGTTACTCCGAAAGACCGGGCATCGGCCTTATTTAAAGCCCTTGCTGTGCTGCGTGGAGGAGCAAAGCAGGCTCAGTTTGGGACGGATGTCTCGCCCAAGGTGTTGATCCTTGCGGGCCTGACCTGTGGAAATCCAATTTTTAACCATCTGTTCAAAGATGACCAGGAGGGGCCTATCTTCAAAGTTGAAACATTTAAAGAGATCATCAAAGACTACGCTGATCGGATAGTTACCTCGGTTTTAATCGGAGTTCGCTCGGGCTACCTAAAGAATGAAAGAGAAGTTAAAGCCCTGAATAACACAAAGGTGAGTATTGGAGAAGGAAAGGACAAGAAAGAAATCGAAATCTTGGTTATGACACCGGTTGAGGCGGCCCAAAAAATTGGAGAAGTTTTGCCATGACATCAATTCCAGCCTTACATGTGCGGTTGGAAGGATTAACCTCCTCATTCCGCCACCCCCTTACGATTAGTGGCACTCAGGTAAGCACCCCTATGCCGTCGTATAGTAACCTTCTTGGCACGATCAGTGCCTGCGCTGGTCGTATTGTCAAACCAGAAGAGACAAGGATTGGCTTTGAGTTTCGCTGCCAATCCCATGACCTGGAGTTAGAGCGAACCGTGAGGTGGAAGATAGAGAAGGGGAGGCTAAAACCTCATCCAAAAGGACAGGGTATTTCTAAGAGACAGGTTTATTGGTATCCCAAACTAGACCTTTATCTTACAAATCTTGGTCTTAAGAGCGCCTTTGAAAATCCGGCTGCGACTCCCTGCTTTGGTCGTTCCCAGGATATTGCTTGGATTGTCTTTGTCCGGGAGATTGAACTCTATCCCAGGACAAAAGGAGCGTTGGGGGCCACGCTGATTCCAATGCCCCAGCCCGGTGTGGCTGGCCTAATAGTGAGACTACCGGAGTGGATGGATAACACGAGAAGGGGTTATACAAGAGAACCAGGCCCGTTCGGGATTTATCAGGCAATGATTCCTACGACTGAGCTTCGCTTTGAAGTAGAAAGAGAGAATCTCTATCATCCTTCTGATTCTGAGGCTCACTATTTTGCCATCTACCTGCATAAGTGGATTAAAGAATGATCGATAAGATACTGGCTAAAAGTTCAGGCGAAACTCTTTCGGAACATACTATTGCGTGTTTAAGAGCAGCTCAAGGAATTTTGGATTTGTTACCTCTGCCACAAAAGAAAAAAGAGACTCTCGAGAAAGATGTCCTTCTTGCTGTGGCGATGCACGATGTTGGAAAGGCAGCGACTGGTTTTCAGAATGTTTTACGAGGAGAACAAGAAAATTGGCAAGGGAAAAGACATGAAATTATTGCAGCATCATTTGCCTCAAATATAGGTGGGATTTCTCCCGCTGTTATCTTTGCTATTTTGACCCACCACAAAACCATTCCCGCAGATGGTATCACACAGGTCTTTGGATGTTTGCCTTGGGAACAAATCCCTATGCCAAAGGACGAAACTCCTGTCTGGGCCGAAATGGCTCGAGAGTGGGAAGAAAATAGCATTCTATTTTTGAATGAATGGAAAAGAATTTGTGAGTATTTGGAACAACATTTCCTCCCAGTCTCCTGGGCATTGAAGCCATTATCTCTGGTTCCTTCATGGCTTGAAAGAACCACTGGGAAAAGGGGGCAAAGAAAATCTATCCCATTTAAAGACCGTTATTATGCTTCCATTGTTCGGGGTCTCACGATCGCATCAGACCACTTGGGAAGTGCGGGCAAAACTCCGCCACCAGTTCCAGAACTTGGCAAATTTTCTATGCTCAGGCAAAATCCAAGACCATTTCAAGAACGTATCAGCAGAATCGAAGGGTCTGCAATCTTGAGGGCACCAACTGGCTCGGGCAAAACTGAGGCAGCCTTACTTTGGGCCCGAAGAAATCAAAGACCCAATGGCAGACTCTTTTATACCCTTCCTTATACTGCCAGCATCAATGCGATGCACCGGCGCTTAACGGAGATTTTTGAGGATAGCAATGTGGGACTTCTCCATCACCGTGCAAGCGCGGCTCTATATAATATACTGGAAGATGACGAGGACATTGCTTCACCTCTTGATAAACAACAGACAGCAAAAATTCTTGCTGATCTAGCCCACGAGATCTGGTTCCCTATAAGGGTATGCACTCCTCACCAAATATTACGTTACACCTTACGCGGTAAAGGTTGGGAGTACATGCTTGCCGAATTCCCTAATGCTTGTTTAATCTTTGATGAAATCCATGCCTATGACCCACGTGTGGTTGGACTTACTTTGAGCTCAGCAAGATTATTAAGCCAATGGGGAGTGAGATTTCTTTTTCTCTCTGCGACCTTACCTTCATTTCTCCATAACTTGATAACTGAGACTATGGGAAAGCTACCTTTCGTAGAACCTGATCCAAGACAAGAAGAGGACAAGAAAATATTAGATAAAAAACGTCATATTATTGAAGTTAAAGTTGGGTCGATTACAAATCATAGAAAGACAATAGTTCAGGCAATTAGCAATAGTTCGTCAACTCTACTCGTTTGTAACCATGTAAAATCTTCCCAGGAAATCTACTCTCTATTGAAAAAGGAATTCCCTAAAGAGGATATAAAGCTTCTTCATAGCCGATTTAATCAGGAAGATCGGAATCGTATAGAAAACCAAATTATTGAGCAGTCTCTGCCCAGAGTTTTAATAGCCACGCAGGTTATTGAAGTTAGCCTCGATGTGGACTTTGACCAAGCATTTTTTGAACCTGCACCTATTGATGCGTTGATTCAGCGCATGGGACGTGTCAACCGTTCGGGTAACAGGCCACCCGCGAAGGTAACAATATTCACGAAACAATTAAATCTATACCATCTTTATTGTGAGTGCTCTGGCGAATCTCATCAGCCTACTTGTAGAGTAAGATTGACTATCGATGAACTGCAAAAACTAAGGAATCCGATTAGTGAAAGTGATTTGGTCAGGGCGGCTGACAGGGTTTATGTAGAGGGCTATCAAGGTGAAGATAAAACTAAATTTGAAGAAGGGTTTAATCATCCTGATATCGGAGAATTTGAAGATCGGCTTCTTGCTGGTGCTCATCGGGATTGGGTAGAGGAAATCATTGAGAAGACCGACGGAATTATAGAGATACTGCCCAAATGCCTTCAAGAGGAATACAAAAAGAGAAAAGATAAGGGATTATGGATAGAAGCCAACAGCCTGTTAGTGCCGGTTCGAACTAAGTCTTTAGCTTGGCTAAGGTCAAAACTTGACATGTCCAGTGACCCTTGGATAGCGGACCTTAGCTATACTCCTGATAAAGGGCTTGAGGTGTAGTAAAGATAACATAAAGGCACGCAACCGTATGATAATTTGGGAAGAGATCGAAAATCCAGTAGCAATTTTGAAAAATGAAGGAACCAGACCGACCCATCCGGTAAATCCATTAGATATATCTGGAAAGGTAATTTCTTATGATCCAATAATCCTCCCTCCACACATGCTCTTTCGAACAGCAGAGATTGCTGAGGATTGGTTTGTATTTTCGGGAAGACATCGGGTGCATGTGCCGGGGAGGGTTATTGAGAGGGCAGGATAATTTGGAGTCCCATCCGGGACTTGAACCTGAAACCTGTCGATTAGCAATCGGCTGTTCTGTCCTTTGAACTAATGGGGCTCACCTTACGCTCCCTATGAAGAGGGAACTGAAAGGCGAGCCCGGATAAAATTACATCGGGGAAAGTAAAAAATGAAAATCAATGTCAAAGCCTTAACTCCGATTTGGACTGGCGATGCGAATCGCGTCTGTCGTCGCATCCTTGAGACAGGCATTATCGGTAGCCTTCGGTGGTGGTATGAGGTAATGATTCGTGGATTTGATCTTTATGCTTGTGATCCCACGGATTCGAAGTGTGAAGAAGAAAGACATTGCCATGCTTGCCAGCTGTTTGGCTGTACTGGATGGGCAAAACGATTTAGACTGGAAATTACAGAACAAAACGGATCTTTTGCCCCATTTGTAATTGCAAAACCTAATGGTTCCAGCCGAGGTACATTTTTGGGACATTATGATTCTCAAGAAAATTACGAAAACAATGGTGGTTTTATAGGTGAAATTGACTTAAAAATAACTCCTCTTTCAGACTCGAAAATTGACATTCTGAATGTCCTGATCAAGTTTGCATGCGATTGGGGATTTGGTTCACGCACCCAAGTGGGATTTGGAATAGCCGATGTAGAAGGTCTGGAAGATATTGTCATCAAAGATATTCCTCCTCCGGTAAAAACTCCTGATAAGGCTATTTACCGCCTATCTTTACCTCGCTTGGATAAATTTTTCTTTGCGAGGATTCCTATTAAATCAGAACTAATGACATCCATTAAAGACATGGTTAAGAATAATATCTACTGTAGGCCAAACGCTGCCCCCCTACGAAATTGGAATATTGACAGATACTTGCCTACTGCACCTTGGGTTCGGAAGTCTTTACGCGAAATTTGGAGAGAAAACGATGTACTTAGACATATTCTGATGGGCTTTATTTCAATACTTGACCAGAGAAAGAAACGCCGAAATCCTTCTCCTATTCATCTGAAATGTTGGCAACATTCCGTGGTGAAGGACAAACAGAACAAAGAAAGATGGTTTTGTGCCGCATGTAAGAAGAAAAATCTCAACGAAGGTGAAATATTAGAAAAGACAGGATCGCTTATCCATGTTTCGCACATATATAATAGAAACACTTATTTCCAGGATATAGAATCAGTCTATGAGATGAAAATTTGGGGCTATATTCCTGAGATAACTGATGAGCTGTCAAAATCACGTGAACATATTTTAAAGGAAATTAAAGAAAAAATATGGTCCGAGGACTTTTGGAGAGGATGCTTTGGCTTGGATCAGTGCCCAATCCAAACTAAGGAGATCAAATGGTGTGATAATGTATCAGTTCAGAAGATATTACAAAATAAAGGAATTATCTTATGAATGCGTCAACCCATATTTGTGACTTTCATCTGAAAGGAGCATATTTAGATAGCCCTATTGAAGGGCAAAAGAAGCACCTCGGTAACAAACTTCTGGAGGTCGCAGAGAAAGCCGAAGGCTACTGGAGCGATAAGTCTGAAAAATTCATCCCCGCCGCGAAAGACCTTGAAAGCCTCCCACAGGGTTCCTGGCTGTTCAAAATAGCATTCACTCTTGCTAAGCCATTTACCAGCAAGGCGGAAGGAGAGTTCCACCACTATGAAAGCAATCACGAGATTCAAAATCCTATTATTCGTGATCACCTCACTGGTATGCCGATGGTTCGCCCAACGACCTGGAAGGGACATCTGTGTTTTGCTGCTAGAATGATAGCAAGGACAGAGAAAGACAACAAAATCATCGATAGGCTTTTCGGGGAATCATTGGGAGAAGAGACCGGTAGAAGGGGACGGCTTCACTTTTTTCCGACTTTCTTTGATGGTTCCAAAGTAAAGAAGGAAGTTATAACACCTCTAAAAAGGGACACCAGAACCCCAGCAAGTGGCCCTATTGATTTTGAGGTGATACCAGCAGAAGCTAAGGGGGAGTTTTTCCTTCTTTACTTTCCCTATCCAAGAGGAAGAAATTGGAACGAGGATGAGCTTATAGATGACTTGGAATTAGCAGTGAGAGCGGTAAAGTCCATGCTTCTCGATTATGGTTTCTCTGCCAAAAAGACGGCTAGCTGGGGTATTGTGCGGAATACTCTTGGCGATGGATCGAGCTTATACATTAAAGGCAAAAACTTTCCAGGGCCTGGTGCACTTGGTCTTACTAACTCTCCAACATTTGAAACCCCAGAAAATACATTAATCGTAGAAGCTCATCATATACGTAAGTATTCAATTTCCTCTATCTCTGGACTCGTAGAAGTGGTTGATAAAATTTCGAAGCGATTGAGAGAAACTAAAAGAAAAGAAAGGAAAAAGAAAAGGCATGTGTGACCTCCTTTCTAAAATAGAGAAACATAAAGAGGCCATTCTTCTTGGTGAGATTGGGGCGCTTTTGCATGACTTTGGTAAGATGGACAGGCGTTTTGTTCAAAGGCACTCCGTAGAAGGTGGCGATGATTATAATCATGCCAGTAAATGTGTATTTAGCCCTGAATTATTACCTCGTCTTGAAAAGATAGAAGTTAGATTTGACCAGAATTTTAGGGTCCCTCTCATCGATGTGATAGTAAAGCATCATGATCAAAAGGCAACAAATAACCTCATCAAAGCAGTTATTGCTGCTGACCGTATGAATTCAGCAGATGATAAAGGTGTGGTGAGGCGAAAACAGTCTATCACTGATATGTGGATTACCACCCCATTCGGGTTCAAAGCAAAAAAAATTGATCCTGACTGTCTGGATATAAGGCGTCAGAAGGTAGATAACCAACTTGTAGAAGCTTTTGATTCCTATCTTCAGCAGAATAGTTCTGTCGGTTGTTTAAGGGATCAGGTTAGTTGTATTGTTGAGCCTGGATTTTCTGAGGCATTAGGAGAGACACGGATGCCTGCCAATGATGTGACACTGTGGGAACATTCCTATGGCGTGGCTTCACTCTACAAACCTATTCTTTCTGCTGTTGCTATGGGATGTGATCCATGTCCTAAGGGAAATGATGGTTATGATTTTAATAAATCTCACTGGAGATTATTTGGAATAGGGTGGAATGGCCTTGGTTTTATCCAGAAGGGACGTAAGCCAGGGGATATACTAAAACGCCAGGAGATTATTCAAACAATCCAGAAGGAAGTAAGAGATCTTATAGAGGTTTCCTACCCTATAGGAAACCTGATTTACGCTGATTTAAATGGAGTTTTTTTTACCTTCCCAGCGCTGGATAATGACTTGTCAGGTAAGCTTGCAAAAGCACTTGCAAAGAAGGTTGTTTTGATCATTTATAATCGATCTGATAACGAACTCTGGCCATTTTTTACCCTTAGCAGGCCCAGACGTACTCTGACTGCCCTAACTCAGGAGATGCATGTCAGAAACAGATTGTCTTCGTATCCTAAAATAGCACCTATCCTTTCAATGGAGGGTGATACAAATCGTCAGGAAACCTCCATCTCAAAAGCTCCAGATTTAATTCTTCCAGGACAGAATAAGGATATCTGTCCCCTTTGCCAGTTGAGATCCAAGTCTGCCGAAAAGGAAAAATGTTGTCAAATATGCATTAGTCGTCGCTCTGGCCGACAGGATACATGGAAGCAAAATCGCACAGATAATACTATTTGGATTGACGAGGTGGCAGATAGAAATAATCGTGTTGCACTTATCACACTGCAATTCGATCTTTCTCGCTGGTTGAGTGGAGAATGGCTGAGTACTATTTTTTCACAAACAATTAGAGACTGGTATCAAAAAATCCGATCTTTGCCAAATCAAGAACGAAATAAACTTCAAAGAAAAATTAATGAAAAGCCCACTGAGTCAGTAAGTTCAGTTCTAAAGATACTGAATCTATTTACATCTGAGTCAGTAGAGAATGACCCTAGATTTAAGGCGGCAATAATCAATACTTTCTTTGAGGAGATCAAGTCAAAGCAGGAGAAAAATCATCCGTTATACGTAAAAAATGTTTTTGATAACTTAACATCTCGGATTGAGACTACGACCAATAATATAACAGGCAGTGTTCTTGCAACGGCCCTATTTACCCAGAATCCATCACCTGCTCGCCTCTATCGTATCTGGAGAGAGACAGAGACATTCTTCAATCTGTTTGTTGGTTGTCTGAGGCAAGAACTTCTCGTTTCACGTCCTACGAGGCTACGGTTCCGGTTTCAGGATGAGATTTTTGAAACAAACCCTGGCAAGACGTATCGTGTTACAATTCCTGGGCTTGGCCCTGCCCCTTTGGTTGTGCTGGCACTCGAGGATAAGCGGACATTCATCACCATCGATTCGATTGACAAATTCGTCCTAAAGAAGGCTTCCGGCCATACTACTGGAATGAAGGCTGTCCGTGAGGCTCTTGTCGAAAATGGAGCTCAGAAGTGGCAATCGGAGGATACAGGAAAAATCATAAGAAATAATGGGGGTGGCGACAAAGCTGATTCCAGTGGATTTAAAGAAGAATCGTATCTTCCATTTATAATCCTTGCACAATCCCCGGTCTTCTTCCAGATTCTTGTGCCAGCTTTGAGTGTACCTCGTATACTGCAAAGGATTTATGCCTTCTATAAAGAACGATATGCCAAAGTGCGGGGTAAATTACCTTTACATATTGGCGTTCTGGTAGCTAAGCGAAAGCTCCCACTTTATACCCTGTTTGAAGCCGGGAGACGCATTTTGAACCATCCTTCTAGTGGAGAGCCCAAGCGTATGCATCCCTGGTGGAATACATTTGTGCAGGGGGCCACTCCTTTTTATGATCATTATCCTACGGGTCAGCCTCAAGATTCTCATTTCAAATTGGATTACCTTAAGCCCATTAACAGAGGGGATCTTTTCTTTCTCTCACCAGGTTATTTTGACTTTGATCTTTTACTTTCAACTACGGATCGGTATCGTTTGATCTACCGTACAGATAATAAAAGGCTTAAAAGAGCCGTTATTTCTTATGGCTGGATCAGGCCACGCCCTATTTTTCTACATGAATTGAAGGATGTTTTCTTTTTATGGGAAATTTTGCGTTCGAAATTAACATCCAGCCAGCGACATAAGGTGGAGCAAATATTGACCACTAAGTTATGGAAATGGCGTACAGAAGCTCGCAGAGATCAAAAGGTCTTCTATCAGTTTGCTCTGGCTGTGTTGAAGGATGCTTTTGGAGATAAATGGAAAAACCTGGAGAAGCATCAACGGAACCTTATTGAATATTCAATTGACAATGGGATGCTCTTGGAGGCCCTTCAATTTTTTGAGCATACAATAAAGGAGGAAGAAGATGAATGAACCGCAAAAATATTTGGCTCTAGCATTAGACCCGATCCATATTGGTGCTGGTGGCTATCAACTGGGGCGGGTAGATATGAGTATTGTCCGTGACCCTGCAACAGGTATTCCAAAAATTCCTGGCACATCTCTGGCAGGTACTATCCGAGCATACGCTGAGCTTGCTAAGACAGAAAATGAGCAAAAATTTAAGGGCTTGGATCTCAATAAAATATTCGGTCCGCGCGAAGGTGAAGGTGATTTATACCAGGGGATGCTTCGATTCTTTGATGCCGAAATTGTTCTTTTCCCGGTAAATTCTATCCATGGCACTGTATGGGTTAGTACACTGAAGAGTTTAAAATACTGGTTTAAAGATATGGATGGTAAGGAAAGTATAAAACTTTCTGAATCTAATTTAGAGAACAAGATTCTTGTTCTCAAAGGACTCGGTAGCAGATCACCAGTTAATATAGGCTGGTTGTTGCTTGAAGTAAAACAACAAACAACTGACGGAGACCAACTTAAACTGCTTGATTCTCTGAGTTTTATAAATAACCTGGTTGTTGTATCTGATAAACTTTTTCATCATATAGTAAATGATCATCTGGAGGTTCGAACTTCTGTAAGCATTGACCAGAAGACAGGTGCAGCCAAAAGAGGTGCGCTTTTCACTTACGAAGCCATTCCAAGGGGCACAATCATCGGGTTTGAGATAGTAAAAGATGATCGGCGAGGGAAGACGATTGACGGTTCAGGAGTGGACAATTTACTTTCAGATGCTTTCAACTACCTGAAGATTCTTGGTGTGGGGGGAATGGGAAGCAGGGGCTTTGGACGTTTGGAGGTGTTCCATCAACCTACATCGTCTTCCATTAGTGATGCAATAGGAGGATGCAATGGTTAATCTGGATTATATATCAATGAAAACGGCTCAGGACATGGTTGCTGGGAGTGGAAACAAAAGCGACAAAGAAAATCTGGCCACCAAATCGCTGGGAGTATTACTGGAAAATGGCCCCTATGGACTCATACTTTATTTGGAGTCACATGAGAAGAAAGATATTTCACATAGATACCGAGAGCAATTGTTAAGCCTTTGCGATACGAATTTAATTAGGAAATTTTTGCATGAGGGGAGTGCTCCTGATATTCCTACAAGTGGGACCTTTCAGACAATTACCGCTTGGCTTCAGGCATTGGCGCAAAATCTGGATAAATACCTTTTTCTCAAACGTCTCTGGCAACAAGCCCTCATATATGCCCGATATCATGCAAAAGCTTTAGACGAGGACACAGACAGGGAGAAGGAGGCGACAGAATGAAATTGTTTCCTATTGTGTTTGAGTTGCAAAGCCCACTTCATATTGGCTATCTTCCCAATCGTCCTGGAACTGTACTGGCCCCCACCCGATATTATGTACCGAAAAAAAATCTGTGGGGCGCTGTAACATCCGCTCTCACTCCTAAATTGCATACCAATCCTTCTCCGGAGCATTATAGAAGGATTGGTGAAGAGATAAAGGATGCTATTTCTTTTTCCTATTTTTACCTCTCTGATGGGAAGGAAATATTTATCCCGCAGTACCGAGACGAAGGGCTCTTTTGGGGGAATCTGTCTGCTAGTGAATTTGAGCGCAAGTTTATTCACTCCCGAGTATCCACAAAAATCTCTTCAAGGGGCTCTGCTGAAGATGGAACACTTCACGAAATAGAATATATCCTCAACCAAATTATTGGTGAAGATGGTGAATTTCTGCCCGTTTTCTTGGTGGGGAGTATAAATATTCGAGAAGGCGCGAGCGTTGATGGCAAGTTAATCAATGAAAAAAATATTCAACTTGATGACATTCCTATCTTTGACGACCTTGCGGTTGGGGGAGAAAGAAATTATGGTTTTGGAAGGATGAAAAGAATTGACTCAGATAGACTTGGAAAAATACAGAATACAGTTAAAGATTGGGAGCGCTTACAGCTTTCAGAAAAAAATAAAGGTAAAAAAGCTTTTCTTGTGACAATGGATTCCACAGATAAATGGTATTATCTCCTTGAGCATATTCCCTACAATCCAAGTTATCGGTTTAAAGGTGACGTGGAAATTCTTGCAGGAAGAGAATATAATCTTAATTCTCCTGAGAAAGAGCCATTTAAAAAACCCGGTAAACTTATCAAGTCAGAAGGATATTTTTTTGTACCAGGCACTGCTCTTTTTAGAGACAATTAAGTTATAAAGAAATTCCTTCTAGCCCTTATTTTCTTAGACTGGTTTTGACAATCAAATATGGTATTAAAATGGCAAAAATTCCTTCCTTAACCCTCCCCCAGATCAATCATCCTGAAACGAGGATGAGTCTCTACCCCCACCAGGCCGTCATGCTGGATGAGTGGGACAAGCACAAAACCTTTCTTTTGGTCACAAAAACGGGCACGGGGAAAACCATAGGAGCAGTTTTGCCTCTGTTCCAAAGAAAGGAAAAGGCCATACTGGTTTATCCCACCAATGAGCTTATCCGGGATCAGGTGAAAAGTATCGCCGATATTGCTGAAGTCGAGGGACTTAAGCCGTGTGTTTTTACGCCTGAGACTTCAAAGGAGGAATATTCCGGAGCTGATGTGGTTCTGACCCATATAGATGCCCCGACTTTAGAAGCATGGAATAAGAAAAAACATCTAGGAGGCAAATGGGCAGCTTTGAAATATCTCCTTGAGGCAGATAAGCCCATTAAGTTGATTCTTACAAACCCGGATATTCTCTTTCTGATTTTTGCCCTTCGCTACCGGGCCGAACCATTAGCAGCCCTTGCAGCTTACCAGACTCTTATTGTGGATGAATTTCATCTCTACCAGGGAGTAGAATTTGCCCATGCCCTTTTTATGACCCATCTGGCCCGGAACTTGGGCATATTTGAACGGGTGGTGCTACTTTCCGCCACTCCTCCTGGGGAAGTAAGGGAATATCTGGACCGGATACTTAATCCTTTCGTGATCGACCTTCAGACGAAATCAGGTCGCGAACCTATTGGTGAGAGAGTTGCTACTTATGACGTGGAAATTAGACCTCTTCTGGCAGGTGCCGATGTAGTGGAAACATCCATTTCATTGATAAAAGATATTCGGAATACGCTCTATGACTTACGAAATGAAAATAGCTCAAAGAATTACATCCCCGGGGTAGTCGTAGTCAACTCAGTTGTCAATGCCATAAGACTTGAGGACAGGCTGGTGGAAGAGGGATTTGACAGGGACGAACTTCTGATTGTCAGGGGACTTTCCAGTAAGGAGATTAGGATCAGGAATGAAAGGCAAATTCTGGCCATTGGCACTTCGGCTATTGAAGTGGGAATAGATTTCAAGTGCGATTATCTCATATTTGAAGCTGGAGAGGCTGCCTCTTTTATGCAGCGTTTTGGCAGGGTAGGCAGGCATAAACCTGGTATCGCCTATGTCCTCTGTAGTCCTAATGTAAAGACCGGGGTTGAAAAATTACCTCCTCAGGTTGATCGAGGTGAATTCGAGGAATACATCTACGAATGGTATCCCACCCTTTCTGCCAGACCCTGGTTTGTAGAAACCAAAGGGGGAATGATCACCATCTATGCCTTGGCCAATAGCATCGTGGCTAAGGTTGTCGAAGATAAGAATTCTACTCCGGAAGCAATTGAGATTGTAAAAAAAAGTATAGAAAGGATACTACACTCCTATGCTGCCATTCTGGGGATGGAAAAGATTTACAAGAGTATCAAAGCCCAGTTTGATAAGGCAGAAAAGGGAATCAAAGATTATCAGTGGCTTAAAGTCTACCAAAACTTAAACACCTTCAGGACTTCCATGCCTTCGGAAATGGTCTGTGACTTTGCAGAAAAGGAAAGGCGCAAGGAAGATTGGGAGATAGCCAAATACAACGTCGATATAGTGACACTCCTGAAGAGGGCTGAGGGATTGAGATTCAATGAAAAAATCCCCCATTCTGACGGAAAAATGGGGATGCTTACGGTCAAGGGCTATGGACGCTATAAAAAGGTCTGGGTGATGCCTACTTTTGAAGACGAAGAGTGTGGGGTTTTTAAAGTTACTGGTGAATATCCTGAATTAACCTTTATGCAAGAAGGACATAAGACCTCAGTATCGCACATGATGACATTTAAGGACCATATTTTTATTACTGTTCCCAGGATATTAAAAGATGAGCTGGACTGGAGATTGCCGGTTTTTGAATGTGGCCGCCACCTGATCGCCTTTGATGGGGCAGCATTGCTCCTAAATGAAATCTATAATCAAAGCAAAGGTATAAGCATCAAATAAGGAGGGGCAGAGGCATCAATGGAATAGATAAAGATGTTCGTGTCCAGAAAAACCTTATCTTTCATGAATCTCGTCCCTGGTCCAGGTCTTTTTCCCGACCCTGGCTTTGCTCCGCCGGAAAAA
>JAFDHB010000267.1 GCA_019308985.1 Deltaproteobacteria bacterium | reverse complement strand
GTTTGGCGGCTAGTTATTTTCATCCATCGGTCCAGGATCTTCATCATACATGGATCGAGATCTTGAGGGGATCTTATGCTCCCTTTCTGATATCATCGGTGAGTCAAGAGGCATCTCTTGTTGTCACAGCTTTGATTGCCTGGGGGGGTGCACGCCTTGCCTATGAAAGCGGTCTAAGAGAGACCACTGACGTCCTTGGAATTCCCTACCTGCCCTTTCGAATCATATGGTTGTTCGGTCTATCCCTTTTTTGCCTTAGCTATATTCTGGATATCTCCGCGGCTATGAGGAGGTTCCTAGGAAGATGAATCCGATCTTTGTCGGGATTCTCGGGTTTGCAGTGCTCTTTTCATTACTGGCGCTAGGAACTCCTATCGGCGCGGGCATGGCATTGGTGGGGTTTGTGGGGTTGTGGTACCTGATCTCTGACATAGCAGCTTTTACAAAACTCGCTATTGTTCCATTTCAGACAGTCACTGACTACTCTCTGGCTGTATTGCCCCTGTTCATACTCATGGCACAAGTGGTTTTTGTCAGTGGAATGGGCCGTGATCTGTTCAATCTTGCATCCAAATGGCTTGGTCATAAAAGAGGTGGGGTTGCCATGGCTGCTGTTGCGGGCTCGGCTATTTTTGCGGCGGTCTCGGCATCCAGCCTTGCCACGGCAACCACAATGGGGCTGGTTTCCATACCCGAGATGAGGCGCCTTAAATACGATCCGGCATTGGCCACTGGGGCGGTCGCCGCTGGCGGCACTATGGGTGTTTTGATTCCGCCGAGCGGCGCTCTCATTATTTACGGTATTCTTACCGAGACCTCCATCGGGAAACTTTTCGCGGCCGGCATCATTCCGGGGATACTCGAAGCACTCTTTTATATGGCAGTGATCACTATCCTGTGTCACATAAAACCAGAGCTTGGCCCGCCTGCAGAGAAAACTCACCTCAGGGAGAAGATAAGGGCACTGGGTGGTTGTGGCGAGATAATAGCTCTTATCATTCTAGTTCTCACAGGGCTTATCATAGGGTGGTTTACTCCTACCGAGGCCGGAGCGGTCGGTGCCTTTGGGGCTATAATCCTGTGTGCTCTGAGACAAAGACTCGGATGGGATGGTTTGAAGACGGCCATATTGGAGACGCTAAAAGTTGCGGGCATGATCTACGGGATATTGATTGGGGCCTTGATCTTCAATTACCTGGTGGCTGCTTCCACTATTCCCTACGCCCTTTCAGACTACATAGGCAACATGCCCTTGCCCCCCATGGCAATCCTTGTAATGGTTCTCGTCCTTTATTTTTTTCTGGGTTGTTTTCTGGATGTAGCCGCAATGACGGTGCTGACCATACCAATCTTCTTCCCGTTGGTGATTAGCCTGGGATTCAACCCTGTATGGTTCGGTATCGTTTTCGTGAGGATGGCAGAGATTGCCATGATTACCCCCCCGATAGGCATGAACACCTTTGTTGTGGCTGGCGTGGTAAAGGATATGGGAATCCCAATGAGTACGGTATTCAAAGGTATCGTCCCCTTTGTCTTTGCTGATTTTTGTCATATTACCCTGCTGATCCTGGTGCCGCCCCTTTCGCTATTTCTCGTACAGTTGATGATGTAAAGAAAAGGGATACTGGGTACATGAAAGAGTCCTTGTTGATTGCAGAGTATTTGTCTGGCCTGAGATACGAGGACATCACCGATAAGGCCGTGGAGATGAGCAAAAGGAGCCTGCTCGATGGCTTGGGAGTAATAATCGCGGCTACTACCCTTGCCCAAGAGTGCCGGCCCTTTGTCTCGATGGCTCTTTCCGCTGGGGGTAAAGAGGAAAGTACGGTCATTGGGTTTGGTCTCAAGCGGCCTTCGTTTATGGCTGCATTTGCCAACGCGGCCATGTCACATGCCCTGGACTTCGAGGATACCTACGATGAGGCCCTCGTACACCCCAACGCTGCATCCATCCCGGCGGCGTTGGCCGTGGGAGAGGCCTTGGGAGGTGTCAGGGGAAAAGAGTTCATAACTGCCCTGGTCGCTGGCAGCGACGTCACTTCAAGATTGGGTTTGGCCCTAAAGAGAGATCCTATAGAGTTCGGCTGGTACATGCCGCCGATTCTCAACGCCTTTGGTGCCACTGCGGCAGCAGGGAAGCTGCTCAAGTTGAATGCGAAGCAGTTTTTGGACGCATTCTCCCTTGCCCTTTGCCAGGCAACATGCAGTGCCGAACTGACTCGCAACCCAAAGACGGTTGTCAGGGCGGTAAGGGATGCCTTCTCGGCTAAGACAGGGGTGGTCTCGGCTCTTCTTGCGGAAATGGGGGTCAGAGGCTTTGAGCATCCCTTTGAAGGCCAGGCTGGACTTTTCCGTCTCTACGCCCGGGATGAATATGACCCCTCTCTCTTGACGAATGGACTGGGACGCACTTTCGAGGGAGCAAATGTGAGCTTCAAACCATGGCCCTGCTGCCGAGGTACCCATCCGTTCCTGGAGGCCGCCATTAAGTTCCTTGAGGGTGGTCAAGTAGAGGGGTGGGAGGTAGAGAAAATCGTGGTCACAATAAGCTCCAGCCCCTCGCAGAGAGTTCTTTGTGAGCCCCTGGAGCGGAAAAGAAGACCAAAGACGACAATCGATGCCAAATTCAGCATACCCTTTGTGCTGGCAACAGCCTTGGTGCATGGCGATGTCAGGTTAAGGCATTTTAGCTGTGAAGCCCTGGAAGACAAGAGGGTCTTAAGTTTGGCAGACAGAGTCGTCATTGAAGTGGACAAAGGCCTCCCGGCAGGCAAGGGGATACTGGAGTTCAGATCAGGGGGTCGAATTATTAAGGAGCAGACACCGGATTTTGTCTATGGACATCCCATGAACCCCATGAGCCTGGAAGAGGTGATCAAGAAGTTTACTGACTGTGCGGGTTATTCCAAAAGGCGGATCTCCAGGGAGGCCCAAGAAAGAATAATCGAGAGGATTCTCGACCTGGAAGAGCAGGATGACATCGGTGTAATCACAAGATATCTGTGACTCAGGTTCGGATCCGAGAGCAACAGTGCTAGATAAGGAGTCTGAGAATGACACCGAGTAGTAGTAGTTGCTATTCATTATTTCTTGGAGGGACATTTTTTGATGGATAAAGCTCAATAATGTATAATAATAATTTAGGGGCTTCGCCCCAATTGGAATGCAGGAATATTGGAAGAATGGTTCTTGGCCTTCGGTTCGTGGAGGAGAGTCCAACGTTGACGAACTCGTAAAAAGTCAAAATTGAGATGGCAAAGTAAAAAGCTTCAAGTTCAAGGCGCGCAAATCTCGTCTGATGAGGCGTACTTAGCGTACGCCGCAATCATTTACCCCGTTAAATAACCCTGAATTCACAACTATTGAACCCACGATGTTCTCTGACGGTTCCAGGTCTTTGATTCAATGCGGAAAATGCCCATTTAA
>JAFDHB010000072.1 GCA_019308985.1 Deltaproteobacteria bacterium | reverse complement strand
GGACATCGATAGTATCGAGTATTACCCTGCCGATAGAGAGAAATTTAAAGCCCAGGGAGTACCGCTTCGTTTCTGGATCCTGAGAGACATACTCATAGGGAAGCAGTGTGCTGATGATATGGTGAACCGTGCTTTTCGGGTACTGTAACTCCTCGGACAGCTGCGAGAGACTCATGCCACGTGGATTCCTGCTGAGTGTTTCAATAAGCCGAAGGCTCTTGTCCAATGATGTAAGTTTCATAGATAATTTTCATATTATGAAATATAATTTTACATATTATACTAGATCCATGCTGTCAAGGATTTTTGTGAATTTTCTGCTTCCGCACCATGATCACTTGCGAGTATGGAACGGTGACAATTTGGATCATGAGAGGCAAGATGAAGCGCCTCGTTACTGAGAACGGTAAGGCAGTATTCCATTCCCCAAATAGAGGTTGACAAGGGCGGTCATATCAAGCTTGTTTCCATGGGCCGAGAGCGGAAAGCAGACACCCAGAGCTATGAGGCCTACTTGAGGCAGCCGCCAAATCGGATGCAGATAATCCTGAAGCGAATCGGCGGGCTCATCTGTTGCAGATTATTGCATTATATCGTAATGAGGGCTGAGGAAAAATTGCTTGACAATGATAAAAAAATGGCCTATTATTTTCATAATAAGGAAGATGGTTACGCTATGCGTAACAAAATTAAATCTCTAGAACGGGGTTTAAACATATTGCAAGTTATTGCAAAATCAGCACGGCCCCTGACTCTAACCGAAGTGGCAACCTCCACTAATCTGACCAAAACAACCGCCTATCGTTTTCTGAACACCTTGCGCTCCCTTGGCTATTTGAACCAGGAGGAAGGAAAAAGATACTCCTTAGGAACAAAGATCCTTTCGCTGGGTTTTACGTTTTTAAATAGCTCTAATCTCAGAACGATGGTAAAGCCATACCTTAATGAACTTTCCACTGAGCTTGATAAAACCGTTAACTTAGCTATCCTTGATGATCTAGATATTCTTTTCCTATATCGAAAAGAGGTAAGAAAGTTCCTTAAACATGACCTTCAAGCCGGCTCTAAGCTCCCGGCATACTGCACTGCCTCGGGCAAGATACTGTTGGCGGGGTTGAGCGACGAAGAATTAAAAAAACGGATCAGCGAGATGGAATTCTACCAGATTAGCCCCAAGACAATTACCTCAAGAGAAATTCTATGGGAAGATATTATGGAAACGAGAAAAAGGGGATACAGCATCTGTGGTCAAGAACTTTCGATGGATCTTTATTCCCTTGCCGTCCCCTTGCTTAATGAGCAGGGGAAGATTGATGCAGCATTTAATGTTTCCTTGGAAACCAAGGATATTGAGAGAATAGATATAAAAGCTATCATCGCAAAAATGCTTGAAAAGGGGGAAATGATTTCGCGTATCCTGGGGTATAAAGGCCCATATCCTCGGTTTATCAATTAAGGCACCTTTGAAGGACCGAATGAACACGGGCAAGCTATTGCTCAACAGTGCGAGTACCATTCCAGGTAGAGGAATTTTCATTTCAGGGAAACCGCACGTTGTGCAGCCAATTACGTCATCTGGTTCATCGAGCGGCCCGGACAATGGAGCAGTGGGTTTTTAAACAGCAACTCATGTCGGCGTCATTTTTTCCAATTCTATCACTTTGCTGAAGTCTGATTTGCGATTGTTTAATTGGCTGCATTTGCCACAGTTACAACAATGGTAACACGTTAAAAGTACGTGTTGTATGGGCATAGAGATGTCCTTTTTGGTATGCCCGTGCGTCTCACGATGATTATTTCCACAGATCGCCATATGGCTTCCCTCGCGAATGTTGCGCTAGGTTGAGGGGAGAGAACCTTCGGGAAGGGCGTTTTCTTGAGGCGATTGTGAACCCTCGTTTGTCTGGTATGAATTACGGGCTGGATCAAAGGTGTACTTTGTGGGTGGAGACCATGTGGCCTGACAGATCCTTGGAACGTTTTTTTGCTCCATAGCTATAGATAGCCTGCACATAAAAAAATGAGGATAATTGGTTTCGTGTATGAGGTTTATGAACAACGTTTCCGCGTTCGGTAAGCACCACGGGGTTGACAAACACAAATACGAGGAATGCGATGAGTGAACCAAACATGATACAGGCTGAAGGCGATGGCGTGAAGCTCAATGTAGCAACATGGAAAGGGGAAGGTAAAACGATTCTTTGCGTCCACGGGTTAACGTCCAACTGCCGGGTGTGGGATACCATTGCTTCGGCCTTAACTCCCCAATACCGTGTGTTGGCCATGGACTTGCGGGGGAGGGGTCATTCAGGACACCCCTCATCTGGGTATTCCCTGGATCACCACTGTCGGGACATCTCGTGTCTCTTGGATGACTTGGAGCTGGAGAGGTCAATTGTCATGGGACACTCGCTCGGGGCACACATCGCATTGTATCTTGCAGCCCATTACCCCCATCGGGTAGAAAAGGCAATACTGGTGGATGGAGGAGGACAGCTATCTGAAGCACAGAGAGCACAGGTATACAAGGGCATAGAGCCCTCTCTCGGACGTTTGGGAAAGGTCTTCCCTTCATTTGACGCATATTTGGAGGATATGAAGCAACTCCCCTTTCTCAAAACGTGGCCTGCTACTATAGAAGTCTTTTATCGTCATGATATGGAACAAATCGAGGGTGGAGGGATACGTTCCAGCATCCAGAAAGACCACATTCAGGAGGAAATTGTGAATCTTCGTAAAACGGATTTGACTGAGTGTTATTCGAATATCCGGTGCCCGGTCCTTATCCTGCGTGCCCCAGAAGGAATGTTGTCACCGGACGATATTCTCCTGCCGGAGGATGTGTTCGAGAGGATGCTTCGTGAGATTGCAGATGTGAAGCTGGTAAACGTGGAGGGTACCAACCATTACTCCATTGTTTTCAACCCGAACCAGTTGCGGGATCGGGCAATTCAAGAATTCATTTCAGCGGATGCATGATTGTGTCTTTTTGACACAGAGAAGGGTTTTCATCGGTGTCTTTCCCTGCAGAGCCTGGTAGTGTCCGCCACGTGTAGGGGATTTTCCGAGAAAACCACAGGACTTGTACCAACAGGGATCCTTGTAACGTAAACTGCTGGGAGCAAGGTTGATGAGGCGTTTTTTCATTCGCCGACTTTTGATCCTCATCCCCACTTTTCTGGGCATCACCCTCGTGGTTTTTGCTACGATGAAGCTAATTCCGGGAGACCCGATCATAGCACTTCTCCAGGATAATTACACCGAGGAACTCGCTGCGGAACTGAGAAGCAAGCTCGGGCTTGATAGACCCCTGCCGATTCAGTACGCCATCTGGCTCAGAGACCTAGTCTCTGGCGACTGGGGTACATCGATCATATCCAAAGAGCCGGTGCGTGATGAGATCCTGCGAAGGCTTCCCGTAACCATTGAACTTCTCACCCTCGCTCTCTTTTTTGCCCTGCTTATTTCCATTCCCATAGGGATCATTTCAGCTAAGAGACGCAACACACTGATCGATTATAGCGCTATGAGCTTTGCCATGTTAGGCATTTCCTTGCCGGAATTCTTCTTGGGCGCCCTTTTTCTTCTCTTCTTTGCCCTAGGCCTTCAATGGTTCCCCGCAACCGGCTACGTCCCGTTTTTCGAAGATCCGGTTAACAACCTCCGCCACTTGGTGCTCCCTGCGCTTACTCTGGGGATGACACGGGCTGCACTCATTGCCCGCCTTGTGCGAAACAGCATGCTTGAGGTGATTCGCCAGGACTACATCGATACCGCACGGGCAAAAGGGTTGTCGGAGTTTGTTGTCATCAACAAACACGCCTTAAAGAATGCCCTTATCCCTACGGTAACGGTTGTCGGACTTCAGATTGGGTATCTAATCGGAGGGGCCATTATCGTGGAAAGCCTCTTTGCCATACCAGGGATCGGATCCTTTGGGATTGACGGAATACTTCAGAGGGATTATCCCATGGTTCAGGCCTTTACAGTGGTTGCCGCCTCTGGTTTTATCATTTCCAATTTGGTTGTAGACATCGTTTATACCTTTCTCGATCCAAGGATACGGGCATGAAACCGGCCCAGAGAGAAACGGAACCCATCAGGACCACCAATATGTTCTTGATCGTTTGGAAGCGGCTTCTGAAGCGAAAGGTTGCTGTTTTCGGGCTATGCATCTTTCTGGCCATGGTTTTCTGCGCTATTTTTGCGGACTGGATAGCCCCTTATGATCCAAACTACATGATCCCCGGCGCACAGCTCCTTGCCCCCTCGTGGGCACATCCCATGGGAACGGATATGCTGTGCAGAGATATACTCAGCCGAATCATTTACGGGAGCCGAATATCCATCTATGTGGGGATTGTCTCTATGTTGATTGCTGTTTCCATAGGGGTACCGTTAGGCCTGGTTTCCGGTTATTTCGGCCGCTGGGTGGATCAACTCATCATGCGCCTTATGGACGTTATGCTTGCCTTCCCTGTTTTTCTGCTCGCCATCATGATTATGGTCGTTCTGGGCGCAAGCGCCACCAACGTGTGTGTGGCACTTGGAATCGTCTACATCCCGAGATATGCAAGGATTGTGAGGGGCAGCGTTTTGTCTATCCGGGAAAATGAATACATCGAGGCGGTTCAGGCATTAGGGATTAGGAAATGGAGGACCTTTCTCTTGCATCTTCTCCCAAACTGCCTTGCCCCAGTGCTGGTAGTGCTCACGCTATCCATCGGGGTGGCCATTATCGCCGAGGCCTCCCTCAGCTTTCTCGGGATGGGGACTCAGCCTCCCACAGCCAGCTGGGGATCGGATTTGAAGGATGCTATTTCCCTGATGGAGATCAGCCCATGGCTCGCGATCTTTCCCGGAACCGCCATCCTTCTAACTGTTCTCGGGGTGAATATGCTCGGGGACGGACTCCGGGATGCAATTGATCCGAGGCTCAAGTAATGACAGATCTCCTGCTTCAGATACGTGGGCTCAAAACATATTTCTATACTGAAGAAGGGGTGGTCCGAGCTGTTGATGGAGTGGATCTCACCATCGGAAAAGAGGAAGTGCTTGGCCTGGTGGGAGAAAGCGGGTGCGGGAAGACGGTGACAGCCAAGTCAATCCTCAGGCTGATCCCGGAGCCGCCCGGGAAAATCCTCGGGGGGGAGATCCTGTTTGATGAGATGGATCTCCTGCGCCTTTCAAATGAGAGATTGCGGAACGAAATTCGAGGTAATAAGATTTCCATGATTTTTCAGGATCCTATGACTTCCCTCAACCCGGTTTACACCGTAGGCAACCAAACCTCAGAGACCTTTCGCCACCACCGAAAGATGAACAAGAAAGAAGCCCATGTAGAAAGCATCGCCATGCTCGGTCGTGTAGGGATTCCCTCGCCTGAGACAATGGTGCGTGAATATCCTCACCGGTATTCAGGTGGGATGAGACAGCGTGTTATGATTGCCATGGCCCTGGCATGCAATCCCTCACTCCTCATTGCTGATGAGCCTACCACAGCCCTTGATGTGACCATTCAGGCCCAAATCCTTGAGCTCATGAAGGCGCTCAGGAAGGATTTCCACGCCTCCATCCTCCTCATTACCCACAATTTAGGGGTGGTAGCTGAGATGGCTGATTATGTCTCTGTCATGTATGCGGGTAATGAGGTAGAATCATGCTCTGCTGAGACCTTTTTCGACCAGCCGATGCACCCTTATTCTGTCGGGCTTCTCACTTCATTCCCCGGCATGTCTAGCAAGAAAGGAAGGCTTACGTCTATCCCCGGAACCATTCCAGACATGGTTCACCCGCCCTCTGGATGTAGATTTCATCCACGGTGCATGAAGGCCATGCCTGTGTGCAGAAAAGATTTACCACCGATGTTCGATATCTCGGCAGATCATAAAGTAAGGTGCTGGCTTTATGCTTCATAGAGACACGGAACCGGTGCTGTCGCTTCAAGGGCTCAAGAAATATTTTACCGTTCGCGGGCTCCGGCGGAGCCGCGGTTCAAAGACCATGATAAAGGCGGTGAATGGGGTGGACCTATTTATCAACAAGGGTGAAACCCTTGGGCTGGTAGGAGAAAGCGGCTGCGGAAAAACAACCGTCGGAAGGCTCATCCTTCGACTCATCGATCCTACTGAAGGAACGGTTACCTTTCGCGGGCAGAATATCTCCGCTCTAACGGGATCTGAACTACTCACCTATCGTCAAGAGGTGCAGATTATCTTTCAAGACCCTTTTTCCAGTCTTAATCCGAGGATGTGTATAGGCAAAGCGATTGCAGAGCCCCTCATATCCCATCGCCTTATGAACCACGAAAAGGCGCGGGAGAGGGCCTTAGAGCTCCTTTCCTTTATGGGGCTGTCTGCTCAAAACTACTATCGCTACCCTCATGAGTTCTCCGGGGGGCAAAGGCAGCGGGTAGGGATCGCACGAGCCTTAGCCCTGAAGCCAATGTTGATCGTTGCCGACGAACCTGTATCAGCGCTAGATGTTTCAATCCAGGCGCAAATCATCAACCTCATGGAGGAGATCCGGGATGAATTTAGCATTACGTATCTCTTTATTTCACATGACTTGGGTGTAGTCCGCCACATCAGTGATCGGGTAGCCGTTATGTACCTTGGCAAGATCGTTGAACTGGCCGAGACCGAGGAGCTCTTTGCCAGGCCGATGCATCCATATACCGAGGCCCTGATTAGTGCGGTTCCGGTCACACACCCGCGTCTGCGCAAAGAACGTCTCTTACTCGAAGGGGATGTACCGAGTCCACTGAACCCTCCTTCAGGCTGTGCGTTTTATCCTCGATGCCCCAGAAGCCTTGAGCGCTGCACAAGGGATATTCCCCCGCTTGAGGAGGTTTCGCCAGGCCATTTTGTGGCCTGTCACCGAACAACGAGGCTATGAGGGAGAGCGTCCAAGAACTTCAACCACCATAATCAACATAATAAGGAGGTGTAGCATGAACACATTGATTATGAGAAGGCACAGAACCCAAATGATTGCCTGCCTGGCAGCACTACTTGTTGCCGGTCTCTTATCTTTGCAGGCGGCTATGGCATCGGATCACTATGGGGGTACTCTGATTGTGGGAATCCAGAAGGATATTCGACCGCTGGATGTCCATACGCAACGGGGCTACTTGGTAATGTTTAGCGCAATGCAAACCCATAATTACATGGCCAGAATGACCGGGGATGGCACCGTAGAGCCCAGATTAGCCACCTCTTGGGAACACTCGCCGGATGGCAAGACGTGGATTTTGCACCTCCGAAAGGGTGTGAAGTTCGCAGATGGGACCGACTTTGATGCCGCGGCGGTAAAGTGGAATCTCGAACGCTGTCTTAAGACACAATACCGCCCGGACGTACAGATCGCCCAAGCGATTGAACCCTTAGATACACATACCATACGGATCACCCTTACAGAACCGACCTATTATATCGCTTATCTTACCGGGGGTATTTTTACCATCAAGTTCATCTCTCCTACGGCTGTGCAGAAATACGGAAAGGATTTTGTCAACCACCCTAATGGTACCGGCCCGTACATGTTTGAATCACTGACGAAAGACGGAACCCTGACCATGGTGCGAAACCCCTATTACTGGTGCGAAAAACCGTATATGGATCGTATTGTCTTCAAGTCATTTCGCGATGTCAGGGCAAAACACAATGCCCTCCGGGCGGGAGAGATCGATTTTGAAGTAGGCGTGCAACACGCAACCGCAGAGATCATCAAGAAGGATCCCCGGTTGACCCTTTACGTTGGCCCCATGACGGGGGGCGTGAACTTAGCCGTAAACTGGACTATGAAACCCTGGGATGATGAGCGGGTCAGAAAGGCTGTTCTCGGATACGCGGTTGATCGAGAGACCATTGCCAAAAATGTCTACTTTGGCTATGGAAAACCCAAGGTCTCTTCCGGGATAATGATGCCGCCCTATTATAAAGATTATAATGATCTCTATCCCTATGATCTGGATAAGGCAAAAAAGCTCCTTGAGGAAGCCGGTTTTATTGGAAAGGAGATCACCTTTACCATTAATAATACACAGCAAGCGTACAAAAATATAGCCGCCGTCTTAAAGGGATCCCTCGATCGGATCGGCGTTACGTTGAAGATCCAGACCCTTGATTATCAGACGTGGATCAAAAACTTTTATTTTGCGCATAAGATACCTTTTTCAACTACATTTAACGTCTATGAGGACCCGCGGATATTCCATCAGATTTACGGTCCCGGACGAAGGATTAACCCCACTCAAATGGGCCTGTCCATGGAGCAGGACCCCAAATTGCTTACCATCTTAGCGGAGGCCAGAAGAGAATTGGATCCCAAGAAGCGGCTTGAGAAATATGGAAAACTCACCGAGCTTTTTGTGCAACGCGCCAATCCCATGGGCGTAACGGCCTATCCCGTTCTCCATGCCTTCAAGAAAGAGCTGAAAGGTTTTACCTATTCTGGCCCTAATATGGTCCTGGACAAGGTATACTGGGAAAAGTGATGGTTCTGGACAAGAGAGGGTATGGTACCTACTAGCTGTAGAGGGTGAGCGCCAATGTTTGCGGGCGCTTTACCCTTTAACGATACGAAACCTAATCCAAAAATGGAGGGAATCATGGAATTCACGACACAACGAGGCAAGTATCACGCTTTGGTTATCTGCTTTTTTGCGGCCCTTTACCTTATTGTCCTGTCTCCTGCCATGGTGACGGCCTCAAGCCGATACGGAGGAACGCTAAGGGTTGGCCTCATGAAGGATATTCGTCCTCTGGATCCCCATACCCAGAAGGGGTACCTGTGTATCTATGCATTTAACCAGATGTACGATTATCTGGTCCGGCAGAATATGGACGGGTCTCTCGAACCCAGACTTGCAACCTCATGGGAGCAGAGAGATGATGGAAAGACCTGGATTTTTCACTTGAGGCAGGGTGTGAAATTCCATGACGGGACTGACTTCAACGCCGAAGCACTCAAGTGGAATTTCGAACGCATCCTCGATCCGAAGACCAAGAGCTATTTGAGGCATCAGTACAGCAAGATAGAGTCCATGGAGGTGCTCGATCCTTATACCCTGAAGATAAACCTCAAGAAAACCAGCTACTTTGTTGCGGACGTAACCGGAGGGATTTTCACGCTACGGCTCGTTTCCCCAGCATGTGTTGAAAAATATGGGGAGGACTTTGTCAAGCATCCTGCTGGGACCGGACCTTTCATGTTCTCCTCCCTCAGCAAGGATGGAAACCTGACCCTGGTGAGAAATCCCCACTTTTGGGAGAAGGACCTTCCTTATCTGGACAAGGTCGTGCTTGTCTCTTTCCGGGACGTCAACGCACGAAACAATGCCCTCAGGGCGGGTGAGATTGATATGGAGTCGGGAACGAGCATGGAGCTCATTAGGGTGACTGAAGCTAATCCCGACCTGTACTATGTTACGGGGCCTACCTGCTACAGTATCAATTTTGGTGTGAATATGACAAAGAAGCCGTGGGACGATGTTCGAATCAGAAGGGCGATCCTTGGATACGCGGTGGACAGGAAAAGGATGGCCGAAGTGGCAACGTTCGGTCTCGCAGACCCCAAGGTCACCGTGGGTGCCCTTCCCCACAGTTATACGGAAAGGCTTCTCGACCTTTATCCCTATGACCTGGAAAAGGCCAAGGACCTTCTTCAAGAGGCGAATATGATTGGAAAGGAAATCACCTTCGTTATAAACAACACAGATAACGTCTATAAGAACATAGCCTCAATTCTCAAGGGCTCCCTTGAAAGCATCGGTGTGAAGATGAGGATAAACGTGTTGGATTATCAGACATGGATCAAGACCTATTACCTCGCCCATACAGTTGCCTTTTCTCATCCCCTCACCTACGAATGCGATCCGGCTTATTGGTACCAGTACTTAGGCCCCAAGGCGAGGATGAATATGAGTCGGGCCGGCGCAGTGGTAACAAAGGATGGGAAAGAGGAGATCATCGATCCTGTGACCAACATCCTTCTCGAAGATTGCTATTCCACCGCCGACCCTGAAAAAAGAAAGGGAGCCTACCAGAAACTCTTTCGCCATCTGGCAGAGGACGCCATTATGATTGGTGTCATCACGAAGCCCTTTGTGGTCTTCATGAAAAAGGAGGTTAAGAACTATACGTGGCGAGATCTTAACCAGACCTATGACACTGTATACTGGGAAAAATAGAAGTGTGCTGTTAAGGTAGGCTGGAAAATGGTTTGTGATTGCGACAAGAACGCCTTTTAAGTAACCTCCACCCCCCTCCCCCTTCAGGGGTAGGGGGGTTCTTATTGACGAAGGTGATCACCCCTGCTTCGATTTCCTTTCTATCTCAAGCTTTTTTAGCTCCTTTCGCATAATCTTTCCGGTAGCGGTCATGGGAAGCTCACTGACAAACTCAATCTCACGTGGGTATTCGTGAGCCGCCAATCGAACCTTCACGAACTTCTTGATATCCTCCTCGATATCTGGACTAGGGGCCGTCTCCGGCTTGAGCACAATAAAGGCTTTTACAACTTCTGTCCGAGTCTTATCCGGGCTTCCTACGACAGCCACCATGCTTACCGAAGGATGCTTCATCAAACAGTCTTCTATCTCGGCCGGCCCTATTCGATACCCTGCACTGGTGATTACATCGTCCTTCCTCCCTACAAACCAGAAATATCCATTCTCATCTTTTTTTGCCAGATCACCTGTAAGCAGCCAGTTTTTCACATATTTTTCCGTGGTTGCCTCCGGGTTTTTCCAATATTCCAGGAACATGACGGGATCGGGGCTCTCCACAGCAACCTCTCCCACCGTGCCCTGCGGTACGGGTGATCCCGACTCGTCCACCACCTCCACGGTGTGGCCTGGGATTGTCCTGCCCATTGAGCCCGGTATATTTTCCATCACCTCCGAACAGCTTCCTACCACGAGGTTACATTCCGTCTGCCCATAAAACTCATTTATCGTCAAGTTCATCACCTCTCTCCCCCAGTCCAGCAGCTCCTCACCAAGGGTTTCTCCACCGCTCCCGATAGACCGCATTCGGTAGGCATAGCGCGAAGCCGGATCTTTCACCTGGCGCATCATCTTGAGCGCTGTTGGGGGCATAAAGGCGTTTCGAATCCCATACGTGGCCAAGAGATGAAATGCCTCTTCAGGGTCAAATTTCCTTGTCCGGTGCGCCACGACTGGGATACCATGGTGCCAACTGGGGAACAGCACATCGATAAGCCCGCCAATCCATGCCCAGTCGGCCGGTGTCCAGAAAAGATCATCTTCTTTCGGAAAAAAGTTATGGGGGAACTCCACGCCAGGGACATGCCCGAGGAGGACGCGATGGGCATGAAGCGCCCCTTTCGGGGGGCCGGTAGTACCGGAGGTGTAAATGATCAGGGCCGGATCATCGGCTCTGGTTTTTATGGGATTGAACTCCTCGGATCCTTTATCAACTAACTCCCAAAAATCCAATACGCGTTCCGGCTTCTCACCTCCTGTTACGATTACCACTTTAAGATGGGGCAGTTTTTCCCATATTTCCAAAATTTTATGGAGATTTGCCTCATCAGTAATAACCCCTTTGGCTTCACTATTTGATAATCGATACTCTAATGCATCGGTCCCAAAAAGGGTAAAGAGTGGGATCGCAATTCCCCCTATTTTGTATATGGCAATGTGGGAAATTGCAGTCTCAGGGGATTGTGGTAAGAGGATGCCCACACGGTCTCCTCGTTCTATTCCTTTTTCCTGCAAGCCGTTAGCTAATCTATTCGAGAGTCTTTTCAACTCCCAAAAGGTATAGTGTTCTACCTGCCCCTCCTCATCCTGATAAATCAAAGCCAGTCGGTATCGTTGATGCGCCCATTTATCACATATATCCATGCCAATATTATACAATTTCGGAATTTCCCAATGGAAGGTGTTATATACCTCATCATATGTCTTACCAGCTTTTAGCAAGTCACTCTCTCCTTTCTAAACCTTATTTTACAAGTAACGAGGGAAGCCACAAGATTGTTTGCGGAAATATTACGACAATGACAAGCCCTACCTCCATGAGTATCCAGAATGGTATAGCTCCCCAATAGATATCTTCTATTGATATTTCTGGGGGTGCTACCCCTTTAATATAGAACAAGGCATAACCAAAGGGTGGTGTTAAAAAGGAATCCTGTAACATGACGGCAACCGCAACGACAAACCATAGTTTTTCAAATCCTAAACTTTCTGCAATAGGGAGGAAAATCGGAAAGGTAATCATTACAATCCCAATCCAGTCGATAAACATCCCCAGAATAAAGCATATGATCATCATGATGATAAATATGCTCCATCTGCCAAGCCCGAGGCCGAGGATGTAATCCTCCACCACATCTCCACCTCCAAAACCCAGGAAGACTGCGGTAAAACAGCTGGCACCCACAAGGATAATAATCACCATGGATGTGGTCCTGGCGGTCTGGAGCACTGCAGAATAAAGACCCCGCCATGTGAACCTGCCATAGGATAGAGTCAGCATAAAGGCGAGGAAGGCACCTACACCCGAAGCCTCAGTAGGTGTAGCTATCCCTGCAAAGATAGAACCCAATACTCCTAAGATAAGGATCATCGGGGGGACCAGTGATTTTAGGGTCATGAAAGTGAGCTCTCTTGTAGAAACTGCATCCCTTTCTTCCCGACTGAGGGCAGGACCAATAGCGGGATTGATATAACTTCTGATCAGGATGTAGATGATATAGAGGCTCGAGAGGATCAGACCAGGGATAATTGCTCCCGCAAAGAGCTTTCCCACGGATAGGGTTGCCTGATTGCCCATGACGATCAGCATAATGCTCGGTGGAATAAGAATACCAAGGGATCCGCCTGCACAGATACACCCGGCGCTGAGTCTTTTATCGTATCCATATTTTAACATCACAGGTAAACCCAAAAGACCCATAGTGACAACTGATGCCCCAATGATCCCTGTACAGGCACCAAAAAGGGTCGAAACAACTACAACGGCTATGGCAATACCTCCCCTAATAGGTCCAAAGAGGTGTCTCATGGCATCGAAGAGACCTTCGGAAACGCCTGATCGGTCCAATATTTGTGCCATGAATATAAAAAGTGGGATTGCAATAAGGATATAATTATCCATAATGCCGTAAATCCTGTTCATAAATATACCGTAACATCCGGGACCCCATCCTATTAATCCAAAAATAACGGAAAGACCCCCTAGAACAAAAGCGAGTGGATGCCCCAAAAGCAGGCCTATTATCAGGCCAATAAACATAAGCACAGCCAAAACTTCAGGGCTCAGATCTATCATAATTCTTTCTCCTTAACTGCGATATATAACTGTCGAACAAAAACGGCAAATCCTTGGATGAGAAGCAAAAACGCAGCTAGTGGGATGACGGTCTTGATTGGATAGAGAGGGGGGGCAAAAACACTCCAACTTGTTTCGTGCATAGCCCATGATTTTGCTGCATATTTGATCCCCTGATACAACCATACCAAGAGAAAAGGAAAAAAGAGTGTGGCATATGTAATAACATCACAGATAGCCCTTGTCTTTTGGCTGAATCTCCCGTAGAGAATTTCTATTGCAACATGGGATTTGTATAACAATGCATATGCAGAAACGATCATAAAATGAAATGCATAGAGCTGGATGGTAACCTCGAAATTCCATATTGTTGGACGACCAAGAAATCTCCTTAAAATGACTTCGAGGATAACCAGTATGGTAAGTACGACAATAATCCAGCTAAATATCCTTCCTGTCCATTCACTGATATTATCTATGATCTGTAAGAATTTTCTCAAATTCTTCTCCTCCACAAATAATAATGGCCCCTATTTCTCGATGAGCCCAAGGAAATTCCGTTTTCAGTCAAGTAATTTTAATCCCTGAGCTGGAAAGACAAATAGGCACAAGCCTCCCATAACGAACTCACCCTTTTGTGGAGGCTTGTGCTCAAATGGTTTTACTTTATGCAGGACTTCATCGCATCAAGATCAGGAAGCACGGGATTCCGCCCATAGGTAAAAGGAGATGCAATGGAGCGCCATTTGGAGATATCTTTTAAAAATTTAAACTGGGAATATGCGACCTTGGCAAAAAGAGGATTTTCCTTGCACGATTCAAGGGTATGCTTATTGGCGATTTTTTGAAGCTTAGCGAGATCCTCATCACTCAGCCGCGTAATTTTTATCCCTGCGTTTACAAAATTTTCGGTTCCGCCAATTGCACCATACTCATAGAATGTGAAGCCCCAGACGAAGTTGGCCATGGCTGCATACTTAAGGACTGTCTTCAGGTGATCCGGAAGCTTATTCCAGGCCTCTTTATTGATCATGACCCCTAAGAGGGACGCTGGCTGATGCCAGCCAGGAGAGGCCCAATATTCGGTCACCTCCTGAAAACCCATGCCCCAGTCAATACTTGGGCTACAGAACTCACCTGCATCAATCACACCCTTTTCCAAGGCCTGGTAGATTTCACCGCCAGCCAGCATGGTCTGAGCGGCATCAATATCCTTTAAAATTTTTCCTTGTGTTCGTCCCGACATTCGTATCTTAAGGCCTTTATAATCGGCGATGGAGTTAATAGGCTTGTGGCCCCGTACACCAGACTCCATAGGCGTTACAGAGTGAGGGAGGTAGACCATGCCGAATTTTCCGTACGCCTCCTGGTAGAGATCAAATCCACCCCCTTGATAAATCCAGACCATATAGTCAATGGGGGTCAAACCAAAAGGGTAAGAACCAAGAAGGTCGAAAACAGTATTTTTACCAGCCCAGTAATTAGGCCAATCGCCTCCGGCCTCGATAGTCCCTTCCGAAACAGCCCCAAAAAGTTCGAAGGGAGTAACCAGCGAGCCTCCTTCAAAAAATTTCAAATTCAGCTCGCCTCGTGCAAGCTCGTTTACCAGCTTGGCAAAATGCCTGTCAGACTCGATTAACTGGATTGCCGGTGTCCAGGTGGTTGTGTATTTCCATCTAATGGTCTTTGCTTGAACAGAAGCAGGATTGAAAGCGCCAAAAACGAAGAAACAAGTAAATGCGAGCAACAGACTTACTAGAAGAACCCTCTTTTTCATTTTACTTTCCTCCTCTTTTTAGGAAAACTGAGATTGTTAATTCCACTGATCGAATTTCTACCCTCTTTTTTGCTCACCTCCTTTCTTCTGCTGTATGCCTGCTCATGAATTCACCCATTTCAAGATGTACAAAATGTTGAGAAAGATATGACACGCAATAATGAAAGATGGTAAGGATTTCATCAATGATAGCTTTGCTGAGTCTTCCTGATTAGTGCATCAGTCATGGATAAGCTTCAAAAGCTTGATGAGTTTGTCATCCCTCCACTGAGCCATTTCGCCTACACTCTTGCCCCTCAGCTCCTCATTGACCCCTTCAACTAATATATCCTTTGCCCCTGGAGGCAGGGAAGTCCATGTAGCCATATTTTTCCACCACTGCTCAAACGCTGGGCCGAGATGATCGATAAAGTGTTCGATTCCGCCTTCCCCACCACCCAGGTGGTAGATCAAGTGCTGTCCCATAAGGGCCCACCTTATGCCAGGCCCAGCAGAGAGCGCCTTATCTACGTCCTCAACACTGGCAATGCCTTTTAACACAATGTCCGTTGCCTCTCGCCATAAGGCTGCTGCCAGCCTATTGGCGATATGGCCAGATGCTTCCTTTTTCAAGACCACGGGAATCTTTCCCAGATCTTCAAAAAAAGTCTTCATCTTTGAAACGGTATTTTCATCAGTCTGTTCTCCGGGTACCAATTCTATCAAAGGAATAAGATGGGGTGGGTTAAAGGGATGGGCGATAAGACAGCGTTCGGGATGCCGTGTTGCCTTCTGGATCTCAGTCATCAGCAACCCCGAGGAGCTGCTTGCAATGATGACATCCGGGGTGGTCTCGGCATCCATGACCTTGAACACCTGATGTTTAACCTCATAATTCTCTGCAACGGATTCCTGAACGAGTTGGACCTCTTTGACAGCCCCCGGCAAATCCTTTGCAATGCTCATATTCGCAATAGCATTCCTATACGCATCTTCCGGTAGCAATCCCTGCCCTCGGAGAACCTCGACATAGTCCTTTGCCCTGCGGAGTCCTTCTTGGGAAAGGGATGGATCAATATCATACATCTTGACCACAAAGCCCTTGCTTGCATAAAAGGCCGCCCAACTGGCACCTATAACCCCGGTACCCACGATCCCGACTGATTGAATTTTCATCTCTGCAGTTCGCTCCATCAGGAGATAGATACAAAAGTATTCTTACCCAGTTATCTTATGCCTGTCAAGGAAAATTCAAGTCGTTAAGAGTCCTTCTTTCTGGGTCAATCCAGATTTCCCAAAGCGATTAAAGTCTGAAATGATAACATTTTTTTGTTTGCCTCGTCAGATCATACATAGTCCAGGGCAAGTGGCCCTTTATAAAGCGGTTGAATGGGAACTGTTATCATGCAGGGTTAGCAAGTTGGTCACTGAATTTCGGATAACTGTTCCCGTTCAACCGCAATGCCTGATCACCCAACCTGCATGTTCAGATCCGTTTGAAATTATATACACTGAAAGTGGAAGCTAACCCCTCTATAAAGTTGAATTTCTGGGATTTTGGCTTTTGAGAAACTCGGATATAGCTTTTTTTCTTTGTAAGTCGATAACGGTTTTCGATCCTATGCCCTAACAAAACGATTCCTCCGTCAACGCGCAACTCAGTGCACAAGATAAAGCTTGCTTCGTCCGGTGCCAGAAAGATGCAGGCGTTGGCGATGTCATGGGGCTGGCCACGTTCTCAAAAAAAGCTCGTTGTTGATCTGGGCAGCCACCTTCCAAGCCAACAACGCGACAATAACCACC
>JAFDHB010000071.1 GCA_019308985.1 Deltaproteobacteria bacterium | reverse complement strand
GACCCGCTTCCTTATGACGCCCCTCCTCAATGCCACGGCTTCCATGACTTCGGGCACACCGTGGCCCTTGGCCTCCCTGGCAAAAAAATACACGCTGGGACCGACAACCAGCCCCCCGAGGGCCGGGACCGCAATTCTCATATGCGATGGCACCTGGTTGATTATATCAAGCAACTCCCCGCCTGCTCCATAGGAGAGTGTTTGGAACAACTCGATTACATATCGGAAAGCAACTGCGCCCAGTCCACCTGCCACGCCTACAACCACCCCTAGAATGGCAAGAATCGCGTTTTCACTGGAAAGGACAAACTGCAAAAAGGATCCCTTCAGGGTATCAACCTTGGCTCCTTCCTTTACTTTTACCTTATTCGTTGGTTCAGCCACTTTCCCTTTGACCTCTCCCCTCTCCTCGCCGACCGGAGGACCTCCTCACCCTCGCCTCCAAGATTCCCTGCCAGAATTGAAAGTGGGATATTAACACCTTTCGCATCCCGTTATCAATCAGGAACTCGAGAAAATCTTTCATATTCCGGCTTTCTCGCGCACCGAGATGGCCAAAGACCGCAATACCGCCCTGGTGTCCAGCTATAGAGAATGGCCCTTCTCTCTGAGGATCTTTCTTACGAGTCGGGTAACGCTGGGATTTTCATAGTCAAAGGTTTCAAGGATCCGCCTCCTCGTAGGAGACAATCTTTCATAACCCCACCTGCATCTCTCTTCCGACCCTTCCCAGCCTTCCCTCTCAAAATAGGCCGGAAGGTTCACCTCAAAAAAAGAAAGGCTGTCCGCGTCCTTCAGGATGTCGGAACGCGGGCAGCCGCCCCTCTCGTGTCTTGCGACAAGCCGGTAGACCTCTTCTGCAAAGCCATGAGGCAGGTTATACCTTAGGATCATATCCCTAAGGATTGCCGCACTCTTTTCCGCGTGGGCCTCCTTGAAGGCATCGTAAGAATGATGGGCTTGACGCCTGAAATTGGAGTCTCTTATGGCGCGCTCGATATCATGGCCGAGAGCGGCTATTTGAAGGGTTTCGTCCGCGTCGGGTTTCAGCTTCAACACCCAATCAAGGGTGTTTCGGGCGTGATCAGGGTCTTCCGGGACCTTGGAATTCGCGATGGTCTCCTCTATTTCCTTTTTCAGCCGAGAAAGGTTATTCATCTTGCCTGCAGACTACAAGCCTCCTTATCACTTCTCCGTTCATCACAGCGGCCAGGAGACAAAGGGTCCAGAATGCAGCATTCAGGGTCGCCCCAAGAAATATCAGGAATATCCTCACGTCTCTACCGATCCTGAAGCGACTTTTCCCGATTCGCTTTTCCATTACCCTGTCATATTTGTCAGCGGTATAGCTCACCATGAAGGACCCGATGATAGCCATAAACCCGACAAACATGCTGGTAAGGCCCTGGTGAATCAAGAAGGCATGGGAAGTGAGCCCGAACAGCAAAAAGGCATCGGCATAGCGATCCAACACCGCATCCAGCCATCCCCCATAGGCGCTCTCCTGGTACTTGAGGCGGGCAATTTCGCCGTCACAACCATCAACTATAGACGCTACTTGTGCCACAATACCTCCTGCCAGGAGACACAGGTAGCCTCCCATGAAAAAAAGTCCGGCCCCCACCATGGAAAGGAGAAAGGAGATGAGGGATATATGGTTGGGAGTCAAAGGAAGTCCGGCAAGACGCCTTGATAACCTGATGGAAATAGGGCGGTTCAAGTATCTGGACACAGGCCCGTCCCTGTTCTTGCCTCGAAGCCTGTGAAGCAGTGCCTCTTCGGCTTTCTTCAGTGCCTCTGGATCATCTATGTCAATCCAGAATCTTCCCTCCGTATTCCAGACCCTTACCTTGCCCTTCTCCGTCAGGCACTTGACACCGCCTGAAAGCGAACTGTCCTCATGCCTGGAAATACTTTCATTGATCCCTTCAAATATGACGGGCGAACACAGGAATACCCCGGTATCAAAGCCGTTGAACCTCGTCAGATCCTTGCCTATGTCACCAAGCTTACCGTTGTTGATCCATACCTTGGTGACATCATTCAGGTTGACCAGGGGATTATTGGTATTCCGCTCGACCGCCAGGACTATCTCACCATTGGGGAGTCTCTGGTCGACCATCTTCCTTATTATCCCGGGGTCGACCAGATGATCTCCCATAATGAGGAGAAAATTCTCCTTCAGTTTGTCCTGGGCCTTGAGGACAGAAATACCATTCCCCTTTTCCCAATCATCATTTACTACATGGGTTATCTCTATATTGCATCTCTTCTTGAGTTCATCCAGGTAACTGCGAACTTCCTTTCCCCTGTATCCTGTTACGACATAGAAATCATCTATTCCGGCGCTCGCAGTATTCCTGATAACCCTTTCGATAATCGGGACGCCAAGGAGGGGCACGAGGGGCTTGCTACAGTATTTCTGCTGTAACCTGCTTCCCCTTCCTGCTGCGATAATCAGGCACTTCATGTGATTTCTCTTTGACACCGGAAATAAATTCTTTTGTCATCGCGAACGCCACGTCATCCGGATATTGACGCGGCGGGTGTTTGCAGAAATAGGCGGCCGGCCCTTCCAGGATTCCTCCTATCCCCCTGTCCAGCGCAAGTTTGGCACACCGAATCGAGTCAATGGCCACCCCTGCTGAATTGGGAGAATCTTCAACCGAGAGCCTCATCTCCAGATTCATGGGAACATCCCCAAAGAGCCTCCCTTCCATTCTCAGGAAGCAGACCTTGTTGTCCTTCTGCCAGGGCACGTAGTCACTGGGGCCGATATGTATGTTCTCGTTGTCCAGCCGCGTTGCGGTTACAGACTGGACTGCCTCGGTTTTTGACTTCTTCTTGGATTTCAGCCTGTGCCTGTTTAGCATGTTCAAAAAATCCGTATTCCCGCCCGTATTGAGCTGGTATGTCCTGTCAAGTTTGACCCCCCTCTTCTTGAACAGGTCCGTCAATACGCGGTGAGTGATGGTCGCGCCAAGTTGGGATTTGATATCGTCTCCTATGAGCGGGATATTCTTCTCCTTGAACCTCCTTGCCCAGACCGGGCTACTGGCAATAAACACGGGTATGTTGTTTATGAAAGCCACTCCCGCTTCCAGGGCACAGTCTGCATAGAACTGGGTCGCCTCCTCTGAGCCCACGGGGAGGTAATTCAGGAGAATTTCTGCTCCCGAATCCTTGAGTAACTTGACGAACCGCCTCCTGTCCGGTTCAGGTTCATCAGCAGGAAGGAAGGTATATTTTTCGTCCCAATCCTTCATGTGTTCCGAGACCCCGTCCAGTATCCTGCCCATTTGGACGACGACTCCCGAGTTTGGTATATCAGGACAGAAGACCGAGGTACAGTTGGGCGGGGCAAAGATGGCCTCACTCACATCCTTCCCCACCTTGCGCCTGTCAATGTCAAAGGCTGCAACCACCTCTATGTCACCAGGGCTGTACCCGCCTATCTGCCAGTGCAAGAGGCCGATTGCATCCTCCGGCCTCTTGCCCTTGTAATAATGAGTCCCCTGGATCAACGAACTGGCACAGTTACCTAACCCTACTATCGCTATCTTGATCTTTCCCATGATTTCCAATCCTCCTTTCAGTTCATATCCTTGCAAAACTGCGTTGAATAGCTATCGCACAACCAAAAAACACCCTCCGATTGGCCAGGCAAGCACCTCTGACTGCCCATGCAATCGAATTTTCTGGATCACCTGGAAGAGATTAGGTTAATGAAGCTCCCCGCGGCACGTTGCGGGGTCTCGAAGTTCTATTGGGCCGAGGCCTGTCTTCATCCTTGAGAATTGCGGCTCGGTCGAGCAGCCCATTTATCCCGGTATAGAATTTCAGGATAACCTAGCGAGGCCGAATAGTCAATCGGCGGCGGGCAACGTTAGGCCCGCCGCTCAGTCTTTGCGCATATGTTAATACATGTCTTCCGGAGGCGGCGTCGGAGCAGCGGGTTTCTTCTCTTCCGGTTTTTCTGCAACCAGAGCCTCCGTGGTCAGGAGCAAACCAGCTACCGAAGCGGCATTCTGGAGAGCATACCTTGTCACCTTTGTGGGGTCAATGATACCTGCCTTTACCAGGTCTTCGAACCCTCCGGTCTCGGCGTTGAATCCATAGTTGTCCTTGCCTTCCTTGACCTTCTGTACGATTACGGAACCCTCGAAACCCGCATTGTCCGCTATTTGCCTCAAGGGCTCCTCCAGCGCCCTTTTTACCAGGTCAGCGCCCAGTTGCTCATCGCCTTCAAATTTTTTCCTTTCCATGGCCCTAATGGCTCGGATGTATGCCACACCGCCGCCGGCCACGATACCTTCTTCCACCGCCGCCCGGGTTGCATTAAGGGCGTCTTCCACCCTGTCCTTTTTCTCCTTCATCTCCGCTTCAGTGGCAGCTCCCACGTTGATGACCGCAACCCCGCCTATCAATTTGGCAAGGCGCTCCTGGAGTTTTTCGCGGTCGTAGTCGCTGGTGGTCTCTTCGATCTGGGCGCGGATCTGTTTGACGCGTCCCTCCAAGGCCTTTCTGCTTCCACCACCATCCACTATCGTGGTATTGTCCTTGTCAATGGTGATTCGTTTTGCAGTACCGAGGTCGTTGATGGTCACGTTCTCCAGCTTCAAGCCCAGATCCTCGCTGATGACCTGTCCGCCGGTCAGAATCGCTATGTCTTCCAGCATGGCCTTTCGCCTGTCACCAAAGCCGGGGGCCTTTACCGCAGCACACTTTAATGTGCCCCTGATCTTGTTGACCACCAGTGTTGCCAGGGCCTCGCCTTCAACATCTTCTGCTATGATCAGGAGGGGCTTTCCCGTCTTGGCAATCTGCTCGAGGATGGGAACCAGGTCTTTCATGTTGCTGATCTTTTTCTCGTGTAGGAGGATGTAAGGCTCCTCGAGATTGACTTCCATCTTTTCCGCATCAGTCACGAAGTAGGGGCTCAAATACCCTCGATCGAATTGCATACCCTCCACGATTTCCAGGGTCGTCTCCATTCCCTTTGCTTCTTCAACCGTAATAACCCCTTCCTTGCCCACCTTCTCCATGGCCTCAGCAATTACCTCGCCGATGTCCGGGTCATTGTTGGCGGAGACGGTACCTACCTGGGCGATCTCTTTCTTTTCCTTGGTTGGTTTAGAGATCTTCTTGAGCTCTTCCACTACAACCTCTACCGCCTTATCTATACCCCTCTTGATGGCCATTGGATTTGAGCCTGCGGCTACGAGTTTTGTTCCCTCCCTGTAGAGACATTGTGCCAGGATAGTAGCTGTTGTGGTGCCGTCTCCTGCTACGTCGGAAGTCTTGGAGGCAACTTCCTTGACCATCTGTACGCCCATGTTCTCGAACTTGTCTTCCAGTTCTATCTCCTTGGCTACAGTGACGCCGTCCTTAGTTGATTTGGGTGAGCCGAATGACTTTTCAAGGAGCACGTTTCTTCCCTTGGGGCCCAGAGTGACCTTTACGGCGTCGGCAAGGGTGTTTACACCCCTCATTATTTTCTCCCTTGCTTGCTCGCTGTACTTGATCTCCTTTTTTGCCATCAGTCCACACCTCCCTAATTACTTCTCTATTATGCCGAGGATATCGTCCTCTCTCATAATAAGGTGCTCGACCCCGTCGATCTTGATATCCGTTCCGGCATACTTGCTGAAAAGCACTCGGTCATTCTTCTTCACCTCCAGGGGGATGCGCTTCCCATTGCCATCAATCTTGCCGGGTCCTACCGCCACCACCTTCCCCTCCTGGGGCTTTTCTTTGGCTGTGTCAGGAATGATTATACCTCCAGCGGTCTTCTCCTCTTCGCTTGTCCTGACCACCAGCACCCTGTCATTTAAAGGCCTTATCTTCATACTCCTAAAACCTCCTTTCAGAAAAAATTAAAAATTTTTTCCTCTGCGCTGTTAATCAGGGGTTAAATAGGCGAGAGCAAACAGACATAAAAGCATAACTACTTGATTTTATTGTTTAATTTTAGGCCTTAAAAATATAAACACTCTTTTGGAATTTTCAAGGCGGGCAGCGTTTTTTTTCACCAGTATTGACGAACTCGCAAAAAGTCCCAAAACCGTCATGTCGGACTTGATAAGCCTGCCCCGGACTCCGCTCCGGGGGCATCCAGAAGCCTTTGAACTTACTGGATTCCGGGTGGAGTTTATCCGGCACTTCAGATGCGGGGCGGAAATGACGGAAAAGCCGAATCCTTGATTTTTTACTCTGCCATCCCAACTGTGACTTTTTACGAAGCCATCAGGATTGATCAGGATGAGTCGTGGGCCCAACCAATATGAACCTTGAATACCTCGCCTCCAGTTCATCGGCTGGCACCCACTCATATTCTTCCCGGAATTCCTGCCAAATCTCTGAGAGGGCATCCCTGAGGCCGGACAAGGACTCCGGGTGAGAATCAGAGGCGTATCCTGCAAAAAAATCAACAAACCTCTCCTGAGAACCAGGCATGAGGTAGGGGGGGAGCCTGGTCCCAGACCTTATTATTTCAAAGAATTTCCTGGCATCTTCCGGGGCGATCCTGGAAAAACCGGGAGGCATCTTCAGCAGGTCCCGTGCCCAGAAATTGAAAAGCATCGCCTTGAAAGATACTCCCTCCTCTTGCATATATTCTTCGTCCACTGGATACAAACCCGTCAACTTTTCCAGTAGTCCATCCACCACCATCATGTGGCGCAAGACCTTGAGGCACTGCCCGATCTCGGACAGGCGCTCGAAATATTTGTAGTCCCTATTCCCGCCTCCTCCTACGTAAAACCTCGGGTTCTTTTGGAGGAGACCATCAAGTACTTCACCCCGCTGCTCCCCCCAGAGCGATAGGTCATATCCATTCTTTGCAAACCAGGCGTCCTTGATCCATCTCTCGGCCTCCCACTTCAACTTCAGGGCCATCCCATAACCGACCCTAAAGACATCAACCAGGGGGTTGTTTCTCAGAACCAGTTCCGCCTGGGAAAGATCACTCCCGCTTACCCGCTCCAGTCCGAGGCTCAGATAGCTCGCGGCCTTCCTGCACGTATCAACCAGGCCATCCAGGTCCCTCTGGAAAAGACCGTCTGCTGAAAGGATCCAATTGCACAACCCGGCGAACTCCACCCTGATCCTGTCCATGAAGAGAGGATCTGCGGTCCTCTTTGCCAGGGCCGTCATGAGGTTCTCCTCACCGACGTGGCTCAGTGGAGAGAGGGGAACAAGGCCCTCATAAACACCTTCCGGGAGGCTGTCTTGATAATTTTTCCTCCCGAGAGGAGAGCGGAGACTTTCGGGCTGAAGGGGTACATAGATGGAGTAGGCCTCATCAGGGGGGAGAAATCCATATTCGGCCAAGCGTACATTTCTCAGGCGGAACATCTCTTCTTCCACTTCAGCAGGAAGAACTCCTGCCAGGTTCAACAGCATGGATTGGTATCGGTCGAAGTCTTCCCTTGCCATGACCTTGAAAAGGGTTTCCATGGCCTCCGCATATTCTTTGTCCCGTGCCCTGACATAGAATACCCCGTCCAACGAAAAAAACCCCTCCGGCAAGTCATAGGCCTTATCCTTGTCGTCCAGTATTACCACCTCGATGGTCCTGAAAAACTGATAGGATGCCAGCATCTCACCTTCACCCAACAACCATTTCGCCAGCCTGGGGCAGTCCGCCTCTACCAGCCTCTTGAGCCACACTCCGGTACGGGCCATGTCCAACCGGTCTTTGCTCCATATCTCAACATCCAAGAGGTATTGCCATTGCTCTGTGCTGGCCATCCTGAGGATAGGAAGGCAGTCTTCTTCTCCAACCTTCTTGATAAGCCAGAAAAAGTCCACAAAGGACATCTTCCTGATAAACTCCCGGGGGTCCTCCATCTCCAGGATACGATTCAAGATCTGGCTCCCTGAAAGGCTGGAGAGGTCCCTCAACAAGGGAACCATGTCCTGTAAAGGCCTTTCTCGGCACACCGGAGAAGGGCTGCATTCTTCGTAGCCTTGGTTGATAGCTGATCCTGTCATTTCACCTCTGAGACCCGTTCCTGGATTCCTTCTCTTCTCCTTGAGATCTCTCCATTGGAGCGAGGAGAGAGGCCTTCCTTGTGAAGCTTTGCTCCTGGATTTGAAGCTGCGAGTAGCAGGTGTTCGCGGATGTGAGCTAAGACGTGGAAACATGCGAAACTCGGGGCGTACCTGCGGCATGAACGTGACCAATTCATGCAAGCCGATTGAAATCTCCCTGATCCTTGATTTACTCTCTCAAACCCCAAGGTGTCCTCAGTTGATCCTCTCTCAGGAGTCCAGGAGTAAGGTCAAAATGGAAAATTTCAATGATTGCTTCTACTTAGTAGTTTATTATAACTACCATTGATCCCATGTCAAGGAGTGGTTGAAACAAATCTCCCCCTACCCCTTTCCGCATGAAAGGAGATGATCAAGGAGCTCATCAAGGCCGGCAGTGGCCAGACAGCAGCATTTGTCAGCCGCACCGTAGTACACGTGGACAACGCCGTCCCTGACTGTCAGGCCGCAAGGAAAGACCACATTGTTCACGTCCCCAAACCGCTCGTAATCCGCCTCCGGCTCCAATAGGGGATCCGGAAGCCTGGCAACAACCTTTGAAGGGTCATTCTTGTCCAGCAGGGCGGCACCGACCCTGTAGACGTGCGAGCTGTCCACCCCGTGGTAGAGCTGGAGCCAACCCGCTTCGGTCTTGAGGGGGGGTGGGCCCGGGCCTATCTTTTCCGCCTCCCAGGGAAACTCCGGCTTCATGATCGTAAAATTATCGATGGAATCATTGTATTCTCTCCAGAACTCCCTGGCAGGGCTTATCAATCCATTCCAGTGGTCTATGTGGACTATCTGGATCTCGGGCAAGACCCTGTGGAGCAGGGTGATCTTTCCCTGGATCAGCTCGGGAAAAATCACCGCATCCTTGCTCTCGATTCCCGGGATTATCACGCCGTGCTTCACAAAGCTATTGAAGTCCTTCGTAGATGCCAGAGCGACCCTGTTTCCATGCCCTGAAAATGCAGGGGCGCTCAGGGCCGTATAGGTGATCAAGTACAGCAGGTTCCCATCATGAAGCTTAATACCCGTGATCCTGGGATCTTCGCAGCCGAAGCGGTCATATTCTTCAGAAGGCCCTATCACCGGCCCTCTCAAGCGTTCAAAATGAATCCCATCTTCGCTACCGGCCAGGCCTATGCTTGACACATAATTGTCATATCCCCTCCCGGTCCTGCTCCTTGTATAACCCTTTGACACAGCCCTGTAGAGTAAGTAGGCCTTTCCATCCGTGGCAAGCGCGGCCCCGCAATTGAAGACCGCCCCCGAATCAAACTCCTCACCCCCTCTAACCCTTAGTATGGGATTGCTTTCATGACGCTCTAATTTCATAGACCACCCACAACAAAACTTGACCTCTCGACACAAAAAAGGCGGTCAATCATCTAAATTGGCCGCCGATCGTGGCTGCTCATATTCCAATGTTGCCTTTACTGATCTTGCCTTTCTGCCATTATCGCAGTTTCCAGTGTTTCTGGTCGGGACGCGGGGATTTGAACCCCGGACCCCCTGAACCCCATTCAGGTGCGCTTCCAGACTGCGCCACGTCCCGATCGTCTGATTCTAGCTTTATAGTATGGGTGCCTAACCGTTGTCAACCCCCCAGGTCGGAAAAGCCCCTTGTAATATGGAGGATGCAGGCGCGTCCAGGGCAAAGCTTGAAATAGGGTATGCATGGGGCTCCCATCCAGTCGTTGATTCGGGGCGCCTGCAAACGTCATGTGGGTCCTGTATGGATCTCCCATTACGAACCCTATGAGGATTCATAACGCTGCATCGGCGTCAAAACGAAAGGACCGCTGCCAAATGCACAAAAAATTGTGCACGATGCACAAGAAATTCAGCATTTTTGAATGCCCCCATTTAAAATCCCATGTCTTATCAGGACATTAAGTTTGGCATAGGTGTTGCAACGGCAACCCATTACCTTGTTGCACATTCTCCACTCCTTTTCTCGAATGGGACTTTGGCGGTGATCCCCTCTCAAAGACCCTTTCGGGACTGCTCTATGGGTATCCCCGAAAACAAGGGGAGAAAGGGACAAACAAATGACCCCCGTAGAATGCATAAGCAACCGCAATTTCAAGATCATCGCGAGCTATCTGGAGGACAAGCTGGGCCATTGGAACGACCTTTTCCATGGCTGCCCTTATCCTTCGGAACATTATGGGAGCCCGGAAGATTTTTTTCTAAACGAGGATGAATGGACATCCCTGGACAACTTTCAAAGGATCTTCAGGAGGGCCCGGGAAATGGTTGGCGAGCCCTATTTTTACTTCAACTGTGGGGCATCGTCAGCGCGCCTCCGCTCCTTCGGCCGTCTCAATTATTTTATAAAGGTCTTTCTCGGCCCAAGCGACGGCTTCAAGAGACTGCCCTTTTTCAACAAGAATTTCAACAAAACCAAGGAATTTGAAACCGTGATACCCCCCTATTATGAACAATCCATTGGGAAAATCAGGACGGTAATAAAGGTCCAGTACCAAGAAGACATCGATGTAAACAAGGACTACATCACTGATCCTTACAGGAGGGGCCTTATTTCGTCCATACCCAGTATATGGGGGTTAAGGCCTGCGATCATACGGCAACCCTTGAACCCCTATGATCCTGAAAGACTGTTCAACGAAGAACCGGAGTTTGCCTATGCCATGTTGCATGCCAGAATGGAGAGGGGCTACTTGACCATAAGGAACCCCCGCAACGGCAAGAGGAAGATCATTGGAAAAGAAGTCCTCCTCGAACCCGAGTATATCAATGGCAAGAAGTTCTTTCTCGGCAAGCACCGAGACATCCTTGACACTGGATCCCGCAGGGGCGGAGACCATGAGAACGCGATCATAATAAGCGAAACTATCACCCTCCAGAACAGAATAATGTTCAAGGCAGGGGAGATTTTCAAGGCCCCCTACTTTATCCTTGATATCACCTATGATAGGGAGCCCTTTATACGCAGGCTGAAACGCCTCACAAACAAGAGAGCAACATGGGAAGGGCCTGGTGCAGGACTGACAGAGACCATCAACAGGTTGAGAGAGACCATTGAATCCAGAAACGAGGCATACAGGGTGTTGGAACGGACAAACCGCGAATTGTTCGAGGCCAAGAAGAGAGTAGAGCATTACTCAAGCTCCCTTGAACAGCAGGTAATGGAAAGGACATCCGAGCTCCGCAAGGCCCAGGAAGAACTGAGCAACCTCAACAGGCACCTGGAGGAAAAGGTAAAAAGGCAGGTCAACGAGTTGGAACGTTACAATGAATTGCGCCGCTACCTCGCTCCGAAACTCGCTGAGAAAATCCTGTCCAGCGGTGACAAGCTTGGAGATGAACCCCAGCGAAAGATGATGACCGTCCTTTTCGCAGACATCAGGAATTTCTCCCAACTCACGGATGCCCTTGAGCCTGAGGAAGTCTTCCCTCTCTTGAACGGTTTCCTCTCGGAGATGATAAGACTGACCCACCGCTTTGAGGGGACGCTCAATAAGATCATTGGAGATGGACTCCTTATCTTCTTCGGCGATCCTGTACCCATGGTCGACCACGCCCAGAGGGCGGTGAAGATGGCAATAGAAATGCAAAAGAAGGTCCATGAACTGGGGCCCCAATGGCTCCAATACGGCCACGTGCTCGGTATAGGCATAGGGATCAATACGGGTTACATGACCGTCGGCAACATAGGTTCTGATATGCACAAGGACTACACGGTCATTGGGAAGCAGGTGAACGTGGCGGCCAGGCTTGAATCATTGGCCAAGCCGGGACAGATCTTGATCGGCCAGAGGACCTATAGCAGGGTAAAAGGGCTGGTTGATGCTGAAATGGTAGGGCGATTCAAGGTCAAAGGCATCCATCACCCCATAACCACTTATAATGTCAAGGTCTTCTGAGGTTCCCTTTCTCTTAAACGGACCTCGGTCTCTACATTTCAGGATGACCTTTCAAGTTGAAATATTCGCCGAAATACTATAGTATTTTGACAAATGTTTTCCTATTTTTGAGTTTCGATCCTTTTCTTGAAATCCTTAGAGATGACATGAAACATGAGATCCGATTAGACGTTATCGGGAACACCAGCCCATTCTCGTTGATGGGTGAGAGCAGTGCATACATGATAACGGTCAATGATTGCTCCTATCTCCTCGAGTGCGGAGCGCCGGTCTTTCCCTTTCTGGGGTACAAGGGACTCGCCAGGATTAAGGGGATCTTTGCATCCCATTCCCATGAAGACCACAAGAGGTGGTTTACTGATATCGTCCTTTTTTCATACTACAACCCCTTTGTCAAAAAGAAGCTCAGACTGATATCTTCTGAAGTGATCCTCGAAGAATTCGCAAAGAACTCAAAGGGGGCGATCGAAAGATCCCTCTCTGTGGATTCCAAACGAATTATCGACATCCCCTACCAGGATCTCGTCGAAGAGGTCAATATCGGCCCGAGAAGCAAGTATGTAATCAATCTGAAGGCGAATGAGAACGGGGGTTTTACCTATCAGGTGGAAGACCGGCAGGGAAACAGGATTGGTCCCGAGAAGGCCAAGATCTTCATCAACCCGAAGGCCAACAGGCCAAGGTTACTATTCAAGGACGATGAATCAGGGGAGTGGGTTGAACCTGCGAGCTATTATCCCTTCTCCTCAACCGTCTTTTATGAGGAGGATCAGAATATTTACCACGACGAAGAGGCCGGTCTAACCGTCAGGGCAATCAAGTCTTCAGCCTGGCACGGTGTACCCACCATAGCATTCAAGTTCATGACACCGAGTACCAAAGTTGTTTACAGCGCAGATACGGTCTATAAACCATCCCTGTGGAAGGAGCTTTATGAAGAATACAGGCCCCAGAAATTCACCGACATCAGCCGGGAAGAATTTGAGAGAAGCTCTGTAATCTTCGGAGATATCAACGACTTCATCGAAAGGACCTGGAGCCGCGAGCGTTATGAGAGAGCGATTTCCGCATATGAAGATGCAATTGTGATCCACGATGTGGCAAGAAAAAACAGCGTTGTTCACACGGATTACCCGGACATAGCCAACGCCCCCATCGAAAAGCTCCTTCTTACCCACAACCCTGACAACATCACGGCGCTGAATCCCCTTCTCACGTCGGGCAAGAGCATAATCTTCAGCGGAAACGACATGTTCGAGCTTGTAAAGGAAGAGCGATATCCTCTGGATGCTGATGTCTATGTGCGCCACTTCGCCTGTAACCTCGTGGGGTATAGGAATGAAAAAGGTGCTTACAAGCTAATCCGCAAAGACGGGCTTCTTGGCATAGCAGGGGCCGATGCTCCAGAACAGGGAATTATGCGAATAGACCTTTATCATGACATAGATGGAGAGTACTTCCCACTCCTGGAGGATGCCTGCAAATATTACATGAAGAGGTTTGATGGTAAGATAGAAGAAATAACTATGTCCAAAGACTCGTGCAAGGGAAGGCTTGTAGAAAGCGTCAGGGGAAGGATAAGGAAAGGGGCCTAGGGGTCCGGTCTTCCCAACCACACATTTCAATCCCTTCAAGCAAAGCGAGCCGGGCCTATTTTTCCGGAAAGGGGGCTATCTCTTCCAATATATGAGCACCTCTCTGGTAATGGGCCTATCACTTCTGCCCTCGTAGTACCCTTAACACCAGCGCCCAAGCCGCATTCCTATGGCTTACAAATTTCTATTTGACTTTAATTATGTTAAGTTGTATAATAAATCATTAAATTAAGCATATTTGTTTATCTATTGTGAGTTTGCAGGTCACAAGCTGAACCTTGGATCTCAAAGACTCAAAGCCGGAAAAAACAAAGGTCCTTTGAACCCTGGGTTGCCATGAAGATTGAAAGACCCAAAACAATCTTGATCGTAGAAGATGACCAGGGCGTCCTGGCCATTATGGAGAAATACCTCAGGCATGCGGGCTATGAAGTCATTGCAGCCCATGACGGTATGGAGGGGCTGAAGAAAGTCAGACAGGGCGGCTATGACCTGGTAATAACGGATATTGTAATGCCCTATGTGAGCGGCGCGGGGGTCTTGAGCGCTGTTAAAGAGAGAAACCCCTCAACTCCCGTCATAGTGATGACCGGATTTGGGCTGGAATCACATTCAGTTGCCGTTGAAAAGAGGGCGGATCTCGTCCTTTCAAAACCCGTCAAGATGGCGAAGATCTTGGAATATGTCCGGAACTTTTTGAACCTTTCCCAAGGAGAACTCGGCTCCAAGTGAAGCTCTATATACTGAACGGAGAAGACAGGGGGTGTACATACCAAATGAGGGACGGCGTGACATTGGTGGGACGCGCCCCTGAAAGTCATATTAGGCTGGAAGACAAACTGATCTCCAGGAGGCATTTGCACGTCACCAGCAAAAACGGGAGGGTCTTCCTAGAAGACCTCGGGAGCAAGAACGGTACGTTTGTGAACGGCAACAAGATCCCTGCCAGACGAAAAGTAGAGGTCAGAGAGGGGACCCCTGTATTGATCGGCAATACCTTTTTCTCCCTGGGCAAGATGTGGTCCGGGAGAGTCCTTTTCGTTCAAGACCCGGGGATTCATGATCAGGAGACCCTGGACGGGAGCTTCCCAGGAGGAGTCGGTTCACTAGCCCTAAGAAGGCACCTTGAATTGGTCTCCAGGGTATCAAAAGTCCTAATGGAGAGCCTGGACATCGACGTCACTCTGGAAAGGATCCTGGACCACATATTTGACATCTTTGAGCGAATTGACCGTGGGACTATCCTCCTGACAGACCAAGAAACGGGCGACATATTCAAGGAAATATCAAGGACCAGGAGGTCTGGCCCCGCTCGACGTGTCGTCTATAGCAAGAAAACCGTTGATCGAGTCATGAAGACCTCCCAACCTTTGATGATTCTGGATACCAGGGAGCAGGAGAAAAGGGACCTTTCAGAAAGCATCGAATCCTTGAAAATTCGCTCCGTCATGTGCGTCCCCCTGATCAGCAAGTCACAGTTACGGGGCGTGATATACGTGGATACCATTGAGAAGGCCTTTGGTTTTACTAGAGAGGACCTTTCCGTGCTGGCTGCTTTGAGCGGGCCGGCGGCCATTGCAATCGAAAATGCCATGCTCTATTCGAACCTGGAAAGACTTGTTGAACAAAGGACCAGAGATCTCGAAGACACGAAAGAAAAGCTTCACCGGAGTGAAACGAGATTTAGGGCTATTTTCGATAACATGAACAATGGCGTTGTAGTCTATCGGCCTGTATCCAATGGGGAAAATTTTGCGGTCCTGGATATGAACGAGTCGGCAAGGAGTATGGAGATTACCAATCTACAAGCAAGTGCCGGAGAGAGCATAGGGCACGGAGCGTCTCACCTGGCCGGATCGAATAGGAGGCTTTTGGAGATTTTCAAAAGGGTGAATAGGACGGGTAGTCCCGAGCGACATCTGATCTCCATCGAAAGGGACGATGGAGACCTGACTTACCGTGACTACTACGTCTACATGTTGCCCTCCGGAGAACTCGTGGCCATCTGTGATGATATTACTGCCAGGATGAGGGCTGAGGAAGAACAAAAGGCCTTGCAGGAGCAGCTTTTTCAGTCGCAGAAAATGGAATCAATCGGCTCTCTTGCCGGAGGCATCGCCCACAACTTCAGGAACCTGCTTCAGGCCATCTCAGGAAACATCGAATACCTTGAAATGCTGAACCCTGACAAACCCCAGCTGCTGGAGCTCACCAAGAATGTCCGGGAATCCGTGAACAAGGGAGCGGACCTGATCGGCAGCCTTCTTCAATTCTCCAAGAGTGAGGCAAAGTACCAATTGACCGACGTGGATCTCTCCGAAATTATCATTGAAACGTACGAGATAATAAAAAGGCTCTTTGACAAGAATATCAAGATTGATCTGGAACTTGAGAAAGACATCTACATAAAAGGGAACAAAACGCTTCTTTCCCAGGTGTTTGTGAACTTGTATACTAATGCAAGGGATGCCATGCCCCACGGGGGTGTCTTGAAAATAAAGGCATGGAGAAGCGGGGAAAAAGCAATCGCGATTGTCAGTGATACGGGACACGGGATGGATCAAGAGACCATGAAGAGAATTTTCGATCCCTTTTTTTCACTCAAGGAAGTGGGAAAGGGAACCGGCCTCGGGCTGTCGACCTCTCACGGCATTATCAAACAACATAAGGGCTCCATCCACGTAAGCTCAAGACCTGGCCAGGGTACATCCTTTACTATCCAATTGCCACTGGTTAAATCCCCTCCAAGGGTGCAGGAGAAAAAAGAACCGAAAGACGAAATCCTCTTGGGAAAGGGCGAAAAGATCCTTATCATTGATGATGACCCTCCTACCCTTCAAGCGATCACGAGCCTGGTAGTCAGCCTTGGCTATGAACCAATCGCCATGGAAAGGCCCCATGTGGCCTTGAGAGAATATGACAGGATATCACCGGATCTTGTACTCGTGGACAGGAGCATGCCTGACATGGACGGCTTCACCTGGATAGCCGAAGTCAAGAGGAAAGATCCTGATGCAAAGATAATTGTACTTTCCGGTTACGATATCTCGGAGCCAGGTGGGATCAATGGCAGCTTAAAGAACTGGATCAAGGGGTATATTACAAAGCCTTGCGGGATCAGAGACCTCGGCCGGATGATCTTTCGGGCTCTAAGGGAATGAAGCTCCCGGCGCCAGACCCCGGATACCTGAGTGGAATGGGAGAAGGGCGGGCAGGATGCTTCTTGATCTGAACAGGACGGCAGAGGGTTTTCAAACAATATGAAACAACACTGCTGTCCGGAAGAATTTAGCATCAAGTGAGATAACCACTTGAGTTAACTGCGAATATCATGACAAAAAGTTGTTATCGACTTGAAAATCAATTTTGGGTCATAATCCCG
>JAFDHB010000005.1 GCA_019308985.1 Deltaproteobacteria bacterium | reverse complement strand
CCTTCCAGGCACTTACAAGGCACAAACAGTTAATAGAAGGCCACAGTAGCCCCAAGAGATCATCTTCACCGGAGCCTCCACCTCTCGCCCCTATTGAGGAACCCCTATGAGGACGATGGGGGCGTGGGAACAGCTCAGGAGCGATATTGAGCCTTGAGAAAAGACCTCCAGGGACCATTGATCGCGGTTGATCAGGCTTTGGGCAAAAGCCTGTCGAGGTTTGATACCCGCCTGCTCCGACAAAGACACGACAATTCAATATTTGATACGGGCCGCCGTTAAAGTTCAGTCCTCCTCATCATCCTTGACCATCATCTCTTCGGGAATGATCATGTGTTCACTGATTGCTTCCTTGAAGTGTATGGCCTTGATGTCGAGCTTGTATTCCTTGGCGAGGTCTCTTATTTGGTCGATACAGTTGTGGCAGGGAACGAAGACGATTTTGGCGCCTGTCTCCTTGATCTGTTCAGCCTTTTGTTTGCCGCTCATGAGCCGGTATTTCTTCATCTCGCCTCCCATAGGCATGGCGCCGCCGCCGCCACCGCAACAGAAGTTATAGTTGCCCTGATGTTTCATGGGGCGGAAGTCTTCGGAGAGAAATTCCGCGAGGCGCCGGTTCTTGTCGGCAAGTCCTCCCCCCCGGACCACGTTGCACGGGTCCTGGACAGTGGTGGGCTCTTTTATCCTGCCCTTCAGTTTTATCCTGCCGTCCCTTATGTAGTCATGAAAGAGTTCAACGGAATGGACGACCTCTTGCTTCGGAGTATGTCCCAGCCACGCCGGCGCTTCGAACCGAAGCGCTCTGTATGCATGCCCTCATTCCGTGACGGCTATCTTCTCGACCTCCAGCTCTTCGGCCCTCTTGAAGGTGTTCTCTACAATCAGCCTGGCAGTAGCGGTGTCCCCGCAGAACATTGCAAGGTTGGTGTCATCCCATCCCGAATCACCGGGCAGGGTCCAGTCCTCGCCCGCCACGTGGAATATCTTGGCTATTTCCATGATATCCTGCGGGTAAAACATGGGTTCCCTGGCGTTGACAGTATACATGATGTGGGCTCCCTTTTTATCGATAGGGATCTCGAGATCCACAAGCTCCTCTCCCACCTCCTCCTGGCACCACTCCAAGGTCTCGATCCAATCTTCCTTGGTTACCGCCATCTGGTTCCCGAATTCCTTGTAGTTATCAATGGGCTTCAACAAGCCCTCCGGGGCAAGTCCCTGGCTGAACAGCAGTGCCCTCAACAGGGAGATCATCATGCCTATGTCAATACCGAAGGGACAAAACAGGGCGCAACGGCGGCACATGTTACATTCGTAGTACACTGTCTCATAGACCTTCCGGAGGTAGACCCTATCGACTCTCCCTTTCCTTTTCAGGATTTCCTTGAGGTGTTTTACCTTGTTTGCCGGTATCATCTTCGGGTCATTGCCGCTGCTGGTATAGTGGTGGCAGGTATCCGCACACAAACCGCAATGGGCACAGATTGCGAGCCACGTCCGGAATCTGGCTCCCATCCGGGGTGCCAGGAAGTCCATAATCTCTTTGGGATTTACCTCATTGCTCATGTCCTAATTCCTCCAAACTCCGTGAATATTCAGGGCCTTATACAGAATATTCTCTCCTTCCGAATTCTATGGCAGTCGAACCCCTTGAAAAGAAGAATAGTATAAAATGAGAGAGTTTGGTAAAGGGGATAAGTATCAGCATCAGCTCGGCCGAGAGCATATGGATCAACTGCATGTTATCTCCAAGAAAAGTGATATTATCCAATGTCCCGTGGGTGAGGAAATAACCGCTCAGAAAGGGCAGCAGGGTAACTATGAGAAGCAGGTAATCACTGGGAGTGGAAAGGGACCGTATACTGGGGGAGAAGATGCGTCTTAGCAGCAGGAAGAGACCTATCAGTAGCAGAATGATGGTCATCCAGTCCGCCAGAGTGTCCGGTATAGGGGTCCAGGACCACTCGAAGCGGGATTCTTCCCACAGGGTGATGTGTCCTGCCAACCAGATAGGTACGACAATCAGGCATATATGAAAGATGTATGCCAGGGGGACAAAGACCGGGTTCTTCAGGACATCCCGATTCAAAGGCAAGATCCATTTGCAAAAGGTAAGAAAAAGGTATTTCCATTTGAAATGCTCGTAAAGTACCCTATCCCGCCTAAGGGATAGGCCAAGAAAAACAGCGATTCTTATAATACTCCCTAAAATAAAGACCAGGAAAGAAATCCACAGAAGCGGTCCCTCTGCAAGAGTGTAGAGATCCATGGCAGCTTTGTTCTCCCTGTTGTTTGTTTTGGGATGACTTGCGACGGTTCCAGGACAGAAACACTAAATTAAGGGAAATCGGCCTGCGAACCACGCCGAAAATTTCCCTTCCCCCCTATTCATTGTATCCGGAAAAGGGGATTGTTCAAGTTTTCACAATATAATGGTTGTCACGGGACAAAGTCAACCCCAAAAAAATCCCGCTCTCAGCAACAGAGTAGGCTTTGGCGCGGGAATGAGAGGGAAAAGTGTCGTTGAGGCTACATATCACATGTCGGGGCGGAGAGATATCGTCTTCCCGATGCTCAACATGCCTATTCGTTTTCCGCGTTGGGGTCGGGATAGCGTTTTGAGATGGACCTTAGGATATCAAGGCTATTAAAGAATGAGCACACTACGTCCGGGTCGAAGTGTTTCCCGGAAGACTTCTCTATCTCTTCAAGAACCCGCTCCTCCGGCCATGGTTCCTTGTACGATCTTCGGGAGGAGAGGGCGTCAAACACATCGGCAAGGGCGACTATTCGGCCGAAAATCGGTATTTCTTCGCCTTTTTTGCCCCTGGGGCGTCCATCCCTTGCCTCAAAGCCGGGTAGGGGCTTTTCCGTGTAAGGGTCTATGTGTCCTGGATAACCGCTCCCGTCCCATTTCTCGTGATGATTGAGAGCGACTTGGGCGGCCATTTTTTCGAACTCCGAGTGGCCGACCTTGAATAGGCGGGCCCCAAGAAAGGTATGTCGTTTCATGATTTCGTACTCTTCATGGGTGAGACGGACGGGTTTGCGAAGGATCAAGTCGCTGATGGCGATTTTCCCGACATCGTGAAGCATGGCCGCCATCCTCAAGACATCCTTTTGCCTGTCGATTTCTTCAGCTCCGATTCCCTTGGCCCTGGCCCAGTCCTCAAAAATCTCCACGGAATAGGAAGCAACCCTATTTACATGGGCGCCTGTTTCATGGGGATCACGCAGCTCCGCCATGCTGATCATTCTCAGAATTATGTCCCGGGTCATCTGCGCCCGGTCAAGGGCCAGGGCGGCACTCGTGGAAAAATGCATGATCAGGGATTCGTCTGATGGAGAGAAGGGTATGATGTTGCCATCGTCGTCCTGGGCGTTTATGATCTGCATGACCCCGAGGACGACTCCGTCCTGATTGGTCATGGGGACGGTGAGCATGGAGCGGGTTCGGTAGTCCGAGATATTATCGAAGTTCTTGTCGAACTGATAAGGCTCCCGGCCACTGATTTCATAGACATCCGGTATGTTGGCGATTTTCCCATTCCTGGCCACGTAACCCGCAATAGAGTTATTACTTATGGGCATGGAGAAGGTGTTGTATATCAGTTTCTTTCCAGGACCGAGTCTCTTCTGAAGGGTATCATTCTGGGTATAGCTGAACTTCAGTTCATCGCCCTGGATTAAGTAGATGGAGCCCGCATCCGCATTAAAGAATTTCCTGACCTTGGTGAGGATCCTCTCCAGGAGCAAGTCGACGTCCTTGACCTGGTTTAAGTCCATGCTTATGCGGGTGATGAGATCAATTTTTTCCTTTTCCGTCAGCATGAATCCGGGACCTCTCGGGGCCACCTGCCTCTCTTGATCGGGCCTTGAGAAACAGACTGTTCCTTTACGATAAGGGGATTTACCATTATTTCCGTGTTTCTTCAAGGTTTTTAAGGGGTCCACGATCTTCGTGATCCAGGCATGTTCCTTCTTCCCGGTCCTGACATTGGTCTTGACGTTGGCTCTTCGGCTTTGATACAAATCCCATATGAACCTTCTGGACACAATCGTCATTGTTATGATGGCTTTTTTCATGCTCAGGGGGATCCTCAGGGGATTTGTAAGGGAAGTGTTCTCCTTGGTCGGGATCGTGCTGGGAATATGGGGAGGTATCTTCTACCAGCCCGGCGTGGCCGCCTATCTCAAGTCCTACTTGCCTGCGACTGACTATCTTCCCCTGATAAGCTTCATTTCGGTCTTTTCCCTGATGGTCATCATCTGCAATCTCTTGGGAATATTCGTGAAGCTCTTCTTCAAGGTATTCAAGGGGGGAATAAACAGGATCTTGGGTGGTTCCGTGGCATTTATCAAGGGTGTGGTCGTTACCTACCTTCTCATGGTAATGCTTACTTTCTTGCTTCCTTCCAAGACTCCACTGATAGCCGGCTCAAAGCTGGCTCCCTTTATCATCATGTCCTACCAGTCTATGGTCAAGGCGGTTTCCAAGGGAAAGGCCCAGGAATGGAAGGAACAAGTCAAAAAGGAGAAGGACAAGGTGGAAGAGATGATTCTGGAGAAGACGGGGGAGTAGAGCAGAGGAACATGGATAGGAGAAGGGTTTCAGAGGCGTTCCTGGATCTGATTGACCTGGTCAAGCAGCTCCGGGGCCCGGATGGTTGCCCGTGGGACAGGGAACAGAGCGATTCGAGCATCAAAACCTATGTCCTTGAAGAGGCCTACGAGGTCCTTGACGCTATAGAGAAAGGAGTCCCTGACGACGTATGCCAGGAGCTGGGAGACCTGCTTTTCTAGATACTGTTCCTGGTGGATATGGCGGAAGAAAAGGGTCAGTTCGGGTTCTTGGAGGTACTCGAGAAGATCAAGAAAAAAATGGTTGAGCGCCATCCTCATGTGTTTGGTGAGAGCAAGGCAGAAACTCCAGAGGAAGTTTCGCAAAACTGGGCCAGAATCAAGGAAAGGGAAAGACAGGGGAACAGCAAACCTTCATCTGCTATGGAAAGTGTTCCCACAGCCCTTCCGGCCCTCCAGAGGGCCCACCGTCTCAGCGAAAGGGCATGGAGGCTGGGATTTCTCAAGGAGGACACCCATGAAAAATGGCTCAAAGTGGAAAAAGCGGTGATGGGGTTGAAGGAGTCCCTTGCCGCTCACAAGAACGAGGGCGCGGACGAGAAGCTGGGGACCCTCCTATTCACCCTTGCTGACCTTGCGCGACACCTGGGGTTGAATGCGGAAAACGCCCTGAGGAGTTCAAATTCGAGATTTCTCGACAGCATTCAAAACAGGTAGGGGCCGTGGCCCGTGACTGACACCATGGATGGAGGGCCGACCTAGCCTGAACAACGTCAACAACGGAATATCAATTGGCCCGATCAAGAAAACAGAGGCTCACCGCCAGGGCCCTGGGATGGGCGACCAGGGTATTTCTCAGGGTACTCTTGGCTCTTGTCGTCTTGAGTGTTGTAGAGGTCGGCCTCTTGCGGTTCTTGGACCCTCCTATTACGGTTCCCATAGCCATGGAATGGCTGAGCAGCAGGGTGGAGTCCAAGAGATACAAGAGACCTGTTTGTTTTTGGCGTTCCCTGGCAGAGATTTCCCCCAACCTCATAAAGGCGGTGTTGGCCGGCGAGGATCAAAGGTTTTTCCTGCATCGCGGGTTCGATTTTATCGAACTGAAAGAGGCCTTCAATGATCTCCTGTCCGCAAAAAGGATGAGGGGGGCGAGCACGATCACCATGCAGACGGCAAGGACCATCTTCTTGTGGCAGGGGAGGAGCTGGACAAGGAAAATTACAGAGGCCTATTATACCGTTCTGATAGAGCTGTTGTGGGATAAGAGGAGGATCTTGGAAGTCTACCTGAACACAGTGGACTGGGGTAAGGGAGTGATGGGTGCTGAAGCGGCCTCAAGGAAATACTTCCAAAGGAGCGCAAAGGACCTTTCTCGCCGGGAGGCTGCAATGCTGGCCTCTATCCTTCCAAGCCCGTACCGTTGGTCACCTGTGCAACCAAATGATCAAGTAAGACGGAGGGCCGAGAGAATCATGAAGGATATGAATAAAATACCGGTCATTTATTAGGGTTCGGGGCCCGTGAACACCTCATGACCATGGGGTCTTTGTTATGATGCCCTTGCTGCTGCACGGGAATGTTCCTGGGGAAGCACCGGGGTTTCTTTGGACACCAGTATCTCAGTGAATATCTTGAAGGCCTTGCACTGTTCCTTGTCAGGACATTTGCTCTTACAGATACGGACGTCCATTCTAGGATTGTTCCTTTTCTTGTTGCACACGATGTAGTAAGGCATTGAATGAGTTCTCCTTCGCCAAGATTAAGTATAAATTGTGTTTAAATTATGCAATTTTATAGCACAGATATATTAACGTGTCAATAAATTCTCTATGTTGATTCTTGACATGTCCACGGGGTAAGATGGACATTCTAGGTGGAAAGAGGCGCACATGTGGGACATAAGACACTACACAAATAGAGACAAAATGGTTGAGGTCTTTCTATGATAAGGTTCATATTCCTCAACGCCTTCATAGGGCTATGTACCATAATCGTGAGCATTCTTGTGCTTTTACTATCACTAATTGATGGAAGCGGGAGATTGGTGCACAGGTATTGTGCAGTGCCGTGGGCAAAGATGATTCTCCGTGCCTGTGGAGTAAGGGTTGAGGTGAAGGGGCTTGAAAACGTCAAGAGGGGGGCGGCCCAGATATTCATGGTGAATCATCAAAGCATATTTGACATCTTTGCCCTCCTTGCGACCCTGCCCGTGGATTTCAAGTTCATCCTGAAGCAGGAATTGATGAGAATACCCATACTGGGCTTTTCCATGAGGAGGGCCAGGTATATCGGTATCGACAGGGAAAATCCCAGAAGCGCCATCAGGAGCATGAATGAAGCTGCAAGGGGGCTGGAGAAGGGGGTATCAGTGGTCATCTTTCCTGAGGGTACGAGGAGCGAGGACGGAAGGCTCCAAGAGTTCAAACCCGGAGGATTCCATCTCGCCATTAGGAGTAGATGTGATATTGTTCCCATCGCTATCGAGGGCAGCCGCAATATCACCCCGAAAGGGAGTTTGAAGATCAACAAGGGCAGGTTTTCCATGAAAATCGGTGGGCCGATTTCAGTGAAAGAATACTCCAAGAGGGACATGGACCTGTTGATGCAGGAGGCAAGGCGTTCCATAATAAGTCAGATGGGCGGAGAACAGTAGCGATGAAACGCGGGTACACCTTTTGTGCGGGAAGAAGAGGGAGGAAACATCTTTCGCCGACTTCCAAGGTCGCCGTTATCGGTCTTCTGATAGGACTATGCATTTTTGTGCCCTTTGCAGGGCCTTGCCTGGGATACCTGATGCCGGCAGAGCAGGTGGTTTCACTGATGGGCAGGAACTTTGAAGGTTTCAAGTCGGTCAAGATAATCCAGTTGACCCAGCAGGATTACGGGCGTGGTGAAGAGTCCTTATGGGTTTTCAGAGAAGAGCTGATAATGAAATCCCCGGGATTTTATCACTCCAGGGTCTTGGATCCCGGGATCAACCGGGGCTATCTGCCCGATAGTTCTTATCGGGAATTGCTTCTGGCAAACGACACGGAGACGATCATCACCCTCCTGTCAAGGATGGGAATCGAAATCGAGGAAGTCGCCCTGACAAGGTTCAAAGGGGTGATAGCGTACAGGATCGGGGACAAGGGGCCCGGCGAGCCAAAGATACTGGTAGAAAAGGACAGGTTCCTCCCGTTACAACTGGTTTACAGGCCCGTCGGCGCTCCCCTTGATCTCGTCATCAAGGTAGTGTTCGAGGACTACAGGCGATTGGGAAAGGGATGGTACCCCTTTCAAATAACCCTTGAGCCGACTCCAGGGCCTGTAGAGGTGTACGTCATACAGGATATTAAAATCGGCCTTCCTTCGGAAGAACTCCTTTTCCCCAGACCACCTCCCGAGGCGACCCGAAAACCTGTTGAAGGTGAGAACGGTGCACCTGATCCGGAAGAAGAGAGGCTGAGAAGCATCATCAGATCCTTTGAAGAGAAATATCGTTGACCCTGTGATAGGTCCTGACCCATGGTTGTAAAGGAAAAACGGCCGGAGTTCGTTAGGGTGGCGGTAACATTGCCCCTGCGAGAGACGTTTCTCTACCGGGTTCCGGATCACCTTTCGGTAAAGGCCTGCGTGGGGTGCAGGGTTCGAGTTCCCGTAAAAAACAGGAGTGTTGTCGGGTACGTGCTTGAAATGCCGGAAGAGGACGAGGGCAGGGATCTCAAAGAGGTCCAGGAGTTGTTGGATGAAGTGCCCCTGTTCAATGAAAAGCTCGTCCCCCTTTTCCGATGGATGGCAGACTACTATCTCTGCCCCATTGGCCGCCTCATCAGGGCGGCCCTGCCCGGCGGCATAAATCAGGGAACTTACAGGTCGGCACTGATCACGAGGAAAGGGGAAGATGCGCTGAAGCTGCTGCCTCCCTCTTCCGAAGAAAGAGAGGTGCTGGAATGGGTGATGTCCAATCCGGGCAAGAGGCTGCCTTACCCTTACGACCGGGTCAGGAGGCTTGAGACCCTGGGCTGGATCCTGGTTGAAGAGAGGAGCAGGAGGGGAAGAGTCGCCCCCCTGAAGAGGACCTTCATAGGGATCAAGGCAGAGGTTGAATTGAGTGAAATCCTGAAAGAAAAAACAGGGGATTTGCGAGCAAGAAATGAGCCTGAATTCCTGGAGACGATTCTGGAATCAAGGGCGATTCCCTTGAGAGACCTGTTGGCCAGGTTTGATAACGGTGAGTACCTGGTAAGAAAGTGGACCAATAAGGGAATCCTCCATAAATTCAAGGGTGTCCTGTTCAGGGATCCGGCAGGCAATGTGCTGTCTCCTCCCCGTGCCCCGGTGGAACTCTTTGAACAACAGAAGAGTGTTCTTGAGCGGATCAGGCAATACATCGGCCGGGGGACTTTTCAGACGTTCCTGCTCCACGGTGTTACGGGAAGCGGCAAGACAGAGGTGTACTACAGGGCCATAAAGGATACCATGAATTCAGGGCGACAGGCCTTGTTCATGGTCCCGGAGATAGCCCTGGCGATCTACCTGGAAGGGGTTTTTCGGTCCCGTCTCGGTGATCGGATCGCCGTCTTCCACAGCGACCTGAGCGAGGGGGAGCGCTATGACCAGTGGATGCGTATAGCCAGGGGAGAGGCGGAACTGGTAATAGGGGCCAGATCTGCGGTTTTCGTCCCGCTCCCAAGGCTGGGCCTGATTATCGTGGATGAAGAGCACGACCCCTCATACAAGCAAGAAGAGGCACCCCGCTACCAGGCAAGGGATGTTGCCGTCATGAGGGGCAAACTGGAAGGGGTGGTGGTCCTCCTGGGCTCGGGCACACCGTCGGTTCAATCCTATTACAATGCCGTGACCGGAAAATATCAACTGCTCAAGATGCCGGAGAGGGTGGAAAGGCGGCCGATGCCCCAAGTGAAGTTTGTTGACATGAAGAATTCCGGAGCCATGGCGGATTCCATAATCAGCCCACCCCTTCGGGAGGCACTGGCAAGCAACCTGGAGGCAGGGAATCAGGCGATTGTCTTCCTCAACAGGCGTGGCTTTAACCGGATCTACATTTGCAGAAAATGCGGCAAGCCCCTTCGGTGCAAAAATTGCGATGTTTCACTGACGCATCACATAAGAGAGAATCGCCTCATATGCCACTATTGCGGTTACAGGACGAAGGCCCCCAAAGGCTGCCCGGAATGTCGGTCTGAGGGCATGAAGGCCTACGGCTTCGGAACCGAGAAGCTGGAGCGAAGGTTGAGGGAACTTTACCCTGATAAGGTGACGGCAAGGATGGACAGGGACAGCATACGCCGCAAAGGAGATGCCTACAGGATCCTCAAGAGGTTCAAAAAGGGTGAAGTGGACATCATGGTGGGGACCCAAATAATAACAAAAGGATATGATTTCCCAAATGTCACGTTGGTCGGAATAGTCGCCGCGGACCTTTCCCTGGGCTTTCCGGATTTCAGGGCCGGGGAGCGGACCTTTCAGATCCTTACCCAGGCTGCCGGCAGGGCTGGAAGGGGGGATCTGGGGGGAGAAGTGATTGTGCAAACATTCAACCCGGATCACTACGCCATAGCCAGTGCCAAGGAGCACGACTACGAATCCTTTTTTCAAAGGGAGATCGTCTTGAGAGAACAATTGGGGTATCCTCCTTTCTCTTTCCTGGCTTGCATCAGGCTCCAGGGGAACAACAAGGAGCTTACTGAGAGGATGGCATACCTTGTCAACGATGAGCTGGCTCAAATGTTACGGAGATGGCCGAAGAGAAGGAATGAAGTCCAGGTATTGGGACCCGCCGAATCCCCCCTTACAAGGTTGAAGGGCAAATACAGATGGCAGATCCTCATAAAATCAAAGGATCCCGGTTTGCGAAACCGTTTGCTTCAAGGGGTGGAGCCGGCCTCCCGGAAGTTCCTGAGGGCGACGGGCGTGAGCATGATTATTGACGTAGACCCGTACCAAATGATGTAAATGTCCAGTCCTTCATTCGGCGCAACAAAGGATACCGGAGTGGTCAGCACTCAGGTACTTCGGCGCCAAGAGGACGGACAAATCCCCCAAAAGGATTCCTTGGATGATCATTGATTTTCATGTCCATATATTTCCTCCCTATTTCATAGAAAACAGGCACGCCTTTTTCTCTGAAGAGCCGGGATTTAGATGGCTCTATGATGACCCAAAGGCCGACATGGTGACGGTGGAAGACCTTCTGAGGGTCATGGACGAAGATGGAATTGACAAAGCTGTAGTCTTCGGCTTTCCCTGGGAAAAAGAGGATCGCTTCAAGAGGCACAATGATTACATATTGGAATCGATCCACAGGCACCCTGACAGGCTCATAGGGTTCTGTTGTTTTTCTCCCATCTCACCAAGGGCTTCCATTGAGGCGGAAAGGTGCTTAGTGTCGGGGCTTTCAGGGATCGGGGAGATAGGCATGTATCATCTTCCTTTCGGTCCTGAGCATATAGCTGCAATGGAACAATGCATGCAGCTGTGTCAAGACCGGGACGTACCGTTCATGCTACACGCGAATGAACCCGTGGGGCATCAGTACAAGGGGAAAAGCAGTATGGACCTGGGGTCCCTTTACCGTTTCGTAAAGAGGTATCCCTCAAACAAGATCGTCCTGGCCCATTGGGGAGGGGGTCTTCTCTTTTTTGCCCTCATGAAAAGGGAGGTAAGAGAGGCTCTGGCAAATACCTGGTTTGATACCGCCGCATCTCCTTACCTTTACAGGCCTGACATATACAGGGTGGCAGGTGGAATTGTAGGCTTTGAAAGGGTCCTGTTCGGCTCTGATTATCCCCTGATCAGGCCGCGCCGGTATTTGAAAGAAATGAGAGAGGTCCGTCTTTCTTCTGAGGCACTGGCGACCATAACCTGGAAGAATGCTGCAAACCTGGTGAAATTGGATACCGATAGGGCATAAGTCGAAGGTGTGTCAATGAGTGATTCTCCTCCCGCTCTGCCGAGGAGAATCACTCATTGACTAATTATGATTAATTTGCTATAATTAAAAAATTTAGCCATGAATGGCTCCAGGAGGCGGCAGGGGATGGGGTCGATGAGGCCCCATGTTTTTCCTGGAAAGCCGAGGTGGATTGAAGCGGTGACCAGGGCAAAAGTAGATGATAGAGAGAGGAGGCTCCATGGAGGGTAGAAAAAGGCGTCGGCTATACCCGATCGTGGACAAATCGCTCCAGTACAAGTTTCTGGCGCTTGTCTTCGTATACGGGATGATCATAGTCTTCTTCATCGGTATCGTCCTATTCGTCCCTGACATTTTGGATATAATGAACGAGGACCTAAGCCTGGAACTGCGGGCCAAGGCCGCTGACAGGATGCTCGCCCTCCATTTCAGGGTATGGCCTGCGGTGCTGGCACTCGTGTGCCTGCTTGCAATCCATTCCTTCCGTATCTTCCTTCGAATCGCCGGGCCCCTTTACCGTTTTAAACAGGCCTTTGCCAGTGTCGGCGAGGGCGACCTGGGTTTCAGGTTGAAGCTGAGGAAAAAGGACTACCTCCATGAAGAGGAAAAGGCATTCAATAGGATGCTGGATGGGCTTCAGGAGCGGTTGGAGATGTTGTCCCAATGCCTAGGCAAGGGGATGGCGTCGATAGAGGCCCTTGAAAAGACCCTGACCAAGGAGAATCTCGGCAGCGAAGAGAAACAGTTATTATTGGAACATCGTAATAGATTGAAGGCAATGGCAGAGGAGATCGGTCGTTTTCAACTAAACAAGAGCGGTGAGCGCGGTGAAGAAGAGCAAGACACACGGACGCCATGATGGGGGTTTCGATGACAGAACCCCTTTGGAGGCTTCCAAAGAATGGAGATCATGGGGATCCCGCAAGATGAACATGCACTGGGACAACCGAGGATTCACCCTGGTCGAGCTGTTGATAGTTATAGCCATAATCGGGATCCTTTCGACCGCAGCTATTATGAGCTATAGCGCCTTCAGGGAGAAGGCCAAGAAGATCCAGGCACTGGCCCAGCTCAAGAAGATCCGGCTGGCCATCGAAGACCTCGCCTTTGACACGGGCATGTGGCCCGGCCCGAATCCCGTGGGTGAAACAGCGGACAAGGAAGTGTGGGATTTGACCAAGAAAAAAGCAGGCCTTATCAAGGCCGACAAGAAATTTGAAAATTGGAACGGACCCTACATTGACGCCATACCCGCGGACCCTTGGGGGAGCAAGTATTTTTTTGACCCCGATTATTACATAGATGGCCAAGAATATGCCGTGATCGGTTCCTTCGGCCCTAATAAGAAGGGCAAAAACAAGTATGACTCGGATGATGTCATCTTGATCCTTCCCGCCACATAGGATACCCCCCATGAGTAGAGGGCAAATGGAATGCTGTATGTGAAACTCCCAGGAGTTCTCAGCGGACGGATCGGGTGGTCTCCCCGGGAAATGTCTCCCTGTATTAGTCCAAGGGATAATTGGCAGCCCTCTGGGCCTTTCGCGGTCCGCCGGAGCCACCGACTGACCAGTCCTTGGGGGAGAGGATTTTTTCATAATCATCCAGCCTCCCAAGGGTCTTCAGTCGGTCTATGATCTCTTGCCAGGCACAGTCAATATCCTCATTGATTTCGCATTTTCCCCCATGGGAGCCCCCACAGGGGCCATTGAAGAGCTTCTTGGCACAACGTGCGACAGGGCAGATCCCTGCGGTATAAGTAAGGATACAATCCCCGCAGCCACGGCATTTCTCGCGCCAGGTCCCCGGCTCGTCAAGGGCCCCCAGGAAGGTCGTATTGAGGGCGGGAATGACAGGGAGTTCTGGAAATGCCTCTGCCAGAGTCTGAACACCGGCGCCGCATGCCAGCGACAAAATGGCATCCGTGTCCTTGGGGACCTCCAGGTAAGATTTCACGAGATCCAGCTCGCACTGCCTTTGGATGGTATCCACATGAAAGGACGGGGGTCCATTTTCATATTTTGCCTTGTTGTAAAGGTCCTGTGTAAGGATATGAGCCTCACGCTCACCGCCGGACAGACAGACCGTTACACAGCTCCCACAAGCGAGGACCAATATCTTTTTGTAGCCGGTGATACTTGAGACGATCTCTTCAAAGGGTTTGAGCTTGCCCACTATCATTCTTCCGCTCCCTGTGTTTGGTCTTTGACCGGCGTAAGGCGTTTCCATAAACCCAGTGGAAGCGATTTCCGATGCCGCGGACAGAGGTTCTGGAGTTCATGGTCAACCCTGTCGACCAGCGTACCTTCGAAGTCCGCAGTGTACAGGGGTTCGCCGCAAATGATACATCGAACGAGTTCCATGCTTGCAACCTCATCCCAGGTTCCGCGCAACAAGTGCTGGAACTCCACTGCGCCGTTAGGGCAGACTCTCCAACAATTACCGCACCGGGCGCATTTTGTCATGTTATGAAGAAGGGTCCTCCTGTCCCCGTTATCCCGGTAATTAAGTGCATTGGCAGGACAGTTATGTACACATGCAAGGCAGCCGTTACAATGGGCATTTACACGAAAATAGGACATGTGTTTGCCTCCCTGATGGTTGATACTTATGCCGCTGTCGTCCCGGCCAGAGACCTGAATTTCTTCGCAGAGGCAAGAATACGCGGGTACTGGGCCCTGTGGGGTTCGACAAATGTCAGGGCCTTTGGCTCACAGATGCGGACACACTCAGGGCTGCCGTCGCAAAGATCACACTTGAAGGCCAGCCCCCGTGGCTCATCAAAGCCCATCGCCCCGGTCGGACAAGCAGAGAAACACATTCTGCAACCTATGCAACGACCCTTATCGATCATGACTCTACCCAGCTCCTCGTCCCGATATATTGCCTTTTCGGGACACGCAGCCATACAAGGGGGGGCCTCGCATTGTTGGCAAGTGGTGGGCAGGTAGAAGTCGTCGTTATCATCCAGCTTCAAGATCCGGATACATGAAAACTCCGGGTCATCAAAACCGTTTTGCCTTATGGAACAGACAGTCTCGCAGTCCTTGCACCCGTTGCAATTCCCAGGTTCTATGAAGATCATCTTACTCATGGTATGCTCACCTCGAAAAAGGATCAAATTCAAGCGAAAATAGGCTCTGTTTGGGTTCATCCTAATGAACAAAAGGGCTTTATCTCTTGCTCTCTAATTTAACAACCGGAAAATTGCATGTCAAGGAAATGTTATATTTTTTAAGCATAAATTTCAAATACAGTGACCACAGAGGGCATCCGGAATTTCAGTCGAACGAGAAAAAATCCAGCATGTGAATAAATTTATGGAAGGGAAAGATTCCTGGAGTTCAGTATGCCGAACCAACGAAAAAGCAAATCCAGAGAAACAGGAGCAGAGAATGTATGTTTCAAGGGAGAAGTCCGGGGAAGAGGTGCTTGTAACCGCGCCATCAGTCATGGGGCCCTTTCCAAGGCCTTGATGGAAGAGTTGAATTATATTATAAAAAATAGGAAGCAACGAGCTCCAGGTGAAAGCCCTCTTTCGTCGGCAATGAGGAGGCAGGGCAAGCCTCTTCTCCCCGGAAAAGGTTCCTATGACTGACCTACAGGACATCAAGCCCTATTCGGCTAGAGAGCAATCACTCACCGAGTTGGAAGGACAGGTGGAGAGGGTAACCTATGCCAACGAGGAGACGGGTTATACGGTGGCCAAGATGACCTTCACCGGACATCGCGACCACGTAACGGTTGTGGGAAACCTGATTTCTCCCACACCCGGAGAGACGCTGGTCATGAGGGGGGTGTGGGAGGATCACCCGAAATATGGAAGGCAATTCAAGGTCTACTCCCACCACAAGAAGTTCCCGGCAACGGTGGAAGGAATAAAGAAATACCTGGGCTCCGGCCTTATTAAGGGCATAGGGCCTGTGATGGCATCAAGGATAGTGGAGAAATTCGGCAAGAGGACCCTGGAGATCATCGAAGGTAACACAGAAGAGCTAACCAACGTTCAGGGTATAGGACGCAAACGCATAGATCTGATAAGGAAGGCCTGGAAGGAGCAGAAGGAAATAAGGGAGGTCATGATATTCCTGCAGCAGCACGGGATAAGTCCTGCCTATGCGACGAAGATATTCAAGAAGTACGGTTGGGATTCCATATCCGTGGTTACCGACAATCCATACCGACTAGCCACGGAGGTCTCTGGGATAGGCTTCCTAACCGCTGATGGTATTGCAGAAAGGCTCGGCTTTGAAAAGGATTCACCGGCGAGGGCAGAGGCCGGAATCCTCTACGTGCTGACACAACTTACAGAGGAAGGGCATGTGTACTACCCCTACGAACGGTTGATTGAGAAATGCCGGGAAATCCTCGAAGTGGAGAAGCAGACGGTCCAGAGGGCCTTCGGTAATGTTGTGCTGGAAAACAAGCTGGTCATAGAGGATCTCAACGTTGATGTCGATCACTTCAAGGCCAACTATAAGGCCGTCTATCTCGCCCCCCTGTATACGGCGGAAAAAGGGCTTGCCCATCAGTTGGCGCGGCTGATCCAAGGTGAGAAGAAGATCAGGAGAATTGATCTGGGGAGGGCCATTAAATGGGTGGAAGGACGTATTGGTTTCCCTTTGGCCCCGAAACAGGTGGAAGCAGTGAAGAAGGCCATAAGGGAAAAGGTAATGGTGATCACGGGTGGCCCGGGGACAGGGAAGACCACTATCATAAGGGCGGTGCTGGAAATTTACAGGCAGCTTGGGGCCAGGATAAGGCTGGCCGCTCCTACGGGCAGGGCTTCCAAAAGGATGAGTGAAACCACGGGCTATCCCGCCCAGACCATACACAGGCTCCTGGAATTCAGCCCCCGGAGGTGGAGATTTGAAAGGAACCAGGAAAGTCCCCTCAAGGTAGATGTCCTTATTGTGGATGAAGTCTCCATGATCGATACGGTCCTGGCGTACCACCTTTTTTGCAGCGTGCCCTCGGAGGCGACCGTGATCTTGGTGGGCGACGTGAATCAGCTTCCTTCCGTGGGGGCCGGGAATGTCTTGAAGGACATCATAGGCTCGGCAGTGGTCCCGGTTGTGGAATTGAAGGAGATCTTCCGCCAATCGAGTGAAAGTCAAATAGTAGTCAATGCCCACAGGATCAATAATGGTCACATGCCCTCCATAAGACCAGCGGCCAACAGGCTGGAGGATTTCTATTTCATTGAGCAGGAAGACCCGGAGCAAGTTCTGGGCATCATAATAGAGCTGGTACGTGAAAGGATACCCGGACGTTTCAACATGGAGCCCGTAAACGACATACAGGTACTTTGCCCAATGCACAAGGGCATCGTGGGAACGGACAATTTGAACAGAAGGCTACAGGAGATCTTGAATCCTTCGAAACAGGAAGTGCTAAAGGGTGGAAGAAGATTCCGTCTCAGGGACAAGGTTATGCAGGTCAGGAACAACTATGAAAAAGAGGTCTTCAACGGCGATATTGGCCTGATTGCATCCATAGACGAGGAAGCCCAGGAGGTAACGGTGAGCTTTGATGGTGTCCCTGTCTCCTATGATTTCTCTGAGCTGGACGAGCTTGTCCTGGCCTACGCCATATCCGTTCACAAGTCTCAGGGAAGTGAATATCCCGCGGTCGTACTCCCCCTACTGCCGCAACACTTCATGCTCCTTCAAAGGAATCTGATATACACGGCCGTAACCAGGGGGAAGAAACTTGTGGTGATAGTGGGCAGCAAGAAGGCCCTGGCCATGGCCGTGAGAAATGACCGGATAGTGGGCAGACTTACGCACCTGGCGGAACGACTGCGCGCAATGGAGGGGGGGAGTAACTAAGGGCCGAGCGAATTGCAAGGCAGATTGCTCAATTCCAGCCAGCGGGGAATCGGACTTTCTTCGAAGCCATCAACCCTTTTTTCTGAAGATGAGCCTGATCGGTGTGAGGTCAAGGCCGAACCTTTCCCTGAACTGGTTTATGAGGAATCGCTCGTAGGAGAAATGTATCAGATCCGGCCTATTGACGAAGATTACAAATGTAGGAGGCCGTGTAGCGATCTGTGTTGCATAAAAGATCTTGACTCTTCCCTTGCTGGTCCTGGGAGGAGGATTTTTCGCAATGATCTCTTCAATGGCCCTGTTCACTGTGTTTGTGGCGACGCGATGACTGAATTGCCGGTATAAGAGGTCGATCTTGTCAAACAATTTGTTTATCCGTTCCCCTGTCAGGGCGGAGATGTTTATCCTCGGCGCAAAGGAGACAAAGTGCAGTTGTCGGTCGATGGAGTGATTAAGGAGCTTTATCTTTCCAGAGTCCCCCTTTACGAGGTCCCACTTGTTGAGGGCGAGTATGATGCCCCGCCTCCTCTCAAGGGCAAAACCGCATATATGGGCATCCTGTTCCACGATCCCCTCTCCGGCATCCAGAAGAACCACCGCAATATGGCAACGGTCAAGGCTCTTGAGGGTCTTTATCATGGAGAACTTCTCTATTCTTTCCTTTATCCGTCCCCGCCTCCTCAGTCCGGCAGTATCTATCAGGAGGTATTCCCTGCCATGTCTCTCACAGAGGGTATCAACGGAATCCCTCGTGGTTCCGGGCAAGTCGCTTACAATCAATCTCTCAGATCCCAAGATGCGATTAATCAGGGATGATTTCCCCACGTTGGGTCTACCCAGGATAGAGACCCTGATTCGATCCTCTTCCTCCTTTTCAGCCGCAAGTTCGGGTATGCCGGCCGTCAGCGCTTCCATCAGCGATTTCAATCCATAGCCATGAGCAGCGGAAAGGGGATACACCTTGTCTATGCCGAGGCCGTAAAAATCCGAGACCAGACCTTCAAGCTCAGGGCCGTCAATCTTGTTCACGGCCAGGTGGACCTCCTTCTCCCTTCTGCGAAGAAGTCCGGCAATCTCCTCGTCCCCCGGCATCAGCCCTTGACGCGCATCTACCATGAAGATGATACGATCCGCCTCCTCTATGGCCAAGGCTATTTGCTCCTTCACCTCTAAGTGAAAGGGGTGGGTGCCCATGTCATCATACCCCCCGGTGTCGATCAGGGTGATCGGCTTGCCCTCCCAATGAACAGAAGCGTACAAGCGGTCTCTCGTAATGCCCGGCTGGTTATCCACAAGGGCATCCCTGGACCTGGAGAGGCGATTGAAGAGCGTGGATTTCCCCACGTTGGGTCTTCCCACTATGGCAACGGTCAGGCTCATGCTTGGAAGTTATCTCCACCAAGGCGTTGTTACTATATCCGGATAAGAACAATACATCATGAAGAGCTCGAATGGCTACAAGAATTTTTCGCCTTGACTAAGCTTTCGGATCAGGATAAATAAAGGAATAATAATCTTTGAGCAAAAATACCAAAAATGCCCACCAAATTCATTATTGTCACCGGTGGAGTCCTATCAGGCCTAGGCAAGGGGATAGCCTCCGCCTCTATCGGTCAGCTCCTCTCAACCAGACTCAAGATCATTCCCATCAAATGTGATGGGTATTTGAATGTGGACCCCGGAACCATGAATCCCTTCGAGCATGGCGAGGTCTTTGTGCTGGACGACGGAGGAGAAGTGGACATGGACTTCGGCCATTATGAGAGGTTTCTCGGGGTCACTTGCAAATCAAAGTGGAACCTCACCATGGGCAAGGTCTTTGATATGGTCCGGCAAAAGGAGAGGAGGGGCGACTACCTGGGGAAGACGGTTCAGTACATTCCCCACGTCACAGACGTGATCAAGAGCCATATCTTCGGGATTGCCGAGGAAGAATCAGCGGACCTGGTGATTGTTGAGATCGGAGGCACGGTGGGTGATATTGAAAACGAACTGTTCCTGGAGTCCATGAGGCAGATGAAGGAAGACGTGGGCAGGGAGAATATCATCTACATACATCTGACCTATGTGCCGATCCCTTACGGGGTTAACGAGCAGAAGTCCAAGCCCACGCAGCAGAGCGTCAACCTCCTGAAGCAAAGGGGAATATTCCCCGACGTGATCATAGGCAGATGTTCCCAGTTTCTGACAAAGGAAATAAAGACCAAGATATCAAACTTCTGTGATGTGGATACACAAGCCGTCATCACCGGACTTGACGTCGAAGATATCTATGAAATCCCCCTCATCTTCGAACAGGAGGGACTGGCAGAGATCCTGCACAAGAAGCTGAATATTTACAGCCCCCCGGACCTGAGGAAGTGGAAACAATTGATAGAAAACCTCCGAAATCCCACCAGTGAGATCACCGTCGCCATGTGCGGGAAGTACACGAAGCTGGAAGATTCTTATGCCTCTATCATCGAATCCTTCAACCATTGCTCGGCCCATTTGAGCTGCAAGATAAACCTCAAGTGGGTAGAGACGACGGATCTCAAGGATACCTCATTCTTGGAAGGTATTGACGGCCTGGTGGTGCCGGGCGGATTCGGCGCCAGGGGTACCGAAGGGAAAATAGAGGTTATCCGCCTGGCAAGGGAGAGAAACATACCCTTCTTGGGCTTGTGCCTTGGTTTGCAGTTGGCAGTAATCGAATTCGCCAGGAATGTGTGCGGGTTGGAAGAGGCCAATTCCACTGAAATCGACCCGGGGACCCCATACCCTGTAATCGATATCCTGCCGGAGCAAAGGGGGATTACAGAGAAGGGAGGAACAATGAGATTGGGGGCCTACCCGGCAGTACTGAAAGAAGGGACCTTGACCAGGGTCCTCTATGGATCGGCGGAAGTCTCTGAAAGACATCGTCACAGGTATGAAGTCAATCCCAAATTTCACAAGATCCTAACCGACAAGGGCATGGTATTCTCTGGATGTTCGCCTGACGGAAAGTTGGTAGAATTCATCGAACTGCCAGATCACAAATTCTTCATTGCCACCCAATCTCACCCGGAACTGAAGTCCAGAATGGAGGCCCCTGCTCCGCTCTTTTACGGGTTCGTAAAAGCCTGCATGGATAAATGAACCGCCGGCTGTGATGGAACACACTCCTGGTGAGTATCCTTACTATGCCTTGTTCAAAGAAAGTTTGTTGGATACAAGATGAGTTGGATGCGCGGTGATAGGGAATGGAGAAGAAGTACCGGGTTGTCTTTGTGAGCCTGCGGGTTAGCGAAGGTCTCTTCAAGGCAAACTTGTCAAGGCTGGGGGTTGAGGCTGAAGCAGTGGAGACCATGATTCAGAGGGCGCCGATTACGTTGAAGAAGAATATGCCACTCGCCCTTGCCCGGAACTATGCCGAGGCGGTACAGGCGGCAGGAGGTAAAGTGAGGATACAAGATGACGGCGTGACAGAAGAAGACCACAGATATCTCAAGCCGGTTGAGATAAAGCCGATGGACTGCTTTACCAGGTGCCCGGAATGCGGTTATATGCAGCTTAAGGAACGAAGTTGCCGGAGGTGCGGTCATCATCTCGATTAAGGGAGCGGATTCCGCTTGACAGGCACGGAACATATGTCAGACAAAGTGATCCACTTAAATGATGCTAGATTAGAGCGGCATACAAAGCGCGCCTTTAGGAACTGGGAGAGCCGGTTTGGTGAATCTTTCGGCCCTGGAACCACTATCGAACAAATTTCAGACAAGACCCTTGCTTTCCTCGCCGAGGGCAGGAACAAGAGTTCATTCTACTTGCTTGACCTGATAATGAACGTGATCGGAATGGGCTCGGCCTTTGATTTCAATGAACTGCCGCCCAAAGAACAGATCGCGGTAATGGATCGACACCTTTTTCTGCTGGACCTGATACGTTACGAATATATGAAGAGACTGGGGTGGTTGGAAAGTTATCCGGGCGAAGAATCAACCCTGGTGGAGCTCGTTGTTGATTTTGAAAGGTTGGCGCCGGGCCTGAGGGCAGACACCCCGACCCTCAGCCCGAATCATCCGGCCTACGAGGCTTTTTGCGCTGCGAGCACCTTGGAAAAGGAGGAGTTGATCAGGAAGCTGATCCCAAAGGCCTTGGAAATGATTCAGGACTCCTCCACCACCTTGTAAACCTTATCGTTCTCCCTTACCCTTTCCTTGACCTTGATCCCCACGAGATCACCAGGCTTGGCCTCCTCAATCGATTGGTTATCTTTTTCCATGCTGGTTACTTCTTCTGAGAAATCTGTGGTGTGGCCCTTGTACTTGAGAATATCCCCCTTCTTAATGGTCCCCTGGGTCACTTCTACGGCGGCTACGCTGGGCTTTGCAAAGAATTTTACCACTACCCCTACCGGTTCTTCAGCCATAGTAAAACCTCCTTTCTAAAAGACAACTAACTAAAAGTCAGGTTAGCAAAATCAAGTTTAATATATATGGCTTATCATTGCGCTTGTCAAGGAATGATTCATTTATGAATCTGCGTCCCTGGAACAAAAGCACAATAGCCAGGCCGAACACATCCTTCAGGAGACGACTGAAAGGAGGCGCCAAGCCCGGCTGCTTCGCCTAGAGGTAAACCCTCAATCCCAAAGTAAAATCGAGTGGAGAGAGGCAGCATGAAAAACTTGCTTTGACCCACTCCAATTTTGGGCTTGACAATTCAGAAACAACGCATGAGGAAGCGGCCGAATACATAGCAAGATCTATTGGGGTTTCTTTGCAAGGTTATGCCATAGGATCACTTGCGCTTTTTCACCTCCGTTATTAGGTGTAATGGGGAATGAAAGAATCTTTCAAAATAATTCTTGGTTCAACCCTGGTCGTTCTTTTTCTCTCAGATCTATCGCTGCCTGCTAATTCAAAGACGCCAGAGTCTAAGATGGCGGCACCATTAAGGCCCAGTAGATGCAGGGTCAGACCTACACAATTGACTATTCTTTGTCAATTGTGTAGGTCTGACCCAATGTTTACAAATAAAGTATCCACCCCTTCGTGGGATGGATACTTTATTTGTGAATCTACGTCCCTGGAATGACACTTATGGAGATCGGAGCAGATCCCCCTAATGGATGACTCCGCTGGCTTTAGAGCCCGAGGTAAGCTTTCTTGATGTAAGGGTCATCCAGCAACTCGCTCCCCATTCCCTGGAGAGTTATTCTCCCAGTTTCCAGCACATAGGCGGTCTGGGCATGTTGCAAGGTCTGGCGCACGTTTTGCTCCACGAGCAGTATGGTGACACCTTCTTCATTTATCTTTTTCACGATCTCAAACACAAGCTTTACCACGATCGGTGCAAGACCCAGGGATGGCTCATCCAGCATCAGCAGTCTCGGCACAGACATCAGGCCCCTGCCGATCGCCAGCATTTGCTGCTCCCCTCCTGAGAGTGACACCCCGAGCTGGTTTCTCCTGGCTGCCAGGGGAGGAAATAATCGGAAGATCTCATCCAGGGTCTGGCTTAGTCTCTTGCGGGCCTTCCTGTTATAGGCACCGATTTCAAGGTTCTCCAGAACCGTCAGATAGGGAAAGATCTTGCGGCCTTCCGGGACCAGGGAAATCCCCCTTTCAACACGCTCATGGGGCGCCAACCTCTCAAGGGGTTGATCTCCGAAAAAAATGCTACCCTGGGATAGGGGCAAGATGCCTGCTATGCTTTTCATAATCGCTGTCTTGCCTGCCCCGTTTGAACCTACCAGGGCAGTAACCGAGCCTTCCGCCACGGTAAAAGAAATTTCCCAGATCGCCTGAATAGTCTCGTAAAACACCGAAACTCCGCGGACATCCAGCAGGTATTGCCTTTCCTTTTCCAAGGTATCAGGCATCAAGACTCTCCCCCAGATATGCTTCAATCACCTTTGGATCTTTGGTGATCTCCTCGGGCGTTCCTTCTGCGATTTTCCTCCCGTAGTGCAGGACCACGATTCGGTTGCAAAGACCCGTGACCGCCTTCATGACATGCTCGACCATCAAGATGGTTACGTGCAGTTCCTGATGTACCTTCCTTACCATATCCATGGCTTCAGCCGTCTCGGTCAGGGTCAGACCGGCCAAGACCTCATCCAGTAACAGAAGCTCAGGGTTGGCCGCCAGGCACCTTGCAAGCTCAAGCCTCTTGTGGTCGGCAAGGCCCAGACCTCCGGCAGGCATGTAAGCCTTTTCAGCAAGACCCAAAAATTGGAGGATTTTCATAGCCTCTTCTTCAGCTTTGTCAGTGGCCTTGAGGCAGTCTTTCCCAAAAAGCTTGCCGATCATGACATTTCGGAGGACCGTCATGTTACGAAAGGGCTTTACCACCTGATAGGTGCGAGCAAGACCCCTCCTGCAAATCTGGTAAGGCCTCATGCCGGTGATCTCTTCTCCTTTGAATAAGACACTGCCGGACGTGGGAGCATAGGTGCCGCTGACGACGCTGAACAGTGTTGTTTTCCCCGCACCGTTCGCACCAATCAGGCCGACGATCTCTCCCTCCATTACGGTTATATCTACTTCATCCAGGGCCCTGAGCCCTCCGAAGCTCTTTGATACGTGTATGGCTTCAAGTATCTTCATATCTTTCAACGGGGCCCTCTCACGAGTTTTTTCTTGATCGGGTGGAGCACCCCGAGGGGCATAAATTTGACAACAAGGATTATGATCGCACCAAGAATTATCATGTAGTAATAGGGATATCTGGCCCAGAGGGCCTCTGAAACCAATGTTAGCACGACTGCTCCCAGCAGGGCTCCTTCTACATCTTGAAACCCTCCCAGGAAGGCCATGACAATCACCTGGAATGAAACCAGGGGATTGAAAACCGTGTAGGGATCAATGTAAGAACGCCTCAGAGCGAGGATCGCCCCCACCATTCCCGGGAAAAATGCGCTGATACCGAATGCAAGCCACTTGTAAAGGCTCGTGTTGATTCCAAGGGAGTTGGCGGCATCTTCGTCTTCCTTAATGCTGAACAATCCCATTCCAAAGCGCGAGTTTTTGACAAGATACGCTGCAAGCGTGGCAGCCGTCCCCACTACCAGAACGGAATAATATAGAGTCTCCAGCCTGGGAGCCATCATGAGAATCCTACCCACGGTTCCCCCAAGCTTTATCTCCAGGTTGATGAAGAGGAACTTCGTGAACTCACTTAGACCCAGGGTAAGAATGACAAAGTAGGGGCCCCGCACCCTAAGAAAGGCAAAACCGATGGCAAAGGCGAAAGCAACACACACCAACCCACCGGATATGACAGAAACTGCGTAAGGGACATGGGTCCAGGTCATTGCCATGAAGTAGGCGCCCAGACCGAAAAAAGCAGAATGTCCTAGTGAAATATAGCCCGTGTAGCCCGAGAGGATGATCCAACTCTCGGCAAGGGCAATCCACATGAGGAGGTCCAGAAAAAGAGAAATGAGGTAATCAGAAGCAAAGGCCGGTACAAGGCAGAGAAATAGGAGGACGATCCCCACCAGCCCACGGAGCACTGCCCCTTTTCCCATGGGTTAGTAGACCCCCCTTCCGAAGATCCCCTTGGGCCGGATAAGAATGATGAGAATGAAAACTGAATAACTCAGTATGGGGCGAAGTCCGGGAGAGGTGATGCTTACGCCGACTGTTTCCAGGAGGCCCAAGAGAAAACCGCCAAGCAGGCTCCCCAGGATATTACCGAGCCCCCCCAGGACGATTACAATAAAAGCCACGATCGTATAGGGTAGCCCCATAAAGGGAGTTATCTCATAAAACATGCTAAGCAGACATCCTGCCAGGCCAGCCATTGCGAACCCCAGACAGAAGCTGAATACGTAAATGAACGGTGCATTGATTCCGACGAGCTGTGAAGCCTCCCTGTCTTGGATGAGGGCACGAATCGCTTTGCCGAGCATGGTCTTCTGCAGCAAAAGGTAGGAGACTATGCAGACCGCAACTGCCACCATGAATGCCAGGAGCCGGTTCTGCATCAGGGGAACACCTCCAATATGGAAGACTTTCGTCATGTAGGAGTACCCCCTTATGTCCGCTGTCCAGAGCAAGGATGCCGCATTTGAAAAGATGACCGAAAGCCCGAAGAATATCAGGAGGGAATTTGACTCAAGAACAGCGATCGATTTGGAGGTCCTTATGATAGGCAGAAAGATGGACCGGCAGACAACCAGACCTAGGAGTGCGCAAAGGCCTGACACCAGCACCATGGAGACAAGGGGACTTACACCATAGAGCGTGTAGAGCCAGTAAGTCGCGTAAGCCCCCAACATAATCAGCTCGCCATGGGCGATATTGAGGAGCCGCATGGTACCGTAAATCAGGTTCAGCCCCAATGCAATAAGCGCGTAAATACCGCCGATTATGAGTCCTGCAAAAAGTACCTGCAGGATGCGTTCAAGTTCCATTGGATCAGTCGCCTACTTGGGCCACGGGGGTTTCGGGTACAGAGGCTCTGCCGTAGCCGTCTCCTTGGGCCAGATGATTTCCAGTTCCCCTTTCTGCCACTGGAGGATCATGCTGGGGGTTCGAATATTTTCAAGTCCGGAGAATTTTATGGGCCCATTGATGGTTTGAAATTCGTTGTTGGCAATATAGTCTCTCAGCTTTTCATGATCAAAACTTCCCACACCCTCGACGGCCTGCTCAATAATCTGGCATTCCGTGTAAGAAAGAACAGAATTAAGGTAGTCCGGCTTTGTCTTGAACCTGGCAAGGTACCTGTCATAGAACTCCCTTGCTCCCGGCCACCTGCCTTTGGGGCTCCAGTGACCCATGGTGGCGATACCCTCGGTGGCCGCACCGAACTTGGGACCGAAAACCACCACGGCCGGTCCTACCAGCTCGAAGAAGAAGTCCGGGTTGAGGCCTACCTCCTGGGCCTGAGAGGTGATGGTGAATGCGCCCGCCGGATAACAGAGAGCGATCACTGCCTGGGGGTTCTTGGCCTTGACCTGGGAGAGGAGAGTTGTCAGGTCCTTTGCTCCCATGGGGTAGTCTTTCTTGAGCAACACGTTGAAGCCTGCCTCCTTGACATAGGGCTCGAGAAATTGAAGGTTCTCCCTTGGGAAAAGCTCTTGCGCGTAAATGATGGCGATATTCTTGATGTTCAAGTGCTTCAGTAAGTCTACCAGGGCCTTCATCTGCCTGTCGGGCACGGCTGAAGTTATGAACCAGAAGTACCGGGTCTTGATATCCCTCAGCTTCACCGAGGCAGCGGTACTCCCCACGATCGGGACCCTGTATTTTTCGGCGAGGGGGGCGACCGCAAAATGTATGGAAGTGCCGTAAGGGGAAAGGAGCACATCCACCTTGTCCTTGGTGATTAGCTTCTCGTAGACCCGCACGGCCGTGTCTGCGGAACTCTTGTCGTCATAGTAGACGAATTTCACGGGGAGCTTCTTTCCGTACTTCTTGACGTAGATGCCCCCTTTTTCGTTCACCACCTCTTGCCAGAGTTGATAGGCCTGCATCTGGCCCGCAGCCCCGGGGGCATACTTGCCAGTCAAAGACATGGAAAACCCGACTGTGATAGCGTCTTTGGCCAGCACGCGGTGCGGTGGCATACCGGAAAGCCCTAAGGCCAAAATTGTGAAAACCACCAGGACAACCCATGAAACCTTCCTGTTTTCCATTGCAACCCTCCTTTTTGAATGGCTACTGATTCCCCACCGGATCGGCGGGCTCCGTCTACACTAAAAGAGCGACCTCTTCTTACTTCTTCTTGGGCCAGGGAGGCTTGGGAAACAAGGGTTTCGCCGTGGCTACCTCCCTTGGCCAGATAATCTCCAGGTCTCCTTTCTGGTATTGCAGGATCATGCTCGGTGTGAGCCTGTTCTCGGTGCATGTAAACTTTATGGGCCCGGCGATGGTGGTAAACTCGCTGTTTGCTATGACATCCCGGATCTTTTCCCTGTCAAGGGTGCCGGCCTTTTCTATGGCCTGTTGCACAATTTGGCATCCGACAAAGGCCTCAATGGAATCCAGATAGTCGGGCCGTGTTTTCCACCTATTGATATACCTGGCCTCAAACTCCCTTGCCCCAGGCCAGGGCGCCTTTGGGCTCCAGTGACCCATGGTGGCTATACCCTCGGCAGCCGTGCCGAAGACCTTTCCGAAAGCTGCTATGGACGGCCCAACCAGCTCGAAGAGAAATCCTGGATTGACCATAACTCCTTGTACCTGGCCGGTCAACAGAAAAGAATCCGCAGGATAGGACAGGGCGATCAGCGCATCGGGGTTCTTGGCCTTGACATCGGAGAGAAGCACCGTAAGGTCTTTTGCACCGATCGGGTAGTCCTTCAAGAGCACTGTCTTGATCCCGGCCCGTTTCAGGGCGGGCCTAAGGAACTGGAGGTTTTCCCTGGGGAAGAGATCCTGGACATAGATTATGGCTACTGTATTAATGTTCAAGAAACTCAACAGATCCACCAGGGCCTGCATTTGCCTGTCTGGAATACAGGAAGTAACGAACCAGAAATACCGGCTCTTTATGTCCCTCAGCTTGACGGAGGCGGCCGTGGTTCCAACCATTGGGTATCGGTATTTCTCGGCCAGAGAGGCAATTGCAAAGTGAATGGTTGTCCCCCATGGAGTAAATACGAGGTCAACCTTGTCCTGGGTTATGAGCTTTTCATAGACCTTGACCGCGGTTTCAGGTGAACTCTTGTCATCATAGTATACAAACTCTACAGGGAGCTTCTTGCCCATGTCCCTGACAAAGATTCCTCCCTGCTCGTTTACGATTTCTTCCCATAGCTTGTAGGCATTGATCTGACTGGTGGCTCCCTGGGAGTAGATGCCTGTCAAGGCCATCGAAAATCCAATTCGGATCTTATCCTTGGAATGGGCCGGCGGGATGGTTACCAAGAGGCCGATGAAAATCAACACAATGCCCAATCTAAGTGTAATGCTTCTCATAGCTTTCTCCTCCTGTTCCAAGATTGATGGCTTCGTAAAAAGTCAAAATTGGGATGGCAAAGTAAAAAGCTTCAAGTTCAAGGCGCGCGAATCTCGTGTGATCACCGCCACAAATCGGCGGTATCTTCGAGAGACGTACTTAACCTACGCCGCAATCATTTACCCCGTTAAATAACTCAGAATCGAATGCAGGTGAAGGCATGATGTTTCCACGCCTCTCTCGACCTTTGGTTCTACACCAAGACCACCCATTTAACGGGGCAGGGATGAAGCGCAACGCAGAAATTGGACTTTTTACGAAGCCATCAAGATTGACATTCAACCTCCCATGACAGGGAGGCTGAATACGATTGTGTCCCCATCCTTTAGCACCTTTTCAAGGTCCGTCACTCGTTCGCGATTGACGAGGATCCAGATGTGGGACTTCAGCTTCCCCTCCCGGTCCAGCACATAGCCCTTAATCCTCTGGGATCCGCTGGTACGCTCCAGCAAGTTCTTCAGGGTAAATTGCTCCTCAAAGTTCAGCACTTCTTCTTTCTTGCCGGCCATCATTGAGTAAATATTCAAGTACTTGACCCTCAGCCTTCCCATTCCATAGACCTGCCTAAGTGCGTGCCTTTCTTGGCTGGATGACTTTTCTCTTCTTGAGGTCCTCTGAAATATCCTCCAGGCCCAGGCCCTTTAAGGTCTTTTCCGTAGGTATGCCTTCCCCGTTCCACCCCCTGTGCCTGTAATAAGCCGAGAGCAAGTTGTCGAACTTTTCCCTATCCAGGATAGCACCCTTCAAGGGCCCCGAGGGGACGGGTTCTTGAAAAAACCTAGCGGGAGGAAAATCATCCTTTCTCCTGAGGCCGTATCTTGCCTGCATGGCCCTTTCAACGTTATAGATCCTTGTTCCACACCTCCTCAGATCCTTCCAGGTAAAATTGATCCCGGTCACAGCGCTCATGTACTCGGCCATTTCCTCCAGCCCGAGCCCCATGCCTTCCCAGGCCGTGTGTCGCTTGCATATCCCAAGGGAGTCTGCTACCGCGCAGTAGTCTTCCATGAAGGCCACGTATTCTTCTTTCCCCTCGTATTTGTTCATATCCGAAAGCCCGAGATCAAGAAACCGCTGTGCCACCTCTCTCGGGATTCCCCAAATGTCCTCCGTTTTCTCCTGCTGCAACCATATATCGGTGTTGACCCCCCTGAGGTGGTCGCTCCCCCTGGTCGAGGTTCCATGTGACAGGGCCGCACCGATTCCCATAAGCCTGTTGTCACCTGAAGACTGGGTCATGCCCTTGATCTGTATGAGGTAATGAGTCAGTTTTTCGACAGGTATGTTCTTTTTCCTGGCAATACTTTGAGCAAATGCGCAGATATTATCTGCCAGAGTGTTACCGAATGCCCCCTTCCTGAAGGCCAGCCTCTTGATTGCCTCGATGGTGATGTCATAATCGCCCCACTCGAACTCCAGGCCGTCGGTGTCAGTTTCATCGATCAAGCCGTCCTGCCACCAGTGCCGAATTGTGTTGAGCCAATTGGAAACCTGAACCACGTCGAGTCCCAGGTCGTTCAATAGGGTGTTGATATAGAGGATGGCATCAAGCCTGGTCCCACCTGCCCTCGGTCCGAAACCGCATGTCACCTCATACTCGGCTCCCGCCCCCTTTGTTGCGTAAGGCCCCTCACTTACCCTGTAGTAGTGCTCGCAGTGAACGGCACATCCCAGGCACGCCACCATCTTTATCCCGTACTTTTCCTTCAACTCCGTAGAGTAAACCTTTTCAACGCCTTCGACTTCCTTGTCCTGCCAGTTATAGGTAGGGAGCATCCCACTCTCACTGAACAGATCGAGCAGAGCGGATGAGCCGTAGGTGGAAAACATGGGATAGTGGGGTCCGCTCAAGAGTCTCTTGTGCACCCTTATGAAAGCTTCCTTGAGATCGTTGGGCCTTGCTATTTTGGACCCCTTTGTGCCCCTGACGACCACGGCCTTCAGGTTCTTTGAACCCAGGACACCACCCGTACCGCAGGCCCCGGCGGCCCGATGAAGTTCGAGGGGTATGGCGGATGCGACCTGGTTTTCCCCTGCCGGTCCGATGGCAATCACCCTTGCATCAGGGTCTCCCAACTCTTCCTTGAGAATCGCGTCGGTCTCGGAAACCGTCTTTCCCTTTAGATGTCTCGCATCCTGGAGTTCAACCCGGTCATCCTCCACCCTGAGATAGACAAGGTCCTTGGATTTTCCGTAAAAGAATATGGAGTCGTAACCCGCCCATTTGAGTTCGCCTCCAAAGTAGGAGCCCAGGTTCCCATCTCCAAAGACCCCTGTGACCGGGGAGCGGGCCACCGAAACACAAACCCTGCTCGCGCTCAGGGTGTTGCCGCACAAAGAACCAGGGCTTATGGCGACGATGTTCTTGGGGCTGAATGGATCTGTCACGCGGGGGTCAAAATCATCATATATTATCTTGGAGTTAAAACCGCGGCCTCCGAGGAAGGCCTTGGCAAATTCGACCGACAAGGGGTCCTTGACAATTCTTCCTTCAGTTAAATAGCACTTCAGTATGAGGCCTCCAAAGCCATACATTCCTAGCACACCTCCTTCTTCCCACGGGATTCGGACACAACTCCGGCAATGCCCATCAGTCTGCCGGCACCAGTACCTTCTGGATCAACTCCTCATACTTCTCAGCCGCCGTACGCTTCTTGAGTATCGCTGCCTTTGATGCAGGCATGTATTGCAGAGCCTTGGGCTCACAGAATTCCACGCACTTGGGCTCCCCCTTGCAAAGATCACACTTGACCACCTCTCCCGTATCCGCCCGCACGATCGGGGCCCCGAAAGGGCAGGCACTGATACATATCCTGCACCCGATGCAGGCGGATTCGTTGATGACCATCGCGCCGGTTTCCCTGTTGCGGGATATTGCGTGAGTGGGACAAACCTCCTTGCACGGCGGGTCTTCACATTGCTGGCAGACAATAGGGATATCCACTCCTGCTTGCTCCCAGCTAGCCACGTAGATTCTGGACTTGGTGGGATTTATCTCGTCTTCACGAAAAAGGGAGCAGACCATTTCACACACCTTGCAACCTGTACATCTCGCTGGATCTACGTATATGATGTTCACTGGGTGTACCTCCATGCATCGCTACTTTTCCTCGTAGAGTTTCCTTACGAGTTTTGCCTTGTACTCAAACTTGGGCAAACTATCCGGGGGAACCAATTCCACGTTGGCCCTGAAAATAAGCCTTTCCCTTATCAACGCCTCCAGTTCTTTCTTTAGGGACTCAAGGTCACCGGGGTCTTTGCCGTATTCCACCTTTATGTGGATCGGCGGTTTCCATCCTTTTGGCGGGGGCTCGTGGAGTTGGATCTCCATGGCACCGGTTGTCCTTGGATGCAGGCTCGCGACCGTATCACGCACTGCCGCGGGATAGACATTAACGCCCTGAACGATAATCATATCATCTGTTCTCCCAAAGACCCGAATGCCAAAGCCGGTTCGACCGCATTCGCAGATCGTCTGGGTCACTTCTACGTGGTCTCTCGTCCTGAAACGGACCAGGGGGATACATTCCCTGTCCAGGGAAGTGTAAACAAGCTCTCCCCTGGTGCCTTCCCTGATCTCCAGGACCTCTCCGGTGTCGGGATTGATAACCTCGGGATGAACGATACCCTGGGCGATGAAGTGCATTCCCTTCTTGTACCTGCATTCCGACCACATCTCCCCGCACATGTCGCCGTTGCCCATCATCTCCACGAAAACGCACCCAAAGGTCTCTTCCACCTCCTTTCTTACGGAAGGGATCGCTGCGCCCGGTTCACCCCCAGCAAGGATCACCTTGATTCCCAGGCTCTTGGGGTCTATCCCCCTCTTTCGGAGGGAGGCTGCGAAATGGAGTGGAAAAGAGGAGGTGGCAAGAAAGGCGTTCGCCCCAACATGCTGAAAGGCACCTATTAGCCGGTCGGTTGCGCCAACCCCTATGGGAACAAGGGTACCGATGGCCTCTATTGCATCAGCATATGAAGCCGCGATGAAAAAAGGAGCAACCACCAGGGGCACCACGCTGTCTGGTCGAAACCCCCCTGTCCAAAAGGCCCTGCAAGCCGCCTCGCGCCACACCTCAAGATCTCTCTTGGTGAGACCAATGAAGGTGGGCCTCCCCGTGGTGCCGCTCGTAGAGTATACCCTTTTTACCTTTTCAAAGGGGCACGCCATGTGCGTACCAAGGGGGGGAGCCTCAAGCTGGCTCTCTCTAAGCTCAGCCTTCTCAGTGAATGGGAGCTTACTTAGGTCCTCCAGTCTCTTAATGTCTCCCAGTTCCAGGCCTGCTTCACCGAATTTCTTCCGGTAAAATGACGAGTTCTCCCAGACGTATTTTAGCTGCCGCAAAAGGGCCTTTTCCTGTACTTCATGGTACCTTTCGGGAGAAAGGGTCTCCATCTCCTGGTTCCAGTATTCACCGTACTCTTCCATGTCCTATACCCTCCACCGCAAAAGATTGCACTGGGACCACAGAGGTCCGAGTTCGGGTTACTTGAGCCTTTCCAGGCTTTCTCCCCATTTTTGTTTGGTCCTGGACACTATGTCCGGATCATCCACGGTTTCAGGGATCTGATCCCCCCAGAATTCATACTCCTCAGTGGGCTTGGTCGCATCGATACCCATAGCGGTCTGCCAGCCCCTCTCTCTGAGCGGAAGGGCCGGATCAAGCCATTGTCCTGCCCTTCGCGTTACGATGGTCACATCCCTGTCAGCCTTCACCCTGGTTGAAAGGGCCCAATGGACACTCTCGTAATCCCAAATATCGATATCCTCGTCCACAATAATAACGTGCTTGTACCGACCATAGGTCGCACCCCAAACCGCGTCTATTACTTGCTGGGGGTGGCCCTTGAACAGCTTCTTTATCTTCACTATGGCCTCGTAGCACACGTTGCACCTCATATCGATGATGCCGGGAACAAGTCTCTTGATGGTCTTATATGCTTCGGCCTGGCTGGTCCTGCCGTTGGCAAAGAAACTCTCACTGGGGTACCATTGCTCCCGGGTCCCGTGGTAGAGGGGCGACTTCCGGTGTGTTATGAGCTTCACCTCAAAGAAGGGCAAGACCCTCGCTTCTCCGTAATGACCCGTATATTCACCAAACCACTCAGTACCCTCCAGGTGCCGAGCCCCCGGGTTGATGAATCCCTCAAAAACCCACTCTGCCGTTGCCGGGACTTCGATATCAATGGTCTTACACTTTACCATCTCTACAGGAGATCGCCTGAGGGCACCGGCGAGATGAAATTCATCTATCCCTGGGGGTGTCCTGGTGGCGGCGACGATCTCAATAACCGGGTCAACGCCTGTAACAACCGCCATGGGCATAGGCCTGTTCAATTGCTCGTATTTCATGTAGTGCTGGCGTCCATGGGTGTACTCGGGTGCGCCCCATCCCAGTTGATCCTTCCCCTGGAGTTCCATCCTGTAGATACCGGCATTTTGCTCCCCCGTGTCAGGGTCCTTGGTGACCGAAATGGACAGGGTACCCGGGAAAGGGCTCTTGTCCAGTTTGTGCCACTTGACGTTGCATATCTTTCCGATATCTATATCAGGCCCTTGGATTGTTTCTTCCTGGCAAGGAGCACTGGTCACCATGACGGGAGGGATTAGTTTCTCGGTCCTTTTCATCCATTCATCGTTGAACTCGCTCCATTTCTCAATACCCAGGGACCAGAGGAACCTGCTGTCCGAAGCGATCAGGTTCGTCACCAGGGGGTAGTCGGCTCCTTTTATGTTTTCAAAGATGAGCAAGGGGCCCAGGTTCTGGCAAACTATCCTGGTTATGCCGTTGACTTCCCACTCCGGGTCAATCTCCTGCTTTATCCTTTTTACCTCCCCCCTAGTCTCGCAAAACTCTATGAATTCCCTCATATCTTTCCAGTCGGACTTGCCCATAGCCTACTCTCCATAGCTGTCTCTGTTAGACAATTGCCGGGCCCCCCTATTCCGCCCATGAAAAACCTGTGTATGAGTGCCCGGGCGGGAGAAACAAAGCCCGCAGATCAATCGGGGGGTCGTTCTTGCCGTCCTGTTACCAGCCCGGCGGCCTGGAAACCGTAATATGGGGCTGGACTTCTTCCTCTGTCGGCCACCATCCCGGGCGGATCTTCTTGCCCAGGGGATGCACCTGGTGGGCTGAACGACCTTCAGGTAGGGGGGTTTTCGCCATCTCCTTTCTCAGCTTTTCCGTGGCATCCTGGTCGACCTCATACTCCAAGGCCTCTTCGTCCCCCACATTAATGACCACGCCGTAGAACTTTCTGGCTGCTTCAATCGTAAGCCACCCGTCCATTACGTCTCTGAGAACAAGCTGGGGGTCGCGCTCCAGGGGATTGCCTACTCCCCCGCCACCGCTCTGGGAAAACCAGATCTGATCCTCCTTTTTTATCTTGATCCCTGTGGCATACATGCCCACATCGTTTTCTTTGTCAGTACCCTTGTTGATGATTAGCTGGCCGCCCCCGCCGTTGGTCCCGCCATCGATCCCGTAAGGAGTATAGATCTCCCGGTCGCCGTGGATGGTCAAGGTGCCGTCTGAGAGCACGTCGATCTCCCTGACCAGGGGGAACCCTCCCCTGAACTTGCCGTGGCCGCACCAATCGGGCACCGCCTCGTATCGCCTGTAAAGGATCGGGAACCACCTCTCTTCCAGCTCCTGTGGGATCGTCTTTGCATTGGCGAACCTCATAAAGATCAGGTCCTTGCCGTCCTTGAAAGTCCTGGCATTTTCTCCTCCCACGGAAAAGGTATACTGGACAAAGTCCTTCTTTGTCCTGGGGTTGTACCCACCGATACATAAGTTCGTCAGGCTCACGGAACCAGGGTAGACCCTCCAGGGCTTTGTCTTGGCCAGCATTGAGGATATTACGGCGATGGTGACGGACTCCACCTTGTCAAAGGCCCCCGAACAGTATCCCGTGGTCGCCGAGGGAAAGACGACATGAACAGCGGTTCCCGGTTTGGTAATGATATTGAGGTTCCTGGTGATGCCCCGGTTCAAGGGAAACAGGTGAGGGAACCCGATCATGAATCCCAAATAGTTGGCGCTCAAGCATGTTCCCCTGGGGCCGCCCCACGAACTCACGGGCGCGGGGTCCGTCTGGGTCCAGTCAAAGATCAGGTCTCTGCCCTTCTTGGTCAACTTGCAATGAACCCGTATGGGTCTCTTGTCAGGGGCCATGACGTCCTGGTCGCCGTAATCATCAAACTCCCATTCCCCGTCCTCGATCTCATCCAGTTCCCGGTAAAGGAGCCTCTCGGTGTAATTGAATTGCTCTTCAAAGGCCAGTTTGACCGTGTCGTTACCATACTTGTTGCACAGTTCCTGCACGCGGTTTTCCAGGAGGCTTGCCGCCCCGAACTGGGCCGCGAGGTCACCGCGCCGCTCCACGGCCCCCCTGATATTGTAAGCCATGAAGGTGAACAGCTCCTCGTCAAGCTCATTGTTGCGGTAAAGTCTTATGGGTGGAACTCGAATCCCCTCCGCATAGCAGGTGGTTGCCTCGGGGTTGAATGTCCCTGGGAGGGGGCCTCCCATGTCCGGCCAGTGTACCACTGTGCAGGCGAATGCCACGAGCTCATCCTTGGAAAAGATCGGCTTGAACAGGTGCGTATCATTGACATGGGATCCCACCTCATAGGGATCACTGAACAGGTACGCGTCACCGGGTTCCATCTTGTCCAGGGGCACGTGCTTGAGAAGATTTATCAGGGAATCCTCGAAGGATCCGTAGTGGGCCGCCGCGTCCGTATGGCCGTGGGCTACCAGACCTCCGTCAACGGTCAGGATACCGTTGGACCGATCCCTGCCCATTCCCACCACGGGATGGTAGGCCATTTGCTCGATGCTGGTGCTGCCCTCGTAACAAGCCGAGACAAAGGCGTTACGCAACACCTCAAAGGTGATGAGGTCCAGCTTGAGCTCCTTTATTTCTTTGATACTTTCCTTTGTTTCAAGCGTGTCCTTAACCATTTCTACCTCCTATCGCTCCACACTTATTATTAGATTGCCGTATTTGTCTACCTTGCAGTGGCTTCGCGGTGGGACCACCGTGGTGGTGTCAGGCTGCTCCACTATGGCAGGCCCATCGAAGGTAGCTCCGACCGGTATCAGGCTGCGTTCATATATATCGGTCTTGACAAAGCCGACGTCTTTGAACCAGACGTTCCTTTGTGGCTTCATGGCGTCTTCTATGTTCTTGGCTCCATTCTTGACTTCCGACATCTCGGGCTTGGGCACGAGGCCCCTTGCGATCACCCTCAGATTGACAAGCTCGGTTTCAACATAACCCGGGGGCAGGGTGTATCCATATTTGCTCTTCATGGCTGAGAGAAAGTTCTCATTGATCTTTATCATGTCCTTGATTCTCCCCTCCGGGACATCCACGGTGAAATGGGTGCTCTGGCTCCAGTACTTGACGTCCGCCAGCCTCTGGATGACCATATCTTTGTCGGCGATGCCCTCCTTGCGGAGGGTGTCAATGGCACGTTCCACGAGGGCGTCCATCTCCTTGTTTATCTTGTCGTAATCAATGGCGCTTTCCAGGGTGAAAATAGGCTTTACGAATTCGTGCCTGACGTCGACCCGGAGGGCCCCGAATGCAGAGGCATAACCGGGTAAGGGCGGTACTACCACATACCTGAGACCCACCTCCCTTGCGATGTCACAGGCATAAAGGGCTCCGCCACCGCCGTAGGGGACGATGGCAAAATCCCTTGGGTCCCAGCCCCTGGAAACGGTCTGGAGCCTTATCCCCAGCATCAGGTTGGTCATGGCCACCATGTACATGTTCCACGCCGCCTCTTCCGCGCTCCACCCATATTTATCGCCTATTTTTTCCTTGAGGGCCTTGAAAGAGAGTTCAGGATAAACTTCCATTTCACCGCCCAGGAAGTAGTCAGGGTTGATCCTGCCGAGCACGATCTGCGTGTCCGTGTTGGTCGCCTCTTCGCCACCTGCGCCGTAACAGGCCGGTCCCGGCACCGCCCCCTGGCTTTGAGGCCCTACGTTCAAGATGCCTCCCTTGTCTACCCAACCTATGCTTCCCCCTCCTGCCCCCATGTAGATCGTATCGACCGAAGGGAGGCAGCAAGGCACGTTCCAGAGGATCTTCCACTCCCGCGTCATTGCGGGTGAGCCCTTGTAGATCATTGAGACGTTGTTCGTGGTTCCACCTGTCTCAAATGCTATCACGTTCTCAAAACCCGCCAGTGATCCGCAGTATCCTGCAAAGCCCACTGCACCCGAGACAGGTGAAGAATGAAAAGTTACGGCGGGAAGCCTGATGGCCTCCTCTATGCCGACCAGGCCGCCAGAGCCCGTGGTAATCAGCACTGGGCCGTCGAAATTCCAGGAGTCCCTGAGCAGATCCCTCAGGCCCGCCATGTACTTTTTCATGATGGGAGCCACATAGGCGTTCAGGACAGTGGTGGTTGTCCTTTCAAACTCCAGCATCTCGGGCCTGACGTCCCAGGAAATGGTGACATCCACGTCGGGCAGTTCCTGCTGGAGAATTTCCCTGGTCCGTATCTCGTGTTCAGGATGCATGAACGAGTCCATGTAGACCACTGCAACTGATTCGATCCCCCTCTTCCTGCATTTTCTTGCGGCAACCCGCACATCGTCTTCGTTCAGGGGGACGACCACTTCGCCCCAGGGGCTTACCCTCTCTCTCACGGTCAGGACATTCCTTCTGGGTATGATGATCTCGGGTGGATCCCAATCAAGCTCGAAGGCGGAAATCCTCTCGGCACGACCTCCGCCCAGGACATCACGGAAACCATAGGTGGTGATCAGGGCCGTCTTCACCCCTTTCCTCTCCTCCACTGCGTTAGTGGAGACAGTGGCTCCATGCCTGAAGGAGCGGGTGCTTTCACCTGACAGCCCTGCCTTCTTCAGGCCGTTCATTATGCCATCGTAGTATGTGGGGGGTGTTGTGGAAACCTTTCCAAGCTTCTGTTCACCCGTCCGCGTGTTAATACCGATTATGTCGGTGAATGTGCCTCCGACATCCGTACCTACGACCCATTCTTTTTCAGACATTGAATCAACCTCCTCTATTGTAGAAAATGATAGTGTCCACGGGGTCAACAAGTATCATTCATTATTGCTCTCCTCAGAATACTCCTCCATTAGCGCCATTTCGCCCCTGACATGGTTGACGGCGCACTGTGGGCAATAGGAGGGTGGAGGATCTGACCTTTCCTGCTTCAGTACAAAATTGCAGCTCTTGCACTGGTAGTAGACCTCTCCTTTCAGGCCCTGGTCCTTTGTAACTCGATCCGATGCAGAATTACCTCTTCCCATGAACAGCCTTCGAATCAGAAAAATTCACGTGCCCGGAGAGGGCTCGGAAATTTGCTCTCGTCTCGAGTCTGCCTCTGCAATAAAGATGCCATGCTGGGTGAAAATAACATGGTGAAAACAGGAGATATTCCCTGCTCCATTTCAAGTATCCGTGGCTATCAGCCAGAACCATGACATAGTGACATACGGGAAGCTTAACAAGAACCTCTAAGGGCCCTGATCTCTATGGGAAAGCGCTTTTTCCCAGGTATGTCAAAATGGCATTCATCTCCAAGAACGTAAATATCAGCCACCAATTATCTTCCAATCCGGGGATCTACATTACTCCCGGCAGCCATGTGGCCAGCGGCGGGGCTATGATAACAAGAGCAATCACCATGACCTCCATCAAAATGAACGGGACTGAAGCACGATATACATCGCCCATGGATATATCAGGGGGTGAGACACCCTTCATGACGAACAGTTCTATTCCAAAAGGGGGAGAAAGATTCGCAATGGACATGTTTATGAGGAGCATCAGCCCGAACCACAGGGGATCCCAGTTAAGGGCCTGACAAACGGGCATGAATATGGGCAAAGTTATCATCAGGATGCTCAGTTGGTCCATGAACATGCCCAAGAACATCACAACCATCATCATTGAAATCAAGAGTGCGATAGGGGGAATGGGCAGATGTACGGCAAGATTAACCACTCCCTTTGTAGCCCCTGAGAAGGATAGAACCTGGCTGAAGGCAGTTGAGCCGCAAAAGATCATGAGGATCATGGTCGTGGTGCGCATTGTGCCTGTGAACGATTTCCTCATCACGTCCCAAGTGAGTCCCCTGTAAAGGGTTGCGCAAACAAAGGTCGCCATCACGCCGAATGCGGCGGATTCAGAAGGCGTTGCGAGGCCCAGGAGCATGAGACCTATCACGGAAAAGACGATAATACCCAAGGGCAATACGTATTTGACCAGGGGCGTAAACCTCTCTATCAATGTTAGTTGACGGATCCTATAGGCAGGAGCCACACCGGGCTGAACAATACATCGCCCAACGATGTAGACTACGAAAAGCCCTGCCATTACCAGCCCCGGGACCAGCCCTGCAATCAGGAGCCCCCCCACAGATATTCCGGCCAGGGTGGCCAGAACCACGGACATTCCGCTCGGGGGAATGATAATGGCCAAGGCCCCCCCTCCCATGATGGGCCCTAGGGCCATTGCCTTATGGTATCCCCGTCTGCGCATCTCTGGTGCCAGCATGGAACCGAGCATGGCAGTAGAAGCCCAGGTATTGCCACACAATACGGCGACGAGGACACCTCCTGCAACTGCAACGAGGCTCAACCTCCCAGGCATTTTCCCCAAGAACGCATCAAGGGCATCGAGCATCCTGGTACCCATGCCGGAATGGAAAAGCACTTCCCCCATCAGGATAAAGAGTGGGACGGGGAGAAGGGCAAAGAAGGTCACCGATTCAAAGATACTCAGGATCAGCTGTCTGAATCCGGATTGTCCTCCCCACAAGAAGAAGGCACCAACGATGTTTATGGCCAAAAATGCGAAGGCAATGGGAAAGCCGGTCAGCATCAAAAGGATGAAGCAACCGAAAATCACGAGCAAGAGCAGCCACCATTCCAAGATTCCTACCCCTCAGTTTTGACGCGCTTCTTGAAACTCAAATTTTCCCAGGTGCCTTCCATGCCCTGTAGTTCTTGGAGGTCCTTCGCAGGAATTGAATGAAAAGAAGTAAAAAGCCTATTGGAATAATAACAAATATTGGGAAATCAGGGGGCTGGATGGCCGTTGGCTGAAATGCTCCCATTTTCAGCTTTTCCAGGCTTACGCTTGCCCCGTACCATGTGAGCAGGAGACACAGGGCGGCCCCCAGGATCGACGTCACCATGGTCAAAAGAGCCTGGGCCTTGGAACTGAGCCTCACGAGCAATAGATCGCTTGTCACGTGGCCCTCATTCTTCAATACCCAGGCCGTGCATAGGAAGGTCATGTAAAGGAGACCGTACTCGGTGAATTCGAGCACCCAGGTGAGGGGCCGTCCCAGGAAGGTTCTTGCAAGAACGTCCCAGCAGACTGAGATCATGAGAAAAGCAAGGATAAGGGCTCCGAGGAAAATGAAGGCATCTACGACCTTGTCAAAGCCGTTACCCGCTCTCTGAAAGAGTCCAGCATTCATAAGCGATAAGTATTTCCGGCTCCATGATTCAAAACAAAGGGTGCTTCCACACCTCTCGGCCTCGGTTTTGGCAAAGGAGTGCGGAATGGTTTCCTTCCGAATATCACCAGGGTCATTTTACCAGCATTTTTTTAAGCTTCGGCCCCAGCTCAGGCGACTTGCTTATCACCCGATCCCAGGCGGCATCGTAAGCCAACTTGAGGAAGGCATCCCCTTCTGCCTTTGAAAACTTGATGGGCTTGACGCCCTTATCTATCATCAATTGCCAGTCTTTATCGTTTTCTTTTTCGTAATATTCATAAATGGCAGGATCAATCACCATTGCCTTGAAATCTATTATCTTTTTCTGCACACTGGCCGGCACCTGTGCCCATTTCTTAGGATTAGCCAAAACAACGGCGGTTGCTTCGTAAAGGGGATAGTCAATAACATACTTGGTTACCTCATGCCAGCTAAAGTCCTTTACAAACCCGTTGTGCACCTGGACAAACCCGTCAACAGCCCCTCGCTCCATGGCGGTGTAAATATCCCCCATGGGCAGGTTGATGGGCACCGCGCCAAGGGCCTTTATTAAAGGAATGAAGGGAGGAAGGGAGGAAACACCCGGATCTTCTTGCCTGCAAAATCTTTAGGACTATTTATCTTGGGATTTGTGTAAAGGTGGAAGACCATGTTGAATGTCCCGGCGCCCAGCCACACAAGGCCCACTTTCTTATGCATCTTACTCATAATGTTGAAATAGTCGGTCTGGGCTATCTCCTTGTAGTTCTTGTTTGTGAACATCGCGGTCTGGGCCTCCCACAGCAGAGAGGGATAATACCCGCATGAAGTGAGGGCCATGTCTATGACACCGTTTCTTACAGCCTCGTGGAGCTGAAAGGGAGGGGTTACTTCTGGGCCACCAATAAGCTCAATTCTTATTGAATCTCCAAATTTGCCGTTGATTTTTTCTGCAAAGATCTTAAAGCCCTTAATAATCACATTATTTGTGGGCAGAAAGGCCACGGCCTTGAACACAACGGGCTCGGCCATCACCACTGACAGGCCCACTGTCCCTAAAGCAAGGGTCACCGTAACCAGAATGGTCAGAAAAAAACTTGCTCTTTTCTTCATACCGAACCTCCTCTCTTCTCTGATGTTTGAAAGTTAGGGTGGGTTAACGCCAGGTTAAGAGGTCTCTGCCGCATGTTCCTCCCACCATCTTGAGATTCCCCAAAAAAATCCAGGCCTCACTGCTCTTGGGTCCTACATGGGTGGAGGCCGGATTTTACGTCTCTTTTGTAAAGCAACTCTCATGCCAGACTCACATGTTTATAACAAGCTAAAATTGCAGCAAAATCCTGTCCCATTTTGAAGATCTAATGCCAAGGGAAATTTCCGCTATGACAAATTGGCATAGCCGGCTATTCGATTCTCGTTCTTGCCGGCGACTATTATGGATAAGCGGAGAGAGGTGACAGAAAGCGGGTCGGGGTTGACGGGACCGAGCCGCCTTTGCTAAGATCCATGGTGCCCCACCCTTGACATTCTTGAACCTGATTTATGCACCCTAATCCAAGACCTTTTTGGGTGACAGGATGGCCCACAAGAAACCAATCGAAATCGTTTACTACCGCAAGAAAGGGTGGCTCAATGTCGGTCGAACCCGGATGGTCATGTTCGATCTCCTACAGGGCTTTCACATTCTCCAAAAGGTGATCAAGAAGGAAGTTGGCGAGAATGCGAGCTATCTTATCTCCCAGGCCGGTATCAAGGGAGGTCTCTCCTTTCTGGAGCCCATGCTTCAAAGCGGCAGGATCCAACCCGGTCCAAAGGGATTTGTGGACGGCCTGTCGGTATTTACCGACGGGGGGTTTGGTTATTTCAAAGTGGAAGAGTTGGACTGGGAAGCAGGGTGGGCAAAGATTATTTGCGAAAGTTCCGTGGAGGGGTGGATCTCTCAACGTAAGAGAAGCAGACCACGAAGACCGGTATGCCATTATTCGCGCGGGATAATCCTTGGTTTCATGCAGGTAACTCACCGCTACGCGGGGACTGGACTTGAGAATGAGTTGGATTGCGTGGAAGTATCTTGTCTTGCCAAGGGCGATGGGCAGTGCCGGTTCATCATAGGAACCAAAGACACCCTCATCAGCAAAGGTTACGAACTTCCCGGGCCCCGAAAATCAATCCAAGAACAGCTAAGGGAGAGGGTGTGGGAGAAGACACGCCAAATCCATGAAGCAAACCGGTTCAATGAGAGGATCCTCAGGAACGCGCCCGTGGGAATTTTCACGCTTAATGCAAAGGGTGAGATCACGTCTGCAAATCTTGCGATGTCCAGAATCTTTGGGATAGGGAAGGGTAAGCTGGTGGGGATGCCTATTTCTTCACTGGCTGACAGTTTTTCACTCGAGCTTATGAGCTATCTTGAAAAGGGGCTTCAAGGCCTCAGGTTTGAGGTGGCCGATTGCCCCTTGGACAGCCTTGACCGCAGCAGGCGGTTTATTGGGGCCAAGGGGATTCCGCTCAAGACTTCGAGGGGTAGTTGTGATGGCCTTTTGTGTATCGTCGAGGACACGACGGAAAAGACCCTGGCGGCTCAACGGGTAAGTTATCTTAAGAACTACAATGAAAATATTATTCAGAGTATCACTGAAGGCATCATGGTTCTTGACTATGAGCTCAGGATTCAGACCTGGAACCGGAAGATGGAGGAGATCTTTCACACCAGCAGCAAGAATGTGTTGGGCAAAAGGATCGATCAGATAAGACACCCTTTTGCGAATTCTCGACGGCTCAGCCTCTTGAGATCCGTCCTCAACACAGGGGACCAGGTCGAGCAGAAGGGGCTTTCTTTCAAGATTCCTGGTGGAACCGGTATCGTCCTCAACCTCAAAGCCATCCCCCTTCTGGACGAATCTTCTCAAGTCTCCGGGATCATCTTGCTCCACGAAGACATCACGGACAGGGAAAGAATTCAAATCAGTTACCGGAACCTGTTCGAAACGGCCCAGGACGGTATTTGTCTTACTGACCTGAGGGGCCGGATTTTGGCTGCCAACAATAGAACCTTGAGGATACTTGAGACGGACTGGCAGTCTCTTGAGGGTATGTCCCTCAGCCACTTCATGCCAGGGCGCATGAGGTCCCTTTTCCGTGAAAAGATAAGGCAGGTCATTGATGGGCAGGAGCTGCTGCCATATGAAGTGGAGCTCACGGGGACCCGGGGGAAGTGCACGCCCGTGGAACTCAGCATCACCGTGGTGAGGAAAGGGGACAAGGTCTATGGGCTCCATATCATTGGTCGTGATATTACTCAACGCAAGAGATTGGAAAAGCAAATGGTTGAAGCCAGCAAGCTGGCTGCGATCGGAGAGATCGCATCCGGAGTAGCCCACGAGATCAACAACCCCTTGGCCTCTGTTGCGGGATATGCTGAGGACATGCTCGACCTGATACAGGACAGGAGGGTCCTGGGCCCGAATGAGCTCGATGAGATGAAAGAGGCCCTGGCCACCATTATTGAGCAGAGTCAGAGGTGCAGCGAGATCACAATGGACTTGCTGAATTTCGCCAGGCAGGGAGAGTTCGAGATCGTTCCCACCAGGTTGGACAACCTATTGGAAAAGACGCTCTTGCTTCTCGAACCTGACATCAAGGCTTGCGGTACGAGAATCATCAAGGATTTTCAGCCGGACATGCCCCTGGTGGAAACCAACCCCGCCCAAGTCCAGCAGGTCTTTCTCAATATCTTGAAAAATGCTCTTGATGCCGTGACAGCAAAGGGACCAAGGGGGGTCCTGGAAATCGTTTCCAGATGTGAAAATGGTTTCATCAGGATTAGTTTCAGGGACAATGGGAGGGGAATCCCCCGCAAGCACCTGAAGAATATTTTCAACCCCTTTTTCACCACCAAGGCTCCGGGCAGAGGGACAGGCCTCGGGCTTTCCATCTGCCAGCGGATAATGAAAAAGCTCCGGGGAAATATCGAGGTGCACACTCGCGAGGGGAAATTTACAAATTTTGTAGTTTCGTTGCCCTATAGATGGGAAACCGCAGAAGGGAACTCAGGGGCTTCACACCGATCGGAATGATGCAATGATGAACAACAAGAAACGCATACTTATTGTGGAGGACGAGGACCCGCTCCGCCGCCTTTTCCACAAGAGACTTTCCCGGAAAGGGAGTTCCGTGGATTCATTTGCTTCCGCCGAAGAGGCCTTGCCCGCGATTGAAAGGAATCCCTATGACGTCGCTCTGGTGGACATAAAGCTTCCCGGTATGGACGGCATTGACCTCCTAAAGAAGATCAAGCGAGAGGATGAGACCGTGCAGGTGATTGTCATCACCGGCCACGGGACAATAGATTCAGCAATCGTAGCCATGAAGTCAGGCGCTTACGACTACCTCACCAAGCCTTGCAAACTCTCCGAGCTGGAAGTTCTCGTGCAAAAGGCCTGGGAAAAAAAGACGCTGAAGGAGAGCAATGTAAACCTGCGGGAAGAGCTGAAGCTGAAGAGCCCCTACGGCGAGGTAATCGGGAAAAGCAAGAAAATGCTGGATCTGCTGAGACTGGCAGACAAGATAGCACTCTCCAACTCCACCGTGCTGATTGAAGGGGAAACGGGCACAGGAAAAGAGCTCCTGGCTCACAGAATCCATCGCCGGAGTTTGAGGCGTGACAGCCCTTTCATAGTCATACACTGCGCGGCCCTGCCGGAGACGCTCCAGGAGAGTGAACTCTTTGGCTACGAAAGGGGGGCCTTCAGTGGAGCCCACAAACGAAAGAAGGGGCTCGTGGAGCTCGCAGACGGTGGAACTCTCTTTATTGATGAGGTGGGTGAAATCAGCCCTTCCCTCCAGGTGAAACTCTTGCGTTTCGTTGAGACGGGGTGTTTCCGGCGTCTGGGTGGGGAAAAGGAGCTTCACATAGATGTCAGAGTGATTGCGGCCACGAACAAGGATCTCCGCGCCTCGGTAAAGGAAGGTGCCTTTAGGAAAGATCTTTACTATCGATTGAATGTTGCAAACCTCCGGCTGCCTCCTCTAAGAGAAAGGAAAGAAGACGTCTCTGTCCTGGCCGAGCATTTCTTGAAAAAGGCTGGCGCCAAGAAAAAGCTGACCAACCCCGCCCTCAGAGAAATGACCAACTATGATTGGCCGGGGAACGTTCGCGAACTCGCAAATGCCCTGGAAGTGGCTGCTCTAATTTCCTCTGGTATCCAAATCGGTGTGGAACACCTGCCTTTTCATGCCGGCGAGATCAGCAGTAAAAAAACCAAGACCCTGGCTGAACTTGAGAAGGATCACATTAGACAGGCCTTGATAAGCACCTGTGGTAACAAGACCCGGGCGGCCCGAATTCTGGGGATCAGCCTCAGAAACCTTTATCGAAAGATCGACAGGTACAACATTACGTACCCCAGGGATGTTGATTCATAATTGTGCGAGGTCCCGAGACCGTTATCTGGTGTCAAGACGATATCGTGCTGGATTCAACCGAATTTCGCAAGGCTCTTAGGTAGGGGATCGTTGTTTACGATCCCAAATTCTTCACAATATTGGCTACTTGTAGGCCTAAAGGCTCCCCTACCCTTGAAAATCAATTCACTAAAAAGGTGAATAGGAAAGATCAAAAAGGCCTTGCAATTCTGCGCTTTGCCCCAACCCTTGCGAAATTCGGGTTCAAAGAACTCTACAGGGAACTTTCTTGGGTTGACCTGGCGCCTGAAGAGGTAAGTCTTTGGATTGACTTTTCATAAGAAACCCGGTTTTCAGAGCAACAAAGCGCGGAAACACCATCTTCTTGGGCTAACTCTTCTTCTAGGCCCTTGTAACACTATAGTATCGCAAGTTATTTGGGTATTGAGCAGGCTCATTTTCTCTGCTGTGGTTTGGCTTTCCATTTCTGGAGTTTTCCTTTAATATGCTCGATGACAGACTGTCAAGTGCTCATATATTTCCATCCCGTAAGAGTTCAGGGGGGAAGGCCCGGCGAAGTAGCCGGATATGGAGGGACAATTGAAAGGGAAGGACCTGTTACAGGTTATCAGTCACGTCTTGGGAAAAAGAGAGCCTAGGATCATAGGGGACCAAGGGGGCAGGTTCAGGCATGCCTCGGTCTTGATCCCCATCTTTGAAGAGAAAGGAAAGTATAAGGTCATTTTGACCCAAAGGACCAATAGGGTAGAGGAGCACAAGGGGCAGATATCCTTTCCCGGCGGGTCTGTTGACAAGGAGGATCAGGATTATGAGGAAACCGCATTGAGAGAGGCCCGGGAGGAGATAGGGCTCAGGAGAGAAGATGTGACGATCCTGGGAAGGACAGACGATACCCTTACAGTCGCATCCAATTTCATTATCCACCCGTTTGTGGGCTTCTTCCCCTTTCCATACGTCTTTAGAATCAACAGGTTTGAGGTGAAAAGGATCATCCAGGTCCCCTTTGATTTTTTCATGGAAAGGACCCTAGTGGATCATACGGCCAAGATTGAGCAAAAGGGCACGGTGTACGAAGGACCAGTCTATGAATACCAGGGTAACGTGATATGGGGAGCAACGGCCAGGATCCTGGAAAACCTGGTCAATATCGTGAAAATAGACTTGCTTGGCCGAAAATATTAATATATGTTTTTCTTGTCGGGACGTGGCTCAGTCTGGTAGAGCACCGCGTTCGGGACGCGGGGGTCGCTGGTTCAAATCCAGTCGTCCCGACCAGAATTAACAAGGGTGTCAGCCCTTTTCAATATTAAAATCCTTTATTTATAAGGCTTTTGGCATTTAACAGTGTCAAAAGCCTTATTATTTGTGAATGTAGGCGTTCATTAAGTATTCATTTTTCAAATTTGGTCAACGGTTTGGTCAACACTTTCCCGGGCAGCGTCAAGCTGCTTGTCAAGCCATTGAGTATATTTATTCATAGCCTGTCTTAGGCTGTTTTCCGTGGGAACCAGATAATAGGCATCCATGCCTTTTAGGCTATGACCCACAATCATGTCTCTATGAACTTTATCAACACCCGCATTAAGCATATTTGTCTTAACGGTCCTCCTGATATCATGAAAGGTGATCCCATTGGATTCTTTTCTTCCATAGGGTATATTCGCTTTATTACAATCCCCTCTATTTCACAATTTTTCCAGTGGCAGCGAGAGGGTAGATCCGCTCCCACCACTTCCGCCCCTTTTTCCACTCCCTGCCCAATAGATCTCCCTTGGCTACGACCATCCTCTGCCAAGCCGAAATAATTTTGGCAGATAATTGGATAATTTTCTTCATATTATTTCATTTTGCCTGCCTTGGTCGAATAAAAATTTCTGTCTACGCAAATTTCTTGAAAAAAATACTGAGAGTTTGACCGTATCTGTCAAAACAATATGATATTCTTTTATTTCAACCCTTTATGGTGAAAGTACAATTGAGGCTTCACAATGCATATTGGCCAACCGAAATGGAAAAGGCGTTGACTTTTCCCATATTTAAGTATACATGACTATAGTCAAAATATTGGTAAACAGGGTAAAAATGACAGTTGCCGCTGAAAGGCCACCCAAACCATGATCGCCAGATTTAGCATCTATGACCTTATAGCAGCCGTAATTCCTGGGATTTTCTTTCTTTGGGCAGTTTCCTACATGTCCAGTTCGATAGATATTCCTTTTACAGGCGGGCTGGCCGAGACCTCGGTTCTGGTGGCCTTGGGTTATGTGACTGGTCTGATTTTGCAGGGGATTAGCCAAGGACTGACGGAAAAGATTCTGCTGAAAGCCTGGGGAGGGTTCCCCTCCGCAAGATGGCTCCTTCCAGATAACAATAAGTTCAGCAACGAATACAAGAGCAAAATCAGACAGATAGTTGAAGACAAATACTCTCTCAAAGCTGATGATGAGCAGTCCAAAGAGGAGCAACTCAAAAGAAACCAGGAGATATTCTATCTTTGCTACAACGCTGTGGATAAAGAAAAGCTTAGCGACAGACCTCAAATATTCAATGCACATTATGGCCTATTCAGATGCCTTCTGACGACCTTCACTTTACTCTTTCTCACTGAACTTGGTCTTCTTTTGTTCGGCGAACCGCAAAAGAAGTCCCTTGTCTGCAGTGTTCTGATTTTCACCATTATTGGTGCCGTGGTAAGCTATTTTCGCACAAAGAAAAGAGGTGAGGATTTCGCAAAATCAATCTATGACCTGTTTTTGGTACGATTTTCAGAACAGGGATAATGAGGGAGACAATAGATGTCAAACACAGCAAAAGACGTAATTATTCCAACCGAGCCCAATATCTTCCGAACAATATTCCTTTACGTCGGGCAAGGGGATTCCACGCTGCTAGCAGTCCCTGATGGCGATGGCTATAAGTATGTGTTGATAGATTCAAATCATGATGAAGATGCCGGTGGTATAGATATTATCGAGCTCCTTGAGGACCTTTTTGACGGGCAGGAAAAAGGTCTTGATGTCTATATCAACACTCACCCCCATAAGGATCACCTTGGAACGGTTAGGGGAATCTATGAGAAGATCGGCATTGACCAATTATGGCATTCAGGGCACAAGCCTGGTGGTGAGCACAAGGAGACATATGAGGACCTGAAGTTTGTAATCGACAAACTGGGAGACGAAAACGTTTTTCGACTCCGCGGCAGCAGAGAAGAGAACAAATTAGATGACGAAGAAATTGTGCTGGGTGATATAAATTACAACATATTGGCTCCCGCAGACTACGTATCGGATGAAATAGAAGGCGAAAAGCCGGATGAGAGATATGCAAGGATTCATGAACAATGCGGCGTCATTCGGTTCAAGTATGGAATAGATGAGAAGCAGATACTCATCACTGGCGATGCGGATTACAAGGCATGGAAAGACCATATCACTGACTACCATAAGGACAGGCTTCCTTCTACAATCTTGAATGCTGCCCACCATGGTTCAAGGTCCTTTTTCTGGAAAAATGCCAATACTGAAGAAGACCCTTATAGAGAGCACTTGGAAAACATTAAGCCAACCTATGTCATAGTTAGTGCTCCAAAGGAGAAGGAAAGCAAGCACGATCACCCTCATAAGGAAGCCATGGATTTATACAGGGAGGAGGTATGCGATGAAAATGTATTCCATCTAGGGGAAAAAAGAGAATGCATAATTGTCGACATAAACTCTGATGGAGACATAGACCTTTATCCAGATGATGACTTGGTCAAGGAATATGGGAAAAAGAATGGTGGCAAGGGCGGTGGCGGCAAAAGGATAGTAATTCCGCCCCCGGTTAGCAAAATCGACAAGAAACCGATGGGTGCTTGATGGAGTGGTTCGCTCGCCATACTGGCTGGTTGTATAGAGAGACCAAGGAGCTTTCAGACAATTCTATTTACAGAGAGCAATGCCAGGTCATAGGAGAAACGCTCATATCCAGCGGCAATATCATAGTTCATAAGGCTAAAACAGAATACTTCCCAATATTAATCGTATACCCTGAAGCCACACCTTACATCCCCCCGACGATATACATTTTAAAAAATCAAATAAATGAGGAAACAGCTAAAAAATATTCGGAACTTTCTCCTGAGGAGATAAGAAAAAGTGTAAGGAATAACATCCGATTTTTCAATATGCGTCACCAAAATGAAGATGGAAGCGTCTGCTTTGTTGAAATGGGGGACTTACATGGCGAAAATCCAGAGATATATCCTATTGAGGATATTATTAAGAGGCTAAGGATATGGCTGTCTGGAAAGATCCCAAAGGACAGCATGGAAGTTGAGCTGTTTCATCATTTCCCAAACAGAACATATGAAATCCAGTATCTTCTCCCAGATTTGTTCTTTGACGAAGAGATAATAAAAGGAAAATTCTATGCCGGCTTGTGTAGTCTTATACAGGCTAATCTTTTGCCAGATAGAATTGCAAAGAAAACATATATGGGAGTGACGATATTTGGAGAGACAAAGGCGAATGTTTCTCTCCTGCCTAAGGAATATGTAAATGATCGGGTGATTCTCTTCGCAAAGATTCCCAATATTAGACGCCTGGTACTTGATGAGAACAAGGAAGATAGGATTAGGGAGATAAGAGATGGAAATCTGATAGAAGGCTATTGGTGGGAGATCCACGAAGAGCCGCAGCCCTTTCAAGACTTGGGCACGTTGGCAAGACTCATTGGAGAAGGCGATGAGGGCAAAGGGTTCGAAGAGCTGATAAGTGCCCTGGAACAACCATTGAGACAGATAGAGGAAACAATCCACATAGGAATAAGATTTCCGGGAAGATGGAGAAAGTCCGACTGGCAAATGTTCAGGCTCAAGAAGGGGAACCGGTCACCTATTGTTATAAGTAGCAAAGAGGAGCTCAAGGAAAGGCTGCTCGATTACTCTCTGCAAGCTGTTTACCAGGAATACCTCACCGACGAATACTTTCATATGCGCAACAAGGGCAGGGCTGAAAGAAGCGCCCTAAAAGATGCCAACATTTCTATTATTGGTTGCGGAGCCCTTGGTTCTGAAACAGCCGATGCTCTTTGCAAAGCAGGAGTCGGCAGGATCCTCTTAGTAGACAAGGAGGAAATGAGGGCCCATAACGCGGTCAGGCACAGTCTGGGCATAAATAGGGTAAGCATGCCCAAGACACTGGGAATGGCAGAGCACCTGGTTCTTCACAATCCTTTTGTAAATGTAGAATGGAAGCCTGCAAACATCCTGCTTGCCAAACTCGTCGATTACCTACCCGAGGGTGCCATAGGGGTTTCGACCATAGCGGATGACAACGTAGAGGCCTATCTCAACGAACAAGCTATAGACCGGAGAAGAACGGTTTTCTATTGCAGGGCTTTGCGTGGCGGAAAAGCTGCGCGAATATTCAGGGTCGTTCCGCAGAGAGATGCGTGCAAGGCTTGCCTTGGGCTGTATCTCAAGGATAAGAATCCTATATTCCTAAACATCCCAGAAGATGAGAGCCTTCCGGCCATAACAAACGAGTGCAACAATCCAGTGAGACCTGCAAGCGCTGCTGACATGAAGATTGTCGCTGGCATCTTTTCTCGTGTCATAATCGATTTTCTGCAAGGCAGGGATACCGACAACAATCATTGGATATGGAGCTCTGAGCCACTAGAAGGGTTACAGCTTGAGAGTTCAACGTGTGGATTGATACGGGCTGATAGGATACCGCCGCACCCTAAATGTTTCGTATGCCAAAGGCTTGAGGCAAAGAAAGTCTATATTTTTCAAGAGGTACTGGATTTCATGAGGCAGGAGTCGGCTGAATCTGGCGACGTTGAAACGGGGGGAGTCTTAATAGGGTTCAGAAAGGGCGGAGATGAGTATGTAATTGTGAGAGCAAGCAAGGCCGGCCCGAATGCTACAAGAACCAAAACCCGATTCGAAAAGGATGAGGAATACTGCCAAAAAGAGCTTTTAGATGCTTTCGACGAACTCGGTGAAAAAGGACTCTATCTGGGAGAATGGCATTTTCACCCCTCAGGTGGCAACGAGCCGAGCGGACTTGACATCAAGAGCCTAACGGAGATTGCGGCCCAGGACAATTACCGAATAGACAAACCCATAATGATAATCCTATCACCTGAGTTGGAGTATGCGATTACGATTCATGACAGGAACGGCCGGTGCGTCCGGTTGCCACTCGAAATATGTGAAAAGGTATGAGCATAAATATGTTTTCATGCGCTCTTGTACACAAAATTTGTAGAAGTCAGGAATCCATAAAATACAGTAGAAGGGGGCTTATTAGTGAGTCCGAAAATTGAGCCAGGGAATATTCTTCAGGGACCGTTCTGGCAGGAAAGGGTTCGCGTGATTTCTGTCAAGACGATAGGCGGTGAGAAGCTTAGAATAGAAGCTGTCGGCCTTGAAAGCTCAAAGTTCTACAACCCGGTACTAAACGGCAAGGATTTAGAATCCGTTGAAATAATTGAGGAAAAGCCCTTCACGTTCGCAGCAGACGGGGAAAAACTTTTCCTTTTCTTCGAATCCCACAGGATAAGAAACGCCTTTCAGTTCGATCCGCTTTACGCCGTAAACGTCTCACAAATAGACCCCCTTCCCCACCAGATAGAGGCAGTGTACCACTATGTCATGCAGAACCCTCGCGTCAGATTTCTGCTTGCTGACGACCCCGGGGCGGGCAAGACCATCATGGCCGGCCTTTTGCTTAAGGAACTCAAGTACCGGGGGCTTGTGGACAGGACATTGATAGTCTGCCCTGGCCATCTGAAAGATCAGTGGGTCAGGGAAATGAAGGAAAAGTTCCAGGAGAACTTCGTTGTTGTCGACAAAAACGTGATGGATGCTCACTGGGGGCAAAACATCTTCACCGAGAAGAACCAGGTAGTGGCCTCCATAGATTTCATCGCCAGGAGCGAAAGGGCAACCTTTGCCATGAAAGACTCCCGATGGGACCTCTGCATAGTGGACGAAGCCCACAAGATGTCAGCCTACAAATACGGCGAGAAGATAAACAAGACGCTACGTTACGGCGTGGGCGAGCTCCTAAGCTCAGTAAGCAACTATCTCCTGTTTCTTACAGCAACGCCCCACAGGGGCGACCCTGAGAATTTCC
>JAFDHB010000266.1 GCA_019308985.1 Deltaproteobacteria bacterium | reverse complement strand
AAAGGCCGTCTCCATTGTTGTATTGATCCCCCTGATTATCTATTTGTTCTCGGTGGAACCGAAAAGAAGAGGTTTGGGGGAGGCTGTTCTCTATTTTGCCCTGCCCTACCTCCTTTTTGCCAGCTTCCAGTTGTGGTACAACGCGGTACGCTATGGTGACTTCTTCACCTTTGGATACGACAGACAATGGGGGACTTTGGGATTCTCCACACCTTTTTACGTTGGGCTTTGGGGTCTCTTCCTGAGCCCCGGGAAAAGCTTCTTTCTCTATGCTCCGGTCACGATTCTAGGCCTCCTGTCAGCCAGGAGGTTTTTCGAGGACAGGAAGGCAGAGGCCCTCTTGTTTCTGGGTATTGTAACAGCGTACACCGTACCCCATTCTCTTTGGGCCCTGTGGGCAGGCGATTGGGCGTGGGGGCCACGGTTCCTGGTTGTGATAACCCCATATCTTATCTTATCAGCCGGATATTATCTCAAGAGGTGGCCCGAGATATCTCGCTTGAAAAGGGGCCTTGTCGTTGCCCTCGTAGGTTTTTCTTTTTTCGTTCAGGTCTTGGGAGTCGCCATTCATCCCTTTTCATTCATTGAAGCCCGATGGGAGGTGGCCTCGGGGTTCCTCAAGGAGGTCAAGAGATTCAGTTACGCCCAGACTTACGGCGAAAACGCCTTGGTGAACTTCAGCCCCATGTTTTCCCATATCATCGGGAACTGGTGGTTGTTCAAACACATGATCTTCTCCTATGACATATGGAAAGACGTCCCCTGGAAGGCACTGGGTGATTTCAATTTGCCGCCACCTAAATGGGCTAACGGCAACCGAACGATTCCCTTTTGGTGGCCCGTCAGTTTTTCATTGGCGTCCCGACCGGAAGGAAAGTGGGTCATAGCACTGGCCCTCCTCAATTTGCTGATAGTGATCTGGTCCGGCCTCAGGTTAAGGGGGAGTACAGGAGCCCACGACAAGGACCAGCGAGAAAGGATCCCTTTGTAATGCTCGAGACAGGCGAAAGAACAAGCCAAGTGGCAGGGACAAGGAAGATGCTTCAGGAGGGTATACCTCTCTTGATCCTCGTCCTGCTCGTCACCCTATTCTTCAGTAAGATCCTGTTCTCTGGAAAGGCCCTTTACGGTTCTGATTTCGTTTACCAGTTCTATCCGTGGAAGAAATTCGTTTATGATAATTTCAGGTCCCATGGTTCCATACCCTTCTGGAACCCCTATCTCTTCTCTGGTGTGCCTTTCATATCCAATATCCAGGCCTCGATGTTCTATCCCCTGGGATTCCTCTATTATCTCCTTCCCCCTGACGTCGCCTACGGCTATTCTACGGTCTTGCACTGTATTCTGGGAAGTATCTTCATGTATGCCTTTCTCAGAGGCCTCTCCGTGTCCGCTTGGGGGAGTTTCCTCTCTTCCATCATTTTCACTTTCAATGGGTACTTCCTGGGCCATCTCTATGCGGGGCACCTTTCCTTTGTCCAGGTCTACGTATGGATCCCCCTCATCTTTCTCTTTATGTGGCGATTTCTTCAAAGGGACAGTTACAAATATGCCCTGCTATCGGGGTTGGCGCTTGGTGTCCAAATCCTGGGCGGCTTCCCCCAGGTAGCATTCTACACCATACTGGGACTCCTGCTCTTCGCTCTCTATGCAGGAATATCAATGGGACGCGATAGAGATCTCAAAAGTGCCCTGAGGCCGGTCATGGGGTTTGTCGTCATTGGCGTGACAGGTTTTGCCTTGGCCTCTATACAGGTCATTCCCACAATGGAGTTCGCGAGGCTCTCCACCAGGGCCGGCGGGGTGAGCTACGGGTTTGCGACCTACGACTCCCTCCACCCAAAAGAATTGCTCAGCTTTCTGGTGCCCTATATCTTTGGCAGTCCGGTTGACGGGACCTATTGGAGATCGGAGGAAGTATGGCATTTCTGGGAGACCTGTGGTTATGTGGGTATTATTCCTTTCTTCCTGGCGTTTCTCGGGTCGCGAAAAGATCCAATAAGGCATGTGCGTTTCTTCTTCTTGGGCCTGGTCCTGCTTTCCCTTTTCCTGGCCTTAGGTAAGTATAATCCCATTTATCCCCTCATATACCGCCTGCCGGGCTTCAACAGTTTCCGTATCCCGGCCCAGATCATATTTCTGTATGTATTTGGGATCGCGGTTCTATCAGGGTTGGGCCTGGATCGGGCCCTTGGAGGAGGATGGAAATTGGAGAAGAGCCGTGCCTGCCTCCTTGTCCTGTTGGGGGCCCTGCTCCTTCTCCTCATCGTAGGAATCACCGGCTTCCGATATGCCACATTCTTCTATCTGTTCAGGTTCTTTGCTATCGACCCTATAAGAGACGCCCAACTCGTGGGGCTCTTTGAGAGGGTGAGCCACTCGGTCTTTCAAAGCGCTCTGATCTTTCTTGTCGTGGCAGTACTCCTTTGGATCCTCGGGAAGAGAAGGCTCCGGCAGGGGATCTTTATCGGTCTTATCTCCTCGTTGCTGGTCGCAGACCTGTTCCTGTTTGGATCAGAGTTCATAGCCACCTATAATTTTAAGACAGCTCCGGAAAAGGAACAGGTCCTCGCACAGTTGCCCGAAAACCCCGCACAGGGGCGGGTCATTACCTCGAACGATCTTTTCCAGGTCAATGACGGCCTGAGATACAGGTTCCCTTCTATCCTGGGCTATGATCCCCTTATCTTGAGGAGGTACGTAGAATATGTCCTTGCGGCCCAGAACATTGACGGACGTCACCCGGAGGGCATTGTCAACCTTGCACGCATCAAAGATCCCGAAGCAAAACTCATTGGATTGCTCAACGCGCGGTATCTGGTTTCTCCAAAAGGAGTGGGTGTGTTGAAAGACAGGATCCCTTACGCAAACCTGATGAGCCAGTCCGTCGTCAAGGCATCGGAGGAGATCCTACCCTTCATGAAAGGAGATGATTTTGACCCAAGGTCCATGGTCGTTTTGGAGCGAGGAGTCGAAGAGAAGGCCATGATCCGGAAAGAGAGGAGCAGAGAAAGCTGGTCGTCTTGGTCGGTTGTAGCCTACGGCAATGACGAGCTCAAAATCAGGGTCAAAACAAAAAAGCCCGCCTATCTGGTACTCAGTGAGATTTTCTATCCAGGCTGGCGGGCTGAGGTCGACGGAAAGGACGTGGACGTCCTACGCGGTAATTATGTTTTTCGAGTCCTGCCTTTGGAGGCGGGTGAGCATGATGTTCGCTTGTATTTCGTCTCCTGGCCTTTCCGTATTGGCGCGGTCCTATCGCTCACAACGGTCCTTTTGAGCCTGTACCTTCTCCTCAGAAGGAGAAACCTTTGAAAAGGGGAACGGGCCTTGCAAGACCCATTTTATGGGCGGCAACATGGTTGACTCGCTACAAAACAGAATAAGGAACTTGAGGTCATGCGGAAGCATGCCCCTCCGTTTCTCGGAGGGACAGGTTCCACCCTGTCCGTTTCAGTCTGGCAA
>JAFDHB010000070.1 GCA_019308985.1 Deltaproteobacteria bacterium | reverse complement strand
ACACAAATGTTCAGGCACTCATTGACCCACATCAACACACATGGATGACAATCCTCTCCTGTATAGCAGTTCCCTAGAAATCTTACTAGCGGTTTTTTTTAATTCAACCGCTATCGGTGAATCGACTGACATCGGAATCCTTTGCGATGGCCCTGCCACCACGACAGCCCCTACTGGTTTACCTTCATAATTCAATAGCGGAGCTCCCACAGCACTGGTGCCCTCATCTATTTCCTCAACGTCAAAGGCAATTCCGTTCTGCCTTATCTCTTCCAACTGCCGAAGCAATTCTTTTTTATCCGTGATAGTGTTATCAGTGAAACGGTGTAGCTTTGAGGGAAGTAAAAAATCCCTTGTTTCCTTGGAGGAATAGGCAAGGATGGTCTTGGCCCCAGCAGAGGCATGAATGGGAACCCTATCCCCTATACTTCCGGCAAGCCTTGTCAACCTGGACGTCTCTGCTACTCTGCTATATAAGCCATAAAAGTACTCTGCCCAGAAAGGACTTCAAGGATAACTGTCTCTCCTAAACGGCTCCGTAAATCATCAATATGGGGTCTTGCTGTCTGAATTACATTACTTTTGAAAGAATGAGTGATGGCGCGCGCAAGATCCATTACCGATGGTCCCAGTATAAATTTCTTGCTCTTTGAATTTCTAATAATAAAGCCGTGCCTCAGCAGGTCATGTATGATCCGGGAGGTCGTTGCCTTATGAAGGCCCAATTTCTTGCTGATCTCCAGGGTTCCCATTTCTTCATTGTAGGGAGTGAACGAGAGCAGTATGGCCAGGGCCTTTTCTATTGAGCTCCTCTTGCTTTGCTGTTTCATAACACAAAACTATGTATCGGAAAGTAAAATTTGCCCTACTATTCACCAATCAGCCTCCTAACGTCAACTGCCATTTAACCATGAAATAAGCGATACATGATAGTTTTATCCCTAAATTTGCCAATATTTCTACTTTTCTTTAAATAGTTTCACCCATCTCCTTTTTTCGGCTACTTTTAATATATTCCTTTATGGCTTTAATTCACAGTTAGCATTTTGCGCTGACACCCTTGGTGAGTTCTTGTTTTCCCGACTCCGGCAAGAGGCTTCCACAACCTGACCGAATGGGAAAATCACACCGCTTTCTTGGACCACATTCTATCCAAAGACTTTAAGAAGGCTTGCGGTCCTGCGCTATTCCCTTCCGGCGTCAACTCCTCCTTATTCGTATTCCACTAACTCTATGGTGGCCCCTTCCGGGTCCTTCATGTAGGTTGCCCATACACCGGGTCGAACGTTCTGAGGAGGGCAGTGAAATATTACTCCCGCCGCTGACAAACGTTCATATAGCGGCTTGATATTCTTGACCGTAAGGGCAAAATGTGTAATTCCCGTCTGATTTTGCTTCTTGGCCGCTACTGGTTCAGTTTCCGGGTTGTAATATTGAAACAACTCTATGCGTGTTCCGTAGCCTGTGAGCATCACCACCCTGGCATCGGCATCGGGAAGACCTACCACCTTCGAGAAATAGGGTCCACTGTAATGGTCCCTCTCCCACTCCACCTCGAAACCCAGCTGGTCTCGATAAAACGCGAGAGTCCTGGTCATATCCTTGACAGACATAGCCACATGATGCCATGTTGCATCCATCAAACCCCTCCGTGCTAATACCGTACAAACCTTTTCAAGGTTTGTACGGTCCTTTCACATATATGACTCAAAAAAGGTCTACTTCTTCATGCCCGCCAATTCTTCCATCACTGATAAAAGGGCGAAAAAATCCAATTCACCCCTGCCCGTAGCCATCATGGCTCCATAGAATTGCCGAATAAGAGACGTCATGGGCATCAGAACATTGTTCGATTTGGCTGCATCAAGGGCGATATCGAAATCCTTTGCCATCTGCGAAGCTGTAAATGCCGGGGAAAAATTTCTATCCTTCAGCATTTGTGCTTTATACCCCACAAGCGGGGAAGCTACGACACTGTTGTTCACAATATCGATCATCTGGCCCCAGTCCATTCCACCCGCCTCACCAAAGGTGAGGGCTTCCGCCACCATGGCAGAAGTAAGACCTACCATCATATTCAGCACAAGCTTCAGATATCTTGCCTCCTCTCCAGTCCCAACGTGAAATGACTTTTGGCCCATTACTTCGAAGACCTCAACGCATCTATCATAGGCATCTTTAGGGCCGGAAACAAATATGGTGAGGGTGCCAGCTTGTGCTAGGGCTGTGCTCCCTGACACTGGAGCACGCAGATACTTAATACCTTTCTTTTCCGCCTCCTCGGCCACCTTAGCAGAAGCATCGGGTGAAACTGTGCTCATATCAACGTAAATAAGACCTGGAGCGGCGTTTTGAAAGGCCCCCTCAGATGCATAGCTTACTGCCTCAAGAGCACCGTCATCTGCTATCATGGAAATCACCACATCTTTTCCCTCAGCCAATGTCTTTGGAGAATCTGCTACCTCAGCTCCCTGGTCCACAAGTTCTTTTGTTTTTTCCTTTGTCCGGTTATAGACAGTTACAGGGAATCCTGCCTTTATAAGATTTGTGGACATAGGAATTCCCATTTTTCCTAACCCAATCCACCCAATTTTCAGCCTTTCTGCCATGTGCTGCCTCCTTCCTTTTCAACACACTGTCCCTAGAGGTGCCAGTGTCACCCCTCAAATAACTGCAAATATAGTAAAAAAACCATCCCTGATAAAGTTGCTACCAACTACAAAGCTGGTAAGACAAGGCGTGGCACTGTCAGTTGAACCAGCAGTGCCACGATTCGTCTAAACCTCTACCCAAGGCGGAGGTGAGGTAACCACTGCAAACCTAATGGTTTGGCCACCTATGGGCTTTATACCGTGTTCGGCACCAGGAGGTATCCATAAACAGTCCCCAGGACGAACTATGAACTTTTTACCGTCCACAACGGCCTCACCAACACCCGACAGCATAAAATAGCAATGCTCTCTCCCTGGATGTACATCCAACTCTGCCTCACCACCGGGGTGCACTTCAGTGCAAAACAAAACGAAACCCTTGGCCCCTGTCTCTTCCGGAATCAGCGTGAAGGCATCAGTATTTCTGTGCTTAGGAGGACATGCTGACTCCAATTCTTCCATCCTATAAAGTGTAGCCTCTTTGTAATCACCCATTACTAAACCCTCCTTTTCTTTTTGTTACAGTTTAATTGAGATCACACAATTACTACAAAGATCCTCCCATTAATCAAAATGCTTCTCACCCCCTTTTGTTTAGAGTTACATGCGCATCCCAGGGTACAACCGTCTTCTCAACCAAATCATTACTAAAACGGCCCTAGTACACTTCACAACCAGGCAAGCCGCACGAGATAAGGTGGTCGCTAGGGTAGTTGGTAATTACTTCGCACCCATCTTTTGTAACTACCACTTCTTCTTCAATTCTGGCAGCTCCAGAGCCATCTTCTGCCCCACACCAGCACTCTACGGCAAATGTCATTCCTTCTTTCAATTCAACAGGATGATCGAAAGAAAACCGTCTGGAAATAATGGGACGCTCCCAAAGGCTCAACCCTATTCCATGGCCGTACTGCAGTAAGAACGCTTCGTCCTCATTTCTATACCCAAATTCCTCCGCCTTCGGCCATACACGTGCGACATCTGCAGTTGTCACCCCCGGCCTAATCACATCAAGTGCATCTGATAACCATTTAGAACACGTCTCATAGGCCTCGATTTGATATTTGTTGGGTTTTCCGCATATAAAAGTCCTGTAATAACAGGTTCTGTATCCATTAAAGGCATGCATGAGATCTAGAAAAATCATGTCTCCCGGCTGAATCATCCTATCGGCAAAAGTGTGACAGTGGGGTCTTCCTCTGCCCCCTGAGACAGAATTGACACATTCCACCCTTTCTGCCCCCAGCAGAAACAGCTTTTGATTAGCAATAGCAACCAGTTCGTTCTCCCTTGTACCTGGGCGGATAGCCCGTGCAATGTCTTCATAAACCGCATCTACCATTGCAGCCGCCTGCTTGAGGATTTCTATTTCATCAGGGGTCTTTACCTCCCTTGCGTCCAGCATTGCTTGCTGCCCATCTACCACCTCGATGCCTTCTTTCTCCAAGGCCCTCAACATAGGAAGCTCCATCATATCAACACCCAAAGGTTCTTTCTCCACTCCGTAGTCCACCAGGACTTTCTTGACCTGCCTTGCAAAATCCTTTTCCACGTTCATTGCAGCTGGCAATGCTCCGAGCATTGTACTGATAGGGCTATCCATACGATCTTCCATCCATGGCGAACTGATTCTTTTCGCAGGGACTGCAGGATCAAAAAGAAAAGGTTTGCCTTCGTTAGGGCAGATGGCGTACCGGTTCATCTTGTCTCTACACCATTCCCCGATATGGGTGCCTGTAATATATCGAATATTGTCAAAATTGAATGCAAGCACCGCTCCCAGCCCTTTGGCCTTTATAGCATCTTGAGCTCTTTGAAAACGTTCTTCCCTCAGCCTTTCATAATTGACACCAGCCTCCCAATCGGTGGCCATAGTTCCCCACTTAGCAGTGGAATGCGGTCTATTGTATCTCATAGCTTACCTCCTTTCATGAAGCCCTTTAAAACGATAATCATGCCCTCGGACACTATTCTACGATACTCTTGTTCTTTTCTTAGGAGAATGCAGTGCCACACCGCTCCAGTCCATCGCAGCCTCCATGACTGCCTCGCTTAAAGTGGGGTGGGGCTTAATGGCTTCTGCAAAATCTTCCACCACCGCCTCCATCGTCATGGCGGTAACTGCCTCTCCTATAAGATCAGTGGCATGTTCTCCCAAAATATGGACACCTACCACCTCTCCTGTATCAATATCAGCTATTACTTTCACAAAACCGTCGGTATTTTCTAGGGCCTGGGCGGCTCCGCTGCTAGTGAAAGGGAACTTCCCCACCTTTATCTGCCGGCCACTCTTTCTTGCCTCCTCTTCCGTCAAACCAACTGCACCTATTTCCGCAACCCCCCAGACGCACCGTGGGACCAAGTGGCGTTTCAATGTCTTATGCCCGCCCGCTATATTTGTGATGACAATCTCGGCTTCCGCAGAGGCCTTGTGGGCCAACATCTGACCACCCACCAAGTCCCCCACTGCATATACCCCTTTAAGATTTGTCTCAAGGTGATCGTCGACCCTTATGAAACCCCCTTCCATGGCCAGGCCCAGTTGCCTATGGTTAGTGCCATCGAGGACGGGATCCCTCCCGGCTGCCACCAACAGTTTGTCTGCTCGAATACTCCGGCTATCCCCAGCTTTATCAACGAAATTCACAGTAACCTCACGACCACTGATAGATACACCAGTTGCCCGTGCACCCACATGTATTTCCACCCCCCTTCTCTTTAAAAGCACGCCCATAGCGCCTCTAATTTCCTCATCTTCGCCACTGAGTATATAGGGCAGCATTTCCAAAATGGTGACCTGAGAACCCAAGCGGAAAAAAATTGTGGCCATTTCGATTCCGATCACCCCGCCGCCAATGATGACAATCTTTCTGGGAATTTCTTCCATATCGAACACCTGATCTGTGGTCTGAATCAAGTCCCCGTCAATTTCTACAAAAGGGAGCGTCTTAGGTTTTGAACCACTGGCAAGAATGATGTTTACTGCCTTGTGATCCCTAGGTGGACCTTCTGGTGGATACACTCTTACTATTCCTGGACCTATCACCTCTCCTCGGGCACTCACCACGTCTATCGAATGGCTTTGCATAATCGCGTGCAACCCATTTACCAATCTCTTCACGGTCTTGTTTTTCCTATCCACCATCCGGGCCAGGTCGATAGAAACTCCCTCAGCCCCTTTAATAACTTGGGAGCTCTTAACCGAATCAAGTAATTTGGTGTCATAAATGAAACACTTGGTGGGAATGCACCCTCGATTAAGACATGTTCCACCAAGGGAGTCTTTTTCAACCAACAGGACCTTTAAGCCGTGCTGAGCCCCTCGAATCGCTGCAACATATCCTCCAGGCCCCCCACCGATTATTGCTAAATCGTACATTGTTGTCTCCATCAGCTAACGAGCTAAGAATGTAAAAGAGGGGCGCTCCAGCTTCCACTTGAGATTCTGCAAGAAATCGGCAGCGACCGCCCCATCGATTATTCTGTGGTCTACAGAAAGTCCCAGTCTCGTGATGTGTTTCACCCCGATCTCATTGTCAAACATAACAAGCTTTTCATCAGTCTTGCCGACAGTGAGAATTCCGCTTTGAGGAGGATTCAATATGGCGGTGAAATGCGTGACATCATACTGGGCTAAGCTGGAAATGGTAAAAGTTCCTCGTTCCATCTCATCGATGCTAAGTCCTCCACTCCTTGCACGGGTTACAAGGTCACCTCTTTGACGAGCTATTTCAGCCAATCCTATCTTATCGGCATTGGCAATAGCAGGCACAACAAGTCCCTCTTCCACTGCTACCGCCAAACCAACGTTTATTTCCGGCATGATGTGGATTTTGTCCTCTTTTAGCTGGGCATTCAATATGGGAAAATCAAGAATATTTAACGCAACCGCCTTTATGAAAAAATCATTGATGGAGAGCCTTACCTGATAGTATTTTTCGAAATCTGACAGGATCTCCTTTCGGAACTGCATCAACGGGTCAAGGCATACCTCGGTAAAGAAATAGATATGTGGTGCAGTAAAGGCACTTTCAGACATGCGCCTTGCTATGACGCTCCGCATATTGCTCATTGTGATCGTCTGCCCGATACTTGGTGTTCCCTCAGCCATTACTTCTGCAGCAGCGGCTACATCTTCAGCCATAATCCGGCCTCGGACCCCGGTCCCCTTCACATTCTCTAAAGAGACCCCTTCCTTTTCCGCAATCCTCCGGGCCAGGCTTGAGACTCTTGATTCACCGGACACCTTCTCAAGAACTTGCGTCACATCTTTATAAAGAACCGTTCCCTCCGGCCCAGTTCCCTCAATCGTACTCAAGTCGAGATTGTATTCCCTGGCCAGTTTGCGGGCCGCCGGTACCGCCCGTATTATCCCCGGAGGACCTTCCTCTGCTGCCACATCAGGTCTCGCCATTTCAGGTACAGCCTCTTGCCTTGAAGCCCCCTCAAGTAAAGGGCCTTCTACTCCTGTATACTCTGCTGGAAGCTCTTCTCCCGGTTCTGTAATGATACCCACCACGGTGAGAACCGGAACCTCCACTCCCTCCGGAACCAGGATTTTGGCCAAAATACCTGTAGCAGGGGATTCAACTTCAGTGGTGGCTTTTTCCACCTCAACGATAAAGATACTTTCCCCTTTTTCCACGTGATCCCCTTCTTTTTTCAGCCATTCAACGATCCTTCCCCTTTCAACCGTAACCCCCAGCATTGGGATGACAACTTCAGTGGCCATAAAAACTCCTCCTCTGTTATTCGTATTCCATCAGTCGTCGTATGGCTGGAATTAAGTCTCTTTCATCTGGAATATAGGTCTTTTCAAGTGGGGGAGAAAAGGGAACAGGAGTGTCGGGCGAAGATACCCTGAGAATAGGGGCCTTGAGATACTCAATCGCTTCTTCAGCCACCACAGCGGAGATCTCGGCTCCTATACCACAGGTCTTGGGTCCCTCATCTGCCACCAGGAGCCTTCCAGTCTTTTTGACTGATTCCAATATGGTTTCCTTATCAAGGGGGTTCAAAGTCCTAGGGTCTACGATTTCTATATCAATGTTGTCCTTCGCCACCTCTTCAGCTGCCTTCATGGAACGTAACACCATGGCATGGGTCGCCACGACGGTTATGTCTCGTCCCTCACGCTTGATATCAGCCCGGCCGAACGGAATCCTAAAGCTTTCCTCCGGCACTGGACCTTTTTCTATATAGAGCTTCTTGTGTTCTACGAAAACCACGGGATTTTCATTCTTGATCGATTCAATCAACAGACCCTTTGCATCGTAAGGTGTGGAAGGAGCCGCTACGTACAGTCCTGGCGTATGCACAAAAACTGCATGAAAACTCTGGGAATGCTGTGCAGCCGTTCCCCTTCCGGCGCCTATGTTAACTCGCAGAACCATTGGAACCCGGCCCCTTCCGCCAAACATGTAATGCATCTTCGCCATTTGATTTATGATCATATCCATTGCCACCGTGGTAAAATCGATAAACATGATTTCCACGACCGGACGCATACCCGTTAATGCCGCACCAACGCCAGCCCCAACAAAGCCCGCCTCTGATATGGGAGTGTCAATCACCCTATCTGGACCGAATTCATCCAGCAAACCGGCGGTGACCTGAAAAATCCCACCGTACTTGCCAATATCCTCTCCCAGCAAAACTATACGCTCATCTCCTTTCATGCATTCTTTTAAAGCTTCATTAAGTGCCTGAGCATATGTAATTTCTCTCATCTTTCCACCCCTTTTTAGCCTTCCGATACATAAATATCTTCAAAAAGTTCCTCCACCTTTGGAAACTCGGATCTGTTGGCAAATTCCACGGCTTCATCGATCTCCTTGTTTATGCCAGATTGAATTGCTCTCATGGCCTTTTCACTTAAGATCTTTTCCCTTAAGAGGCTCTCGGCCAATCGCTTAATTGGGTCCTTCTTTTTCCATTCCTCGATCTCTTCCTTAGTCCTGTAGCGTCCCCCTTGGTTTGGATCGCCCTCATGATGCCCACGCCAGCGATATGTCTTACACTCTATCAATGAGGGGCCCTCCTTGGCCCGTGCACGCTTTACCGCCTTGACGGTTGCCTTGTAGACTTCCATCACATCGTTTCCATCCACCACGATACCCGGCATATCGTATCCCATGGCCCTGATGGCAATATCCTTTATGGGTTGGTGTTTGTCTTGCTTGACGGAGATTCCATAGAGGTTGTTTTCACAAACGAATATGACGGGTAATTTGTGTAGTGATGCAAGATTAAGGCTCTCATGGAAAGTCCCGTTATTAGAAGCTCCATCACCAAAAAAGCAAGCTGTCACCTGATCGGTCCCCCTCCATTTGGCCGACATACCAGCACCTACGGCAATGGGGAGCCCTCCTCCGGCAATACCGTTTGCCCCAAGGATACCGATCTGCATGTCGGCAATGTGCATGGATCCGCCCTTTCCCTTGCAGTAGCCATCCCTTTTTCCAAAAAGTTCAGCCATCATAGGTTTAAGGTCTGCCCCTTTGGCGATTACGTGTCCATGACCCCGATGTGTGCTAGTAATATAATCTGTCTTTTTTAAGGCACCGCATACACCAGCAGCTATGGCCTCCTCCCCGATATATAAATGAGCCAAGCCTGGCACGAGGCCTCTCGCATAAAGGTCCACAATTCTCTCTTCAAACAATCGAATCTTCATCATTACAGTATAGAATTCCCGAAGCTTTTCCTTGCTTATTTTCATAAGGGCTCCCTCCACTTGTTCAGTTCATGTTATCATTTAATTTGTTATATGTTGAGCATATTACATGCCAAAAGGACCGAGCCCACACCACCCCTGCATAATTACCCTTAAATCTCAGTTAGTTGTATCTTCAACCTAAGTTCGAATGAAGAACTTCAAATACAAACAAACTGTATCAATATGGGACACGTGACTCATACTGTTACATGTTCCTATTTACTGCTATGGGATTCCATCTTAAGATGAAATCACATTTCTGGGTTTTTGAGTTTGCAGTAGTTCTCGCTTATTCTGGGCCGGTACGCCGCTTATGTCTAGAAGCACCAGTTTCACGTGATCCGCTCGGTGACCAGGCACACTGAAACTCTTCACGCCACTCCGCGAAAGTTTAGCCCAGGAAATCGATGGTTACTATTTGTTATAGTCCTAATTTCAACGGAGCCCGAATTCCTTCATCTTTCTGTACAGAGTGCTTCTAGAAATGCTCAATTCTCTGGAAGCCATGGAGACGTTACCTTTGTTTCGGGCAAGGGCCGCCTCAATCATCTGTTGCAGCCCTTCTCTCAATGATCCCTGCTGGAGCTTGACGGATGGTTGGGGGCTTAGGATCCGTGCCGACAGATGTTCTTTTCTAATGGTTTTTCCTTGAGCCAAGAGCAGGGCCCTCTCAAGGCAGTTCTCCAGTTCTCGAATGTTTCCTGGCCACGAATACTCTCGAAATATCTGGATCACTTCGTCAGATATCTTAGGCTTTCTAAGCTCCATTTCTCTACACAGGCGGTTGAGGATGTGCTCTACAAGCACCTCAAGGTCCTCAATCCTTTCCCTCAGTGGCGGGATGTTGAGTTCCACCACATTCAATCGGTAAAAGAGGTCTTCTCGAAAATTTCCATATTCCACCTCTGACATAAGATCAATATTGGTTGCTGCGATAACCCTTACATCTATGTTAGTGACCCTGGTGTCCCCCAGCCTCACTACTTCATTCTCCTGCAAAACCCTCAGTAGCTTGGCCTGCAAGTCCAAAGGTAGCCCATTGATTTCATCAAGGAACAAGGTCCCCTTATTGGCGAGTTCAAATTTACCCAGTTGTCCTTCGCGTCGCGCCCCTGTAAAAGCGCCCCCTACGTACCCAAAAAGTTCTGATTCTATAAGATCTCTGGGTATAGCAGCACACGAAATGGCCACAAAAGGCTCATTTCTCCTTAAACTGTGGTTGTGGATTGCTTGGGCAAACAGCTCCTTTCCCGTTCCGCTCTCTCCTACTATCAACACCCTGGAGTTGGTCTTGGAAGCTATTTTTGCTATCTTTATTTGCTTTTTCAGCTTTGGGTTATTGCCTTTTATGTCTTTGAATTCATACTTTGCATAGTTTCCACTCAAACTCTTGGCAAGGTTGATCATGGTCCTCTTTCTTGCGATTCTAATAATTGCACCCGTGTTTTTCCCTCCATCATTATGCAGTGGATCTACTGAACATATGTAGCTTTTATGGCCAAGGGGGCAAACGAAATCTATCTCTTTCCCTGTCATGCTTTTTCGCTCTCTGATCACATCCATCAAGTGCGGATCAGTTCTAAGAACATCTTGGAGTCTCTTTTCAGTCAAAGAATCCATTTCCAGACCGAGCATTTTACCGGCAGCCTTGTTCATGCGGACGATCTCAAAATTGTTGTTAACAGCAATGACGCCATCAGGGATTGAATTGAAAATCAGGGAAAGAATGGAACTGAGCCGATGCTTTTCTTCATTTAACTCCCTTTCCCGAATCCTTCCCTGGATGGTCTCGGCCGCCGCCGTGATTAAGGCCAACGTATGCTTGTGTTTCCCGATAGACTTGCCGGAAAGGGTGATGGCCCCTAAAATTTTCCCCTGTCTGTTGATTATGGGCGCCGAAGAGCATGTCCAAGGATGATGATGTATATTATAGTGTTCTGCTCCCGTGACCTGGATGGGTTTTCTTTCAACGAGACTTAGACCGATGGCATTGGTACCAGCATGCTCAATTGATCTAAAACACCCGGGCAAGTAGTGATTTTCTCGGGCCATTTCGAGGATCTCGCTGTCGCCTCTTACAACCAACACGTAGCCCTGCGACTCGGTCAAAGTGACTATGAAACCCGTGTTCCTGACGGAAATTTCAACCATATCTATCACAGGTCTTGCAATCTCGATAATTTCTGCATTCTTTTTAAGTAGCTTGCTCAACTCTTTGCTAGAAAGGACTGGAGGTGAATTCTTGCTCATCGGATCAAGGCCGATTTCTCGACATCTGAGCCATGATTTCAAGATCTCGGGCCTCACCTGATACCGTGGTTCACGGCCCTTAACAACAACATCTATCCATGAGGCCTTGATTTGTTCATCTACAGTTTCGGAGTGGTCGAGTTGATAAAGATTGTAACTACCAGGGTTCATATTCTGAGTTTTCCTTCCTCTTCAAGGCCAAACAATGAGCTTGATTCCAACAGATATTCCTGAAGCCATTCAAGCTTAGGATCCGCGGATTGAAATAAATAACCATTTTACAGGAACTGCCCAGAGAACACCTCTTGGCAAGCCTTTTCATAAAGTTTTTCAGCGCGGTAGGAGCTCCTCACAAAGGGGCTGCTTGCAACCGCTGAAAAACCGAGAGTTATTCCGTAAGTTTCATATTCAACAAATTCCTCTGGCCGAACATAACGGTCAACGGGATAATGATTCTTAGATGGTGCAAGATATTGTCCGATGGTTACCAGATGACACCCTGCGCTTCGGAGATCCTTCATGACTCCAAAGACCTCTTCTCTCTTCTCCCCCAGGCCCACCATTAACCCGGACTTTACCACCAGTTTGGGCGCATGGTTGGCAGCCCGAGAAATAAGTTCAAGGGATCGCCCATAGTCGGCCTCAGGCCTAACTCGACTATAGAGCCTGGGAACTGTTTCTATGTTGTGATTAATAACCTCAGGCATACAGGAAAGGATCTTTTCCAATGATTCCCAGTCGCCCTTAAGATCTGAGATAAGCAGTTCAACCTTTATCCCAGGGCACTCTTTCCTGAGAATCTCCACTGTACTCACGATATGCTGGGCTCCCCCGTCGGCCAAGTCGTCCCTGGTAACCATGGTTATAACACAAAAGCCTATTTTCAGTTTCCTGACAGCATGGGCAATATGGAAAGGTTCTTCCGAGTTAGGGGGAACGGGTGCTGACTTTCGAACCGCGCAAAAGGAGCAGGATCTGGTACAATATGGCCCCAACAACAAGAAAGTAGCAGTACCTTTGCTGAAGCATTCCACTTGATTTGGACAATGGGCCTCTGCGCACACCGTATGAAGGCCTTCTGCACCAATTGTTGCGAGAACCTTTTTTCTCTCTCCTTCAGAAGGAAGTTTTCGAATAAGCCATCGAGGTTTTCTGAGCGTAGCAGTTGTGTTCATTGGGTTCTTTCCTTAGCAAATTTTTTACTCTTATACCCATTTGAAACCTAATTTTCAAGCTTGCTCAGTCACACCACAAAGTATTGCCCAACACACAATGTCTTGTTTTGGTTCAGTTGTCCCATATTGCTACTTCTTGCACCTTTTCTCCACTACCAATAGTGTTGATGGTGAGATTTCAGGCGCGGGTTGAATTAATCATCCTATGCCCGAAGGACGCTCAGCTTAACCCATTTAGCCTTATGGCAGAATGTGTCTGCCTTAGTTACCGATAGAGTAATGACCACTTGCGGGACCGATTTTTTCTTGACATTGCTTTTGATTTTGGTATTAAGAGTTTGATTGTTTCATATTGTGCTCTGCTGTTGCATCTTATGCACTAAATACAGATTTCAATGGATTCACAAGAGATGAAAAGATCTTACTCCGCAAACGCCCCAGGCGGCATTGATAGAAATGGCGAAATAAAACAAGAATATCAGACAGCGAGGTGAAGAGGATGCCTTTTGAGAAGCAACAGTTTTCAATAATGCTTTTTGGACTTGAAAAGATCCTGAAATTCACTGCCAAGAGAAATAAGGTCTTCGCGGCTAGGTTGAGGGAAAAAGACCTTATAGCCCAAATAAAGATCAAAGACAATTCTTTGGGAAGATACTTTGTCTTTGATAAAGGCACTGTCACTTCCAAGGGGAAGATCCATCCTAATCCCGATATCTGCCTCGTATTCAGGGATGCCAAGCGGGCAGTGGAATTACTTCGTCCTCCCACCGACTACCTCGATATGATCAATGCCATGAAAAACTTTCAAATTGAATTGGAAGGTCCTGAAGATCTCGCCTCATGGCTGATGGAAACATTAAGCATGATGCTTTCCATTAACACCAAATACGGTACTGACGTAGGGAATGGTGTCAGGCGATTCACAAGTAACACAAATGGGGGACCGGTTTTTGTTTATGTGAAGGATGGAAAAATAATTAGAATAACCCCCATTGAATTTGATGAGAAAGACCCTCCTTCCTGGACAATTCAGGCCAGAGGCAAGAGATTCTCCCCTCCGAGAAAGACGACCATCAGCCCCCACACCTTAGCATGGAAATCAATGGTCTATTCACCAGACCGGCTTCTATACCCCATGAAGCGCGTCGATTTTGACCCCAACGGCGAGCGTAACTGCAAGAACAGGGGAATCTCTGGGTACGAGAGAATCTCGTGGGACGAAGCGCTCGATATAGTGGCAAATGAAATAAAACGGGTCAAGAAAGAGTACGGCCCGGGCGCCATACTTAACGGAAGCGGATCTCATCATACTTGGGGGATTCTGGGGTACTGGCTGAGTGCAAGATTGCGCTTTTTCAACTCCATAGGCTTTACCCCTGTAGTCCATAATCCTGACAGTTGGGAAGGGTGGTATTGGGGTGCAATGCATCACTGGGGGTACAGCGGCCGCTTGGGAGCACCGGAGACTTACGGTACTGTTGAGGATTGCTTAAAGGAATGCGAAATGGTGGTTTTTTGGTCTAGCGATCCAGAGTCCACGAGCGGAGTTTATGGGGCGGCCGAGGGCACTATACGTCGCCAGTGGCTGAAGGAGCTAGGGATCAAGATGGTTCACATAGACCCCTACTTCAATGCCACCGCAGCTTGGCTCGGTGGTAAGTGGATTGCGCCAAGACCCGCCACCGGTAATGCATTGGCTTTGGCCATAGCCTACGTCTGGATAACCGAGGATCTTTATGACAAACAATATGTTGAAAGCAGGACAGTGGGTTTTGAAAAATGGCGAGACTATATTCTCGGCAAGGAAGACGGTATACCCAAGACACCTGAGTGGCAAGAAAATGAATCGGGCGTACCAGCAGCTACTGTCCGGGCCCTGGCAAGGGAATGGGCAAGAAAGAAGACCTACCTTGCAGCAGGAGGAATTCAGGGCTTTGGAAGTGCCTGCAGGTGTGCCACCGGCAATGAATGGGCCAGATCAATGGTGTGCCTTATGGCCATGCAGGGCTTGGGAAAACCAGGTAGAAATTTTGGCTGTTTGCAACAAGGGACACCGGTAGATACACGATTCTATTTCCCAGGTTACGCTGAAGGCGGGCTGTCCGGTGATCTGGAAGGCACGGGCCTAGCAGTGCAGTTGTACCAGAGGATGCCCCAGTTACCCACGGTAAACACTGTTTACCAAAGGGTCCCAAGGTTAAAGATCCCCGAGGCTATTATTGAAGGTTACGCAGAGGGTTATCCTACTGACCCTAAGACTATTGAGGGGCAGTTCTTGAAATTTGAATACCCAGCTCCTGGGTACTCGCCCATCAAACTATACTATAAGTATGGTGGCTCTCATTTCGGAACCATGACCGAAACCAATAGATATGCAAGGGCCTATCGCTCAGAGAACCTGGAATTCGTGGTGAACCAGTCCATCTGGTTCGAGGGTGAGGCCAAATTTGCGGATATTATTCTACCCGCTTGCACCAGTTTTGAGAGGTGGGATATAAGCGAGTTCGCCAATTGCGGTGGATACATTCACCACAGCTTCAACCAGTGCAATCACAGGGTCATTGTAATGCAGCACAAATGCATAGAGCCTTTGGGCGAGTCCAAGTCAGATTTTCAAATCTTCCTCGAAATAGCCAAGAGGCTTGGGCTAAGTGCGCCTTTCTCAGAAGGAGTCACAGAGCTTGATTGGTGCCGCAGACTATTTGATGCCACTGATCTACCAAAATATATTTCGTGGAAAGAGTTCCTCAAGAGGGGTTATTTTGTGGTCCCCCCTCCAAAGGAAGAGTTAAGAGATCCAGTGTCTTTTAGGTGGTTTGCCGAGGGTCGCTTGAAGGATACTCCTGAGCTGACCCCACTACCAGCCGATTATACCGAGCAGCTTTGGAAAGGCCTCCAAACACAATCTGGTAAAATTGAGTTCGAATCATCGAGCCTCAAGCGATTTGACCCAGATGATCCAGAACGGCCTCCCATCCCCAAATATATTCCCTCTTGGGAGGGCCATCACTGCAAAGAATTGATGGAAAAATACCCTCTCCAATTGATATCTCCACACCCCAGATACAGTTTTCACACAATGGGTGATGGGAAGGACAGCGTTATTAATGACATTGACGAACATCGTGTACTCGTTGACGGGTATTACTACTGGATCTTGAGGATCAACCCAAAAGACGCAGCGGAGAGGGGTATAAAGGATGGCGCCCTCGTCAAGGTTTATAACGACAGGGGAGCAGTGATTTGTGCTGCCCAAGTTACCCATAGGGTGAGGCCTAGTACGGTGCACTCCTATGAATCCTCGGCCAATTATGACCCTATTGGCGAACCCGGCAATTCACCCGATAGAGGGGGCTGCATAAATATTTTGACCTCCAAGCGACCCATCATAAAAAGGTCCCATAGCACTGCAGCCAACTCATGTCTTGTGCAGGTTGAGGTCTGGAATAAGGAGGAATCGTCCGAATGAAAAAATGGTACATGATCATAGACGTGGCAAAATGCGAGTACTGTAACAACTGCTTTCTGGCATGCAAGGATGAACACATGGATAATGATTGGCAAGCGTACACCCTTGCCCAACCGCGTCATGGTCACAAGTGGATGCATATAAAGAGGAAAGAAAGAGGGCAGTACCCCCTGATAGATGTCACTTATCTTCCTATACCTTGCATGCATTGCGATGATGCTCCCTGCGTAAAAGCAGCGCGAGACAATGCTGTAATCAAACGAGAGGATGGTATCGTAATAATAGATCCGGTAAAGGCAAAAGGTCAGGATCACTTGGTAAAGGCGTGCCCATATGGTGCGATTTGGTGGAATAAGGAAAAATCTATACCCCAAAAATGCACCTTTTGTGCTCATCTTTTGGATCAAGGCTGGAAGTACCCAAGATGCGTCCAGGCATGTCCAACAAATGCACTCAGGGCCCTGAAGGTAGAAGAAGAGGATATGAGGAAGATCATACAGCAGGAAAATTTGGAGACCCTATACCCTCATTTCAAGACATTACCAAGGGTCTTTTACAAGAATCTCTACCGCTTCTTTAAATGCTTTATAGCCGGTACCGTCACCTACGAAAATAACGGAGTGAAAGAATGCGCTGAAGGTGCTGTGGTTAAGCTCTTCTTAGGCCAGGAAGCTGTTGCCGAAACAACCACTGATTGTTTCGGCGATTTCAAATTTGACAACCTTGAACAAGAAAGTGGGACATATACCCTGGAAGTACGCTTCAAGGATTACCCCATAAGGACCGTGAAGACTCAACTGGGGCAAAGCCATAGTATCGAGGTGAAAATCTCGGCATAGTCAGGTGGATTATTGTTAAACTAAACCCTCTTGATTAGATGAAAAAGCCACTTCCAACTTGTCTAGAAAGAGGCAGGTGAGATTTATTATGCGGGAATTAATCATCATAACAAAGGGCACCAATTTGTCCTTCTTCTAATAAAGCAGGATGGTCTTCCTAGGCAGGTGGAGGCAGACAACACTACCATGGAGCTGGCTCAATTCCTACCTTCCTTCTAGCTCCAGAACAATTATATCATATTGAAACAGAAATACTGGTTTTGCACTTGGAAATCATAGTTTTGCGATATTTGAGTTGAAATAAATTCTTAAAGAAAATCAAAAAGATCACCCCCCCAAAGGGCACTAAAATCAGTCCGTGGCATAAGGCTTGCTTTATGGTGAGATAACCTGTTATCTGCTTTTTTCGGTGTCAACTAGAATGTTATGATACCCTCACTTGATGAGATATACCCTCTCTGTCTATAATGATTGGACACTCGCCCTGAGATAAATTAGTGTAGAATGAGGAGGGCGAGGAAGGGATATGAGATGGAAGTAGGAGTAAGACAGAGTGGCATGATCGACAGCAAGATAGCTGGTATGGGCAATGAAGGCGAACAAGAGATTGGAATTTTCACGATGAAAGAGATAAAGGCCCCTGACCCTGAGGTACCCGCTAAGGCCCAGCGGAGGAAATTCTCGGCCCAGTACAAGAAGAGGATCTTGAAAGAAGCCGATGCCTGTCTACCAGCCAGGTAGAGATGTAAAGGGAAGCCTGGTGCCATTGGTGCTTTACTAAGGCGGGAAGGGCTGTACTCCTCCCATAGTAGTACCTGGCGTAAGCAACGGGGGCGTGGGGAACCTGATGGATTGAGACCTAAGAAGCATGGTCGGAAGGCCAAACCAACCAACACTCTTGCTCGAAAGGTCCGGGAGCTAGAAGCTGAAAACAGGAGATTGCAGAAGCAGCTGGAGAATGCTGAGACGATCATTGCGTTTCAAGAAAAATCTCCGAGATGTTGGGGATTCGGCCGGATCGGAAAGAAAGCCCTGCCTCCCGACAGGCAGGGATGGTGGCAATGAGGCAGACGGCCACCCTGGCCCAAAAGCTTATTAGGGAAAGCTGCAGAAAGCAAGGGATAGAGCCCTGGCAATTGACCATTCATGCGGACCATGGGTCTCCCATGATAGCCAAGAGCACCGCGCAGCTCTTTATCACGTTGGGGATAAACAAATCCCACAGCCGGCCTCCTGTGTCGGATGATAATCCCTATTCTGAGAGCCAATTCAAGACGCTGAAGTATCATCCTGAGTTCCCTGATCGATTTGGCTCTGCAGAGGATGCGGTGGAGTTCTGCAGGTTTCTTTGGGTGGTACAACACGGAGCACCGACACAGTGGTATTGGGATGTTGAGTCCTGGGGTGGTCCATTATGGTCTGGCTGAAGATGTTATTGAATGCAGGAGAAAGGTTCTTCCTGCCTGGCGGCAGACAGGGAGGCTGCTTACAGGGCGCATCCTGAAAGGCTCGTTAGGGGTGTTCCAACCCCTCAACCTTTGCCCGAAGCGGTGTGGACAAATCGTCCTGTGATGCTATCCTCCAACAGGAGGAAACTACAATAATTTCTGATGGTGAGTGTCCAAGAATTGTTGACAGGTTCCGTTCCACGGCCAGAATTGAACTTAATATGAGGGGAGCGACAATGATCATTGATATTTTCAGCCATCATATTTCCAAATCAGTAGCCAAGATTGTAGGAAGGGCTAAGTACTACGG
>JAFDHB010000069.1 GCA_019308985.1 Deltaproteobacteria bacterium | reverse complement strand
TGAGTTGGTCGAAGCATTTCGAATTTCGTGCTTCGATATTCGAATTTCCATCTCTCGAAAATAGGGTGCAACGCTTTGGCCCCATCTTGGGGCCTTCCTCATACCACCAGTTCTACTGGTGGACGGTGATTCTGCTTCGCCGAACATTGCTGCTCCAAGGGACGGCAAAAAACCGCGCTGGCGCTGAGTAGCCCGTGGGCCCATTTTTATGGCTATTAGGGGAATAAGATGGCTAGCATGACAACAGAAGAAATTCTTGTACGGTTACGGACGTTAAAGCCTCAAATGCTCCAGAAATTCAGAGCAAAAGAAATTCAATTATTTGGCTCCAGTGTCCGAAGGGAACAAGGTGCGAAAAGTGATATAGACATCCTTGTAGATTTTGAAGATGAGGCGGACCTTTTCGACCTGACTGGTTTGGCGATCTTTTTGGAGGATGAGCTTAGACAGAAAGTAGACGTCGTTCCTAAGCGAGCCCTGAGGGAGGAACTTCAGGAATCGATTTTGAATGAGGCTATAGCAGTATGAGAGATTACAGTCTGTATCTGAAGGATATTCTATCCGCAATTGATAGCATTGAGGCTCTTGTGGAAGAAATGAACTTCGAAGAATTCCGTACAGACGACAAGACCTCAAGCGCTGTTATCCGAAAATTTGAAATCATTGGTGAGGCCACAAAAAACATCCCAGATCAAATTCGGCGCAAGTATCCGACCGTTCCGTGGAAAGAAATGGCAGGAATGAGGGGCAGGCTCATTCATCGTTATTTCGGCGTTGACTACAAGCTAGTGTGGAGGACCATCAAAGAACGGTTGCCCCAAGTTAAGTCAGAGATCAAACGTATTCATGAGGACTTGGTCGAACCCATAAGGGTTGACACGACCTGAAAGGTCGTATTCAATCTATTGTTCAAGAAGCCCGGTGTTTATTTGATCCTGAAAAACCTGGTCCTTTGGAGCAGGTCACAGATAATGGCTCTGCCGTGATATGCCGACGAAGAATCCAGGAGTCAGAATAAAGCTTTCGCCAATGGCCGGATACGTTATGAACTTGTTGGTGCGAAGCGACATCAAAATTCTTCTGACTCCTGACTTCTGAATTCTGGCTTCTCAATGCCGTCGGTTGCTGCGGGCCATAGTCCTGGGATGGAGGCGTGGGGATCGATAGGATTTGCAAAAGTTGAGGCCATTGCAAAACCCATTATGGGGACGGCAACATGGTTGCCTCGCTCCAAAAAGTGCCGGCAACATGGTTGCCTCGCTCCAAAAAGTGCCGGCAACACGGTTGCCTCGCTCCAAAGGTTGGACGGAAGGGTATGCAGAATGCTCGTTTTCGTCACAACAATAGGCTCATCGTTTGCAAGTGAAAAGCACGGGAAGAATTACGCGTATTCTTGACAAATTAGGGAAAAGACCTCTGCGCCCTCTTGCGCCGGAGCGTTCACCAAATACAGCATCAGGGAAGGAGTGGAGTTCGGCGCGGTCAACGTGGCCGCGCTCTTGATCTTTGCCGAAGACAGGAAGCATATTGAAAAAGCCAGGGTGGCCGTGGGATGTGTCGGGGCAAGGCCCAAGCGGGCGATCAAGGCGGAGGAGACCCTTGCCGGGGAGTGCGGTTCGTGCACTGTCTTGGTCCAGGGGAAGCCCATTTTGTCCTGCCTTGCCCTCGCCGTGGACTATCAGGATCAAGAGGTACTGACCATAGAGGGCGTATCTAAAGAGGGCGGTGACCTCAGCGTGGTTCAACAGGCCTTCCTGGAGGGCGGGGCCGTACAATGCGGTTTTTGCACCCCGGGCATGATGCTATCGACAGAGGCCCTCAAACTGGATTACGTGGGCGGCGCATTTGGCGGAAAGGTGAACCTCTTTTCACACGAGTTCTGTGCAGCACGTCTTTCCATGATAACGGGCCGTCCTGCCAAGATAGAGGCTACCCGTGAAGAGATTTTCACTGCCTATCGTCACGGACAGCCCTTGATCGTTGAGGTAAAGACCGGCGTAAAGAAAGACGGGACCCTGTGTGCCCAGCAATTTCGCATCATCAACAACTGTGGTGCCTTTCGTGGCAGCGGGGTCGTGATCATTTTCCTGGCCTGGGGTTCAGTATGGTCCCTTACCGGATCCCGAACCTCAAGTATGAGGGCTATGCCGTTTACACGAACAACCCCGTTCGCGGTCCCCAGCGGGGACACGGCGCACCATGCGGGATGAACCGTTTCACCCCAGCTTGGCCACCACCAAGGGACGTTGGACCGAGAACTATGCGGCCGACGCCCAGGTGGCGGAGGTAGAGGTGGATATGGAGACCGGCAAGGTCCGGCTCCTAAGGGCTGTCACGGCCCATGACTGCGGTTTTCCCATAAACCCGGCGCTGGTGGAGGGGCAGATAGACGGGCAGGTGTCCATGGCGCTGGGGAAAATCAAATAGATGAAATCCAGGATAACCCACTTCCGACCGGTGTCTAGGGGATTGGGTCTGATTCTTGGGATCGTCCTCTCCGCTACACCACTGTACTCCTTCTCCTCCAGCAAATTTGCAACGTCAACGGGGAGATTCTCATCCACCTTGAATTTCATGATATCCCTTAGACAGGCATTCCCGCAACTCTTTCCTTTGCCAGGTATGCTGCGTATGAAATCGGGAATTGCTCCTACAGGGGACGAGGGGATAGGGAATCGCAACCAGAGGTTGCTCCTACACGGGGATGTGATGGACGAGTGTGGGGAAATGTTGACGAGGATGGTATAAAACGCATAATATGGAGCACTGATTGAGAAAGAAATGGAAAGGAGGGTTTGAAATGGCGGTTCAACCTGAAGGGATGGATTATTTGAAGGCCGAGATAGTCTCGATAAAGGGTAAATGCGGGGCAGGGCACAAGGTAGGGGACACTTTCCAGATCGGTTGTTGGGACACGGGAGGTCTGTGCGGATTCTTTTACCATGACATCTTTCCCAACTTGAACGTGATGCAGTTCGGGGGCAAATACCCCTGGGGTTCGGAGGAGGAATTCACCCTGGAGTGCCCTGACCGGGAAAACGTGGTCACCATAAAGATCAGGAAGGTGTGAAACTCCATTCTCATTTCCATGTTAGGGGCAATTCGGTTTTCCCGTTCTTCCTTGACATGCAAGAGAGTGTTCTCTTATGCTTCGGCTCCATGATGGAGTTGACATAAGGAGGACAAAGCTGGTATCCGCCAATGAATCACGAAGGAGAAGATGATGTTTCGCACATTGCCAAAGTTTGAATACCTTAGTCCGGGCTCAGTGGAAGAGGCCGTGGCCTTTTTCAAGGAGAACGGGGAGAACACAAAGGTCCTGGCAGGCGGCACGGACCTCATTCCGGATATGAGGTGGGGAGAACATCGCCCCCGATATGTCATGAGCCTGGGCCAGGTCAGAGGGCTGGACAAGATTGAGTTCGACGAAAAGACCGGCTTGAAGCTGGGGGCCATGTGTAGAATCGCACAGATAGAAAAATCACCTCTGATCAGGAGCCGGTATCCGCTCCTGTCCCAGGCGGCATCTGTCCTGGGGTCAAGGGAGATAAGGAACAGGGCGACAGTGGGAGGGAACCTTTGTACTGCCGCACCATCGGCAGACATGCCACCTTCACTCCTTGCTCTGGACGCAAAGGCAGTGATCGCCTCCCACGAGGGAGAGAGGACGGTGCCCCTTGATGAGTTCTTCAAGGGACCCAAGAAGAACTCCCTTGATAAGGGGGAAATACTCGTGCGTCTTGAGCTCCCTCCCGTGAGACACAACAGTGCAGGTGAATACATCAAGTTCGGGAGGAGGCGTGCCATGGAGATAAGCATGATAGGGGTGGCAGCATTCCTCGCAATTGATCCTGGGGATGGCGCGTGTATCCAAGCGAGACTGGCGCTGGCAACGGCTGCTCCCACACCGATCAGGGCGAAAGAGGCCGAGAAGGTCCTCTCCGGCAAGAAGTTGGATCAGGAGATCATCGCCCTGGCCGCATCTACAACCCTTGGTGAGTGCTCCCCCCGATCTTCGTGGCGTACGACGGAAGAATATCGCAAGGAGCTGATCCCTGTCCTGGTCAGGAGGGCGATCAATAGTGCCCTGTCAAAGCTCGGTTATGGTTATAGGGGAGGCATGCAGTGAGACACAAGATGGAAATGAGGGTGAACGGTGAAAGATACGAACTGGAGGTGGCGCCTTGGAGGACTCTCCTTGAGGTGCTCCGGGATACCCTGAACCTTACGGGTACCAAGCAGAGTTGTGCGGAAGGGCATTGCGGCGCATGCACGGTGATCGTGGACGGTGACGCAGTCAACTCCTGCTTGATGCTCGCGGTTGAGGCGGACGGTAAAGAGATCCTGACCATCGAAGGTCTCGCGAGGGGAGGGCGACTAGACCCTATACAGGAGAAATTCGTGACACACGGTGCTGTTCAATGCGGATTCTGCACGCCTGGCATGATCATGGCCACAAAGGCCTTCCTGGAAGAAAACCCAAACCCCCGGGAGGATGACGTCAAGGAGGCCCTGGCCGGACACCTTTGCCGTTGTACCGGCTACGTGCAGATCATAGAGGCGGTCATGGCGGCTGCGGACCAAGCGGCCCGGAGATAAGGAGTGAAAGGAGTCATTTCATGGAGGAGAGCGACACCTTACAGGTAATTGGAAGACCCTATCCCAAGAAGGACGCAAAGATAAAGGTCACGGGCGAGTGCAAGTTTGCAGCCGATCTGGTGGTCCCAGGCATGCTTCACGGCAAACTGCTGCGGAGCCCCCATGCCCATGCCAGGATCTTGAACATAGATACGACCAGGGCGGAAAGGCTGCCTGGTGTCAAGGCGGTGATCACCGGGAAGGACTTCCCCGGCATCCCCTACGGCAACTTTGTCCACACCAGGGACTACCTGCCCCTTGCCATTGACCGGGTCAGGTATATCGGAGAGGAGGTGGCTGCGGTTGCCGCGGTGGACGAAGACACTGCATACGAGGCCCTGGACCTCATAGAAGTGGAATACGAGCCCCTTCCCGCTGTCTTTGACCCTGAAGAGGCCATGAAAGAGGGCGCGCCCTTGCTGTACGATGATAAGCCAGGCAATATAAGCTCTAAGTCGGAGTGGGCCTTCGGAGATATTGAAAAGGGTTTCGGGGCCTCATATGTCATTAAGGAGAACACGTTCCGGACCCAGGCAATAAAGCACGGGATGCTGGAGACTCACACCTGCATAGGGTACTGGGACGCCAATGACAGGATCACCCTGGAGGCATGCAAGCAGAGCCCTTACACGGCCTGGAGACAGCTCGCCATGGGCCTCGGAGTCCCACCCAGCAAGATCCGCATGAAGCAGACCTTTGTGGGTGCCGGAAATTCCGGGGGAAAGCAGGAGGCCCTGCCCATGGACTTTGCGGCGGTCATGCTCTCCAGGAAGACGGGCCGCCCTGTAAAGATCTCCCATACCATGGAGGAAGTCCTTGTCATGGGCCACATGCGTCACCCCTTCAAGATCCAGCTCAAGATCGGCGCTGACAAGAACGGCCTGATCCAGGCCCTGGACTGCCTTGCAATCGCCGACGGGGGCGCCCACAGCAGCATCGGCCAGTTGAGCATTTACTTGATAAGCGCTTTCATGATGATGGCCTATAAGATTCCCAATGCCCGCTACAGGGGCTATCGTGTATACACCAACAAGTCCTTTTGCGGTGCCCTCAGGGGGCACTGCGCCCCCCAGATCAATTTTGCCCTGGAAGCAGTCATGGAGGAGATCGCCGATGAGCTTGGCATTGACAGGATCGAGATCAGGAAGAGGAATGCCATGACTCCCGGCTACGAGGCTCCCAATGGATTCAAGATCACTACCTGCGGGCTCAAGGAGGCCCTGGACAAGGCCAGGGAGATGTCCGGGTGGGACCGGAAGAGGGGCAAACTGCCCAAGTACCGTGGCATAGGCGTCGCGTCCACCGGCTTTATCAGCGGTTCCAACATAATGGGGATGTCTGCGTGTTCGGCCATGCTGAAGGTGCTTGAAGACGGGACGATTGCGCTCCAGAGCGGGGCCACCGACGTGGGGCAGGGCTGCGACACGGTCCTTCCCATGATCGTGGCCGAGGTACTGGGTATCGAGCCGGACGATGTGAGCTTTGCCTTGATTGACAGTGACCTGACCCCCATGGACGGCGGGACATGGTCATCGAGGGTGACATTTTACGCGGGCAACGCGGCCAAGATGGCGGCCCTGGATGCAAAGAAGCAGCTCGCGCAGGTGGCCGCGGAAGTATTCAATGTCAAGGGAGAGGACCTGGTCTTCAAGAACAGGCAAGTATCTGTCAGAGATGACCCTGAACAAAGCATGGATTTTGCCAAGCTGGTCAGGTATTGCCAGAACAGGAAGGGCATGACCATAATGGGAAGGGGATATTACAATGCCCCGGTCGGGAACCTGGATTTTTCCAAGGGCATGGGCAACTTCAGCGCCGCTTACAGCTACTATGCCCAGGTCTGCGAAGTGGAGGTCGACCCGGAGACAGGGTTCGTGGATATCGTGAACATGTGGATGGCCCACGACGGAGGCAGGGAGCTCAATCCCATGCTGGTCAGGGGCCAGTTGATCGGCTCCACGGTCATGCATGTGGGCCAGGCCTTGTTTGAGCAGGTCATCCGTGATGACAGGGGAAGGGTGCTGAATACCTCCTTTAGGGACTACAAGATGCCTACCTTCATGGATATACCAGGGTCCCAGGAACTTTACTCCCTGGAGATACCTGACCCGGAAGGCCCCTTCGGCGCGAAGGAGGCAGGGGAAGGGGCAAGCGCCCCCGTGCTGGCCTCGATTGCAAACGCCATATCCGACGCAGTGGGTGCACGCTTTACACGCCTGCCCATCACGCCCGAGGAAATCCTGAGGACCATCAAGGAGAAGGGGAAGTAGGGCGGTTCCAAGGTGCTATCGTGGTCTCGTAACTTCTCAATAGGTCAGGGTAACGGCTCCTGGATTCCCGTTTTCACGGGAATGACGATTGGTCAGGGCGATGATATCGCAAGCAGGAGGTTGCTCCTACAGGGGGGTGATTGAGATGGCGAATGGGAGGAAAACTCACGGGGAGTTATTGAAGGGCCTGTGGAAGCCATTTAGTCAGGAGGAAATAGAGAGGTACGCGAGCAAGGGGTTCTTCCATAACATCACCGTGTGCGATTGCCTGGACCGAAACGCGCGCCTTCGGCCCCAAAGGCTCGCGGTGGCTGACGAAAAAAAGGAGCTGACCTGGAAGGGACTCAAGGAGAAGACCAACCGCCTTGCCATACACCTCTCCAAGCTGGGTGTGGAGAACGGGGATTTTTTCGTGCTGCAACTTCCCAACGTGGCAGAGTTCCTGATCCTGTTTTTCGCACTAAACAGGCTCGGGGCCATCCCCGTAATGTGTCTCCCCCGCCATCGCCGCCTCGAAATAGACCACGAGCTGAGGGTCCACCAGGCCAAAGGCATTTGCGTCCCCGTAAATGAAAAGTTTGATTACGTGGCCATGGTACAGGAGCTCAGGCCGGAGCACGAACATCTCGAGGTATTTATTACCGCTGGGAGAGAGGCCCCGGGGGGATGGCAGGCCATTGAAGAATTGCTGGAGGAACCCGTAGAGAGGGATTATCCCCGGGACTACCTGAACCAGTTCAGGCCGGATCCGAATGATATCTGCATAGAACAGCTCTCAGGGGGTTCCACCGGCGTGCCAAAGGGTATCCCGCGGACCCATAACGATTACATCTGCGGGTGGGACTATGTGGGGCGCGCCTACGGGTACACGGATGACTCGGTCGCCCTGGTGACCATACCAGTCGCCCACAACGCGTCCATGGAAAACATCTGCGGTCCTGCCATATACAGGGGAGGCTCAATCGTCCTCTGTAACTCCACCAGGCCTGAGCGCAGCTTTCAGATGATCGAAAAATACAGGGTCACCCACACCTTGATCGTCCCTGTCCTGGTTCTCTATTGGAAAGACGCATTCGAGACCTCAAAGAAGTATGACCTGAGCTCCTTCAAGGTCCTGGCAGCAGGGGGACAGAAATCCAGGCCCGAGGTGGTGGAATGGTGTATAGACACCTTCGGCGTCAACTTTAGCAACACCTTCGGCATGGCCGAGGGCCCCCAGATTTCCACCCGGTGGGACAGCCCCAAGGAGACCCAGATGCATACCGTGGGCAGGCCGATAATCGAAGACCCGGAGGTGGAGGTCAGGCTTGTTGATGACCAGAACCGGGAGGTCAAAAGGGGCGAGGTGGGTGAGCTGGTCACGAGGGGACCACTCAATTTCAGGGGATATTTCAAGGCAGAGGAAGAAAACAGGCTGGCCTTTGACAAGGAGGGGTTTTTCCACACGGGCGACCTGATGTCCCTCAGGGAAGACGGGTATTATATTGTCGAAGGCCGCAAGAAGGATACCATCCTCCGGGGCGGCGAGAACGTATACCCTGAAAGGGTGGAGGACCAGCTCAAAGAGCACCCCAAGGTGGCCAACTGTGCTGCCGTTGGCATGCCGGACATGCTGCTGGGGGAGAAGATGTGTGCAGTGGTCCAACCGGTGAAGGGAGAAAAGATCGATTTCCAAGAGATCGTTCAATACCTCAAAGATAAGGGTACGGCGGTATTCCAGTTGCCCGAGAGGCTTGAGATCGTTTCAGGCTGGCCCCTTACACCCGTCGACAAGATCGACAAACGCGGGCTTCGCGCCTATATCACCACGAAACTGTTCCAGGAAAAGGTCATCGATAAGGAAGTGGGGGACGAATATCTCAAAAAGGACAAGATCACCATTGATGACGTCCTGTCCGCCCGGGTAAAGATCGATTTTACCGGCACGCCACCGTAACCAGCCCCTCCTGGGGATAACCAAAGCCTGGTCCTGCGGGCCAGGATGTTTACCCGCATTGTTTTTCCAGTGCCCTATGGTTCAACTTCCTTGTCCGGTTTGTATACAAGGAGCATGGGCAGGGGAATCCTCAAGCGGATGGCCCCTTCCGGGCAGATATGGACGCATCCGGCAAAGTGGCTGCATTCCTTTGGATAGGTGACGATCGGAACTTCCCCTTTTTCTGAACCATAGAATACATCTTCGCTGCATATGTCAACACACTTACCACATCGGCTGCATTTCTCAGCATCAATGACCGGTGGCATGGTTTCCCTCCTCAGTATGGTTTCCAATAGATGATATTTCTACCATCCCTTTTACAGATAATGTGCCTCTGATTGAGGGTTGGGTTTGTAAAGGGATAATCCGGCCGCACATGGAGCCCCCTGGTCTCTTTCCTGTCCAGGGCCATAATGAAGGTGATCTCCCCCAGATCGAGCATGTTCAGGACCTCCAGGCAGCGACCAAGCTCGTGGGGGTTGCGGGCCACCATTTCCTTATAGGCTTTTTCTTTGATCCGGCGAAAATGGAAGAGTCCCTGTTTCAGCAGGGACTCATTACGAACGTGCCCGGCGTAATCCAGCATGATCTGCTGCATTGCAACAGTGGTCTCCTCCCATTCCGGTCCGCTTTCCCTGCCCCTCAGATTGTCAAGCATCTTCTTCCTGGTATCTATGACAGGCCTCTTTTTCTCTATGTCTCCCGGGCTCGCCTCCCGGGAAAAGTTGGCCGCGCTCTCTCCCGCAATGTAGCCGAAGGTTGCAGCCGCGGATATGTCACCGAATGCCTCGTCACCTGCTGCGTAAAGGCCTTTGATGGTGGTCTCGGCCCTTTCGTTGGCAACGATCAGGCCCCCGCCGCGCAGGGGGTATGTCGCGAATTGGATGGGGTGTCTCCTGAGATCGATCCCTTCTTCTTCCATGTGGTCAAGGAGTGAAACGTTCCCTTCATGGAACATCCAGTGCATCATGTACTCGTAATCTTCTTGCGAGATCCCGGTACAGTCCATGTAAAGGGGGCCTTTACCCGCCTTCGTGTATTGCTCCGGTGCAAGCTTGTTGACCTCGCAGATCATGTCGCCGTATCTTCTGTCAGGCTTGTCCACAAAGGTGCCAGCGGGTTTCCCATCCCAATCGCGAACCACCCCGACCCAGGTGGCCTGCCCGAACTTGGTGAAGTACTTGGGACCGATGTGCCTCTGTGGCATCTCCGGATTCTGCAACTCTGCACCTGCCCTGTAAGCCATGGCCCTGCCGTCACCGGTCTGGACGTTGCCATGGGGGTCGTTCCCTATCCATCCCGGGGTCAGAGGAGGGTAGAGCTTGGAGCACTTACCGGTCCCCAGGATAATAGCCTTGGCTTGGAAAAGAATAACCTTGTCCTCCCTGGTCCTTATGCCGATGGCCCCTGTAACGCGATCTCCTTCCCGAAGCAGATCAAAGACCATCACACGGTTCATGAGCTTTGCTCCCCTGTCCTTTGCCTGCTTGGCAAGCACCTGTTTTTGAAAACGCCCCTCATACTTGACGTGGGTCATGGGACGTCCGGGAAAGGAGTGGCCGGCGAATTCCCATTTGCCCTTGTACTTCATGGGTATTCCCCACTCGTTCCAGAGCTTTACGATATCAAAGGCCTTGTTGAACTGGGCCCTGAAAAGGTCCTTGCTTATGAGGATTTCGCCCTTTGCGGTCTTGAGCAGTTCCTCGATCCAGACGTCCTTGTCCTCCCCGTGGACTTCCGGGACGTAAGTCTCAAAATGGTCGTTTCCCATTCTTCCACAGCCGCTGTAAAGGACATTCCCCTTCTCAGCGACAAGGACCTTTGCCCCGAGTTCACCTGCCCTTATGGCGGCCATAAGACCGGCGATACCTCCGCCGATACACAAGACGTCAGTTTTTATGACTTCTTCATCCATACCGTCCTCCCTGTGCCTGAAAGGAATATAAGCCTCTTGTCCCGCGGAATCCAAGGAAGAGGCGGAACGGGCTCAAAAACGGTTTTCATAACATCTTATGGAGAAAGATGCAAAAACAATTCTCTTGGGGTCCTAAGGAGATATGAAATTTAGGTGATTTGTCAATAAGTCGGAGTAAAGGCTCCTGGATTCCCGTTTTCACGGGAATGACGATTGCCGTAAGTGACTGTCATTCCTGTCCCGCATCTCAAGTGCGGGATGAACTCCAGTAGGAATCCTGTCTGCTGAGAGAAGATCATGTTCTCTGGATGCCCGTGTTCACGGGCATGACATTGGGAGTTTTTCGACGGTTCGAATAAGGACGCATACTTGTAAGAGGTTTTGGACGCAATGAACCAGCGTGTTGAATAACTGGTGAGAGAACTTTTTCCTCGTTGTACTGGATGATAGTGCCGGGGCCGGGGAAACGGGGATTCAGTAGGAAATCTGCTCCATGTTACCCAGATTTATGATGTTTGAGACCTTTTCTTCCAGGACCTTGACCTCTTCCGTGATGGTAATTAGGTATTCCCGGTTCGGGTCGTCTTCTCCGGACCTTTGGTAGAGTCTCCTGGCAAATCCTCCCACCACCGTGAGAGAGTTCCTGAGCTCATGGGCGATCCTCTGGGAAATCTCGCCGATAGTGGCCAGCCTTTCCGCCTCGAGAAGTTGCCTGGTCTTTTCCTCGAGTTCTGCGGTACGTTCCCTGACCTTTTGTTCCAACCTTTGATTCAATTGGTAGACCTCTTCATAAAGGCGGGAGATCTTGATGGCAACCCCGATCTGGTTTGTTATGGTATAGATCACGTCGTTGAAACGCTCATGGAAATAGTTTTTTCTCTTGCTGGCGGTTACGAGGACCCCTATGGTTTTCCCTTCGACTTTTATGGGGGATACCGCAAAGGACCTTATGTCTTCTCGGACCAGGCGGTTTTTCAAGGCATGTTCTTCAATCTCCTGGCTGTTATTGACGATTACTATTCGACCGGTTAGAAAACATTCCCCCGAATAGCTCTGGCTGGTGGGAATACAAGTGGCTTGTTCAACGAAGCTCTTACTCAGCCCTTTGTGACTCTTTATCCTAAGCTTGCCATCCGGGTCCAGAAGCCGGATGGAGCATGTGTCCAGCCTGAATTCCCTGACGAGGAGGTCCACAATGGCGTCAAGGACAAGTTGGAGGTCAAGCAAAGAGGAGACGAATTTCGCTATCTCGTGGAGGATCCTTACCTTCTGTTCGGCCTCTTTCAGTTGCCTGGACAGGGAAGTCATACAAAATGCCTTTTTCTTATCATCTCAGGTTACTCTCCTGAAGACGGAATCAGGTCATGATGCCTGAGGGCTTGCCCGGATCAAGGTTCCTGGAGCCTTTTGCCCTGATTTTGGGCCTTAGGACTTCCCTCAAGAAGCGCAGGGCGCTTTCTGCATCGCCATCCATCAGTATGGCTTCGATTTGCATTATTTCCTCGTCGGAAAATTGAAGCACGACGCCTGACATTGTATTCCCTCTTGTTAGGTTGCCTCTTATCTTGTCTGGGGGCCTCATTGCTTTGGCTATTCTTGGCACGGATTTGGAAAGGGTTTCACGCCTTTCATCTTTTACCGGGAGGCTGAGCCCTTTGCCTCCTCTTCCAGGCGGTATCTCTTCTCGCTCTTGCGGCACAGTTCCCAGATAATGCACTGAGGCCTGAATTTGCAATAGGTGCACGGATCGGTGCACGCCTCACAATTTTCTAAACACTCCCGGCAGTAACCTATTTCCATTTTCTGGCAGGTAACATAAGTCTCACGATCAGGGTGGTATCGGCAGGGCATCAAATATTCTCCTGTTAGACACTGAATTTGTAAACTAGAATTTTAACTGAAGAATGTCAAGAGATGAAAGGTCCCTTTGGAAGCCTTGCCTGAAGATTAGGGGCGACGTCACTGAAAGGCCTTATATTCATGACCGATTCCATATATTTTCTTGACATGCGTTTGACCTTGCAATAAGGATTCCATGATGAGCATAACGATATTCCAAGTTCTGGTGGTTGGAAGAATAGGGAAGGGAGGATATCCATATTGACTGAAGCGCGGACTGTCTATTTCGACAAGAAAGGACCGGACAATACCGATGAAACCCTTGAGTTGGCAAAGGAGCGGGCGGAGGCCTTAAACATAGGGGACGTCGTAGTGGCTTCCTTCAGCGGAGCCACGGGCGTCAAGGCTTCGGAAGTCTTCAAGGGATACAACCTCGTGGTAGCAGCAGGGGTGGTCGGTTTCAGGGAGCCAAACAAGGTCCGGTTGCTCCAAGAGAATCGCTCGGCCATCGAATCGAACGGAGGGAAGATCCTCTTCGCGGGTCATGCCTTCGGGATGCTGGGAAGATCAGTGAAAAACAAGTTCGGAGCAATCCAGATCGACGAAGTGATCGCCCACGTGTTGAGGCTCTTCAGTTCCGGGGTGAAGGTAGGGTGCGAGATATCCTGTATGGCAGTGGACGCAGGTCTTGTGGAGTCCGGGAAGGAAGTGATCGCCATAGGCGGAACCGGAAGGGGAGCGGATTCGGCCATAGTGCTCAAGTCAACCAACACCCACACCTTCTTCGACACCCGGATACTTGAAATAATTTGTAAGCCCAGGGAATAAGCCCTTTCCCCTTGACCGAGCCGTGCGGGGGGTGCGGGAGTTCTTCCCTTGTCCCCGCCGGCCCTCAAGGGGCTCAATTGATGGCAGGCATTGAGACCGGAATCAAGACAAGGAGGTTAAAGGCCGGGTTTTTCCCTGAAATTCATCCCTGCGCTGATCCCCACTTGCTGAGCCACTCCTTTTTTACCTCTGGGTTGACTGTATATGTGGGGAATTCACCCTTCAAGGCCATTATGACCTGGCCCATGGCCTTGTGCCAGAATTCGGTCGGGGAATCGGAGGTGTTTGAGTACCAGGCCGAGTGCCCGGTAAGAATAACATTGGGCATCCTGAGAAGGGGATCATTTTCCGGAATGGGCTCAACGGCCAGAACATCAAGGCCGGCCCCTGCGATCACACCGTTCTGGAGGGCCTTGACCAGGGCATCCTGGTCCACGATTCCACCCCTCGCAGTATTGACGAGGTAGCAGGTGGGTTTCATCTTCTTGAAGGCTTCCTCGCCGATCATGTTCCTTGTTTCACTGGTGAGGTTGGCGTTGATGCTGATGACATCGGATTCCCTCAGGAGGGTGTCCAGGTCAACAGGCTCAACTCCGTGGGTGTGCATTATTGCTCCCAAGACGTAAGGATCGTATGCAATGACCTTCATGCCGAGTCCCCGGGCCTTTAGAGCTACGGCTGTGCCGATCTTCCCAAACCCGATGATACCTAAGACCTGATCCCTGGTTCGAAGGATGGGGTTGAGGATCTTCCGGACTGCCTCCCTGTTCAGAGGCGTAAAATGGGTGCGCTTCTCCCTGACTTCCCCGTCGAGCTGAAACAGCTTTCGCGCAAGGGCCATTATAAGGGCGATCGCCTGGCTTGAGACCTCGTCTATGCAGTAATCCGGAATGTTGGTGACGGCGATAGTCTGCTTGGTGGCTGTTTCCAGGGGTATTCGGTCGTATCCAATGGAAGTCGTGGCAATGATGCGACACTTGGAAAAGGAGTTGAGGACTCTTTCGGACCATTCCTGGCCGGGGCTCGTGCATATGACGGCGTCCGCATCCTTACAGTGTGCGATGAGATCTTTTTCAGTTGTCCACTGGCCCCTTTCCATTTCAGCGTCAAGGGAATCCAGCAGAGAATCACCATAGTCGATTTCCGGAATAACAAATGTGTTCACCACCTTGAAGGTCATTCTGCGCTCCTTTCATGCCAATCCCTTTCCAAACCCCACTCTGGGGACGGCATCTGTAATTTTTTCGAAAGTACCAGGCATTTTTTAGGGTTTTTGCGAGTTGATCAGGCCCCGACTAAGTTAAAAGTGAAGTGAGTGATTTTAACCCGAATTTCGCAAGGGTTGGGGCAAAACTCGGAATTGCAAACCCTTTTTGATCTTCTCTATTCACCTTTTTAGTGAATTGATTTTCAAGGGTAGAGGAGCCTTTAGGGCTACAAGTAGCCAATATTATGAAGAAGTTAGGATCGTAAACGATCCGCTACCCAAGAGCCTCGCGAAATTCGGGCTTAAAAAATTAGCATACACGGTATGGCAATGTAAATACCATATCGTGTGGTGCCCGAAATATCGATTTAGGATTCTGAAAAAGGCCAATTACCTTACGGACTAAAGAGGGAAAGAATCGGATCACTTAACGAAAAATGATGCTGATCAAAGGATCCCGTCTGCGCGATGGAGGCATTTCACAGGCTCAACTTGCACCTGGGGCTTTCTAAAAAGCACGTGACCTTCAGTGTTTCCAATTTTCGATGATGAATTTGATCAGGGATTTTGCCTTGACATTGCTTTTATCCCCTACTATTAAGAATCCTCAATCGACCGCCCATTTCCTATGGCAGTATCGTAATCGCGTCGCGGTACAGTAAGGCTAATTTATAGAAAAGACGATAAGATCTTCAGGGCTTGAAATAGAGAACGAACCTCCTCACACCGAACTGAAACTCATAGAAAACACATAGGGAGGGTAATCAAACGAAATCAATGCTCAACCCGAACATCCTTGAGCTTATGCCTTATAAACCCGGAAAACCGCTCGAAGAGGTTCAAAGGGAATTCGGTCTCAAGAAGGTGGTCAAACTTGCCTCAAACGAGAACCCTTTTCCTCCTCCTGCCCACGTGGCAAAGGCAATTGAGAAGGAGATAAGCTTGTTGAGGCTCTACCCTGATACAGACAGTTATTTCCTCAAGAAAAGGATTGCGGAATATCAGGGCGTGGGAATACAAAATGTCATTATGGGCTCGGGTTCCGTGGAGCTCATAAGGATGATCGTCAAGGTCTTCTTGAGACCTGGGGAAAAAGTCATGACGGCAAAGAGCACCTTCCCAATGTTCAAGGTCGCTGCCATAGAAAACATGGGAACGAAGGCGGTCATCGAAGCGGACATGGATGAAGGTTACGGGTATGACCTGAAACGGATGTACGAGATGTTGGATTCGTCGGTCAAGATCATCTTCATTGCAAACCCAAACAACCCCACCGGAACAATGTTGCCCAAGGAAAAATTGCTGGAGTTTATCAATAGCCTTCCCGATGATAAGATCATTGTCCTGGACAACGCCTATCAGGAATATGTCACCAATCCAGAGAATCACCTTGACGGGATTGATCTGGCCCTGAAGAGGAAGAATGTCATTGTCTTGAGAACCTTCTCCAAGATATATGGTCTTGCCGGATTGCGAGTAGGTTATGGAATCGCGAAGGAGGACACCATCGCCTATTTGGCCAGGGTCAGGGCGCCGTTCAACTTGACTAGGGTGGCCCAGCAAGCGGCCTTGGCAGCCCTTGAAAACGATGAGTTTAAGAATCGCTCAGCAGAACTGAACAACAGGAACAAGGAGGCACTCTTCAATCAGTTGAAGGAGCTGGGGATGAGGCCGGTTCCGTCCCACGCCAATTTCATTCTATTTTTCCCTGGAAAGGACATCAACGAAGTCAACGACGGATTGTTAAGGGAGGGTGTGATCATCAGGCCGCTCAAGGCCTTTGGTGTGCCGGATGGCATGCGGGTCACAGTCGGCGTTGAAAAAGACAACGTTTTTTTCATTGAGAGATTGGAAAAAGTCTTGGAGTTCCTTGCTTAGATTTTGCCGAGCAGCATTGATTCTTAGCCAGCTCCTTTTCTGTGCGTCAAGGGTCCCCACATGGAATGGGAGTGAAGCATAATATCCTCTCTGGGGATAAGCTGGAAGGACGACGCCGCAAAAACGGAATGGCTTCTCAGACTGGGCGACAGGGTCAGGCGGAGTGACGGAAGCCCCTTAAATGTGGAGAACGTGAAATTTACCTTTAACGCGGCATAAAGGGACAATACTATCATGGGAAACTCAGCCAAGAAAGATGTGGTAACCATCCGGGTGATAAACTTCATTGCCCACACAATCTATCAAAGAATTTCAAGAAGATTATCTATGAGCAGCATCGTGAAATCTACGATACATATATCGAGCAATAAAGAAGAGTTAAAGATCAGGGCATGATAACCTGCGAGCCTCTATCCGTAACGGCCTTTGGTATATTCGGAATCGTGAACTGGTGTTACAGGTCGTTCAGAGAGAATGGAAGGCTATCCATCCATGAAGTGACGGAACGAATCGTTGACATGATCCTCTATGGTATAGTCAATCAACAATGGACAAGCGGCAGGCACAGAAGGTGTCCGGAGAAGAGAAGATAAAGGATATTAAGGAATTCCCGGATGAGCCGCCAAAGGGCAAGGTGAAGTTCGAAGTTTACGGGGAAGAGATGATCGAAAAGCAGGTGAAACAGAGCGGAAACAGCGGCAGGGTGTATTTGCCCCCGGACTGGATAGGTCATCACGTGAAAATCATAAGGATCGATTGACCCCCTCTTGACGGTTCTGCCATAGAAATTTGCAGAAAGGGTGGCATGAACAAAATCACGATCAGAAGGCTCAGGTTGGAAGATGTCGATTCCATCAGCAAGATTCAGGAATCCATAACCAAGGTCCCGGTATCGTCTGATTTCAAGCAGATCATCCGGGAGCACGCCCCAAAGGCCGAAGAAGCAAGCTTCGTAGCCGAGATAGAGGGGAAGGTCGTGGGGTACATGATCAGTTACATCCTGTCAGGTAGTTTTGGCATGGACAAGAATGCCTGGATAGCCCAATTCGGGGTAGACCCGAAATACATGGGCCAGGGGATCGGCAAGGGCCTGGCAGAAGAGATCTTCAAATTTTACAAGGGCAGGGGGATAAACACTATTTTCACCTCCGTCAGATGGGATTCGACTGACCTGCTCTCCTTTTTCAAGACCCTCGGGTTTGATAGGAGTAATTTCATCAATCTCAGGAAGGTATTGGCTTAGAATTTGAAACCTACTGGCCGTCCGCTAAAACTGCGAGGTTAGGCCGAGCTTGACAGTCTTCAACTCTGCCGAACCGGTTGGAGGTCCAACTCTTCTGTCAGGTGACACATGACAAAATGACCACAGCGTAACTGCCGATAAACGGGTGTCTGCTTGCGGCATATTTCTTGGGCATATCGACAGCGCGTATGGAAGTAGCAACCAGGCGGAGGATTGAGCGGACTGGGAACGTCCCCTTCCAGGATAATCTGCTCAACACTGTAATCGGGATCCGGTACGGGTACCGCCGACATCAACGCTTCGGTATACGGGTGTCTTGGATTTGAGAACAATTGCTCCGTGTCAGCCAACTCCACGATTTTGCCTAGGTACATGACAGCCACCCGGTTGCTGATGTGTCTAACCACCGATAGGTCATGGGCGATAAATAGATATGTCAAGCCAAAATTCTTCTGTAGATCCTCAAGTAGGTTG
>JAFDHB010000265.1 GCA_019308985.1 Deltaproteobacteria bacterium | reverse complement strand
TGGTCTCCATTAATGCGAGCTGGGCATTACCCAGGATAGTGGTAAGGAGATTATTGAAGTCATGGGCCACACCCCCTGCGAGCCTCCCAATGGCCTCCATCTTCTGGGCCTGCCGCAGTTGTGCCTCCAAGCGATTGTGTTCTGTCATGTCCTGAACAACGGAGATTACGACCTGTTCTCCCTCCAGCTCGATCAACTCGGCGTTTATGACCGCTTCGAAAATATTCCCGGACCTGGTGCGCAATTTGGCTTCCATGTCGCGTACAACCCCTTCTTTCTTGAGCTTAGAGGCAAATCGCTCGCGATCTTTGAAATCATTCCAGATGTTGAGTTCTCTGGCCGGGCGGCCAATGACCTCTTCCTTCTTGAGGCCGGTCATTTTCAGGAATGCCTCGTTCACCTCAAGGAGTTCGCCCTCATCCAGCGTACTGATAGCCACCCATATGGGAACGTTATACACGGCCTTTCTAAACTTCTCTTCGCTCTCCCGCAATTTTGTCTCGGTGAACAGCCGCCTTTCCTCATTTCCCATCAGAAACCCCATGAAGAGCGTCCCCAGGGGAAAGATCACGATCACGGGCAACGAGATCCTTTGGAGGACCTCGAGGGAAAGGGGCCAGGGCATGGCCAGCATCCAGGCCAGCATGGCAACATGAACGAGCAGGCCAAGTACATAAATAGTAGCTGGTTTCAGTGTATGGAGGCGACCCGCTATGCGATAATGAAACAGGGCCCCCATGGCGGCTGAAGTGAAAATCACCCCGATGCCGGTCAATGCGCCTGCTCCTCCTATGTGAAACCGATAGGCGCCTGCCATTGCAGAGGCAATAGAAGCAGGGAGCCATCCGCCAAAGAGCCCGGCGATGGAAAGGACTATGGAGCGGCCGTCGAAGATCACTCCAGGTGAATATTCGAAAGGGAGCATCATGCCTGCGGTGGCGACGCCGCCAAAGAGCACCCCACACAGGATGTTGTTCTGTGCCCTGCGGTCTTCCCTCCGAACCCTTACGAGGAGACCGTAGATGGCGCTCAGGGCCAAGAGCAAGGTAATGTTTTGTATCAGGGCAATGATCATCGTCTTCCCCCAATCATGGCTCCATCCCTTTCATTGATCAAGCCTTGGTCGCCGGCCTATGAAGAGGCGGGCATCCTGTAGGAGCAATTTCCTGCCGGGAGGAGCATGACAGGAAGTGACTCTTACAGGAGAACGGAATCAATGAATTCCGGGTTCAGCTTTCTGAGGATGCGGACAATATTGTTCAGTTGGATCTCCACGGTCCCCTCGTATATCTCCGCGATACGGTTGTCCCTGTACCGCCTCTCCACGTCCTGTTCCATGAAATACCCGTAACCGCCAAAGACTGTGATAGTGTCGTCAATGATCTGCTTGGCGGTTTCAGGCACGTGGTGTTTGACAATGGAAGTGAAGAGGGCTACTGTCTCTGCCTCCTTCCCCCTTCCCCGGTCACACAGCCAGGCTGCGTAGTAGGTAAGGAACTTCAGTGATTGGATCCGGCTCCAGCACTGCGCAAGCCTGTGACCTATCGCCTGAAAGGATATTATGGGTTTGTTGAACTGCTCCCTTTTCTTGGCGTAGTCAAGGGCCTTGAGGAAGGCGCCTTCCGCATTTCCGAGGGATTGTGCCGCTATTTCAACCCTGCTTTCGTCCAGGAACTCGAGCACGTTCTTTAGCCCCCGGCCTCTCTCTCCCAGGATGTTCTGCTTCGGCACTTTTAAGTCCTTGAACACGAGCTCACCGCTGGATGTCATCCTAATGCCCATTTTGTTAGGGATTTCGTTTATCTCCAGGCTTCCACCCAGCCAGGTGGCCGGGTCCCTTTCCACTAAAAGGGTTGTCATTCCCTGGCCCGGCGGTGCGTTTTCATCTTCCTGGGCCAGGACAATGAAAAAGTCCGCGTAAGCGGCATTGGTGGTAAAGATCTTTGTTCCATTGAGAACCAGGGCGCCTTCCTCTTCCCTCAGGGTCGTCTCCATCCTTGTAAGATCACTCCCGTGGTTGGGCTCCGTGAATGAGACGGCGGATATCCAGTCACCCCTGGTCACGGGGCCGAGAAACTTTTCCTTCTGTTCGGGGGTCCCGATGAGCTTCACTATCTTGGCAGGGAGAAACCCAAGGTGTATGGCCATTCCTATCCCCGAGTCGGCCTTGCAGAACTCCTCCACTACAAGGGTGCTTTCGAGGACGCCAAGGCCTCCGCCACCAACCTCCTGAGGATAATCCAGACCGATGAAACCCAGTTCTCCTGCCTTCTTGTATATGTCCCTGGGAAAGCGGTGGGTAGACTCCAGTTCCTGGGCTACGTCGGGGCGGAACTCGCCCCGGGCAAACTCGGCCGCGGCCCTCTTGATATCCCTTTGTTCCCTGTCAAGAGAAAAGTCCATTTGTATGCTCTCCGGTAAATAGGCTTCGGCCTCTGCCCTGGCATCCCGGCATCACGAGACAAGGGTCGAAGATACCTCAAAGATAGCAGGGATAAAAGGAAAATGCCTAAATCCGATCAGGAACAGAGGCCTCCATTTCTTCCACTACACCTCTTCTTCGATCTCGTCCGGTCCTCCTCTCGGGTATGTGGGCATGGTAAGAGAATCGCCTCCTCTCAACCATGGAACGCCTGTCTACTACACCGAAGGCGTGGAGGGGCTTTTTTCTCCTATCCTGTTCCTCCTGTTCCGATTTGTCCATGTGGCATATTCCTTAGGGGTTAAGTTCTTTTCGTTATCGGCCTTTGTCACCTTTCCCGCGTGTAGGAGCGGCTTTCAGTTGCGATCGGGGGCATGTACCTGGCTCATTGATTTATCGCGACTGCAAGTCGCTCCTACAGGGGAGGATCAGGGCTGGAATCCTCCTGGCTCCCGGACAAATAATAGGGGCTAGAACGCCTCACCTACCGGAAGGAACTCCAGGCCGACCAGGCAGTACCCCTTCTCCGCGGTACCCTCTTGGTTGGTTACATGCCTTACTGAAGCCCCAATATGGATCACAGGGAAGCCAGTGTCGCTCGGATAATACATGAGGTGCGTGACGGGACTTGATCTCAGCATAGGTAGTATGCCTGAGTTCTTTTCAACGAGCAGTGACATGGATTTCCCTGTTCGGTCCCTTATCGTAATGTCATAGGAGCCCTTGAATCGGTCAAGGGAGAACTTGCACCTGCATGGCCTGTTCACCATTAGTCTGGGTTCTGACCTCCTTTCGGGCAGATAGACTCTGGCTGCGTTGTGTTCCATGGGTCCTCCTTCACGCCCTCATGGTGGACGATGGTAGGAAAATGGTAAAAGTGGCGCCTTTTCTTATGCGGCTTTCAACCTTAATGAAGCCGCCGTGATTCTTTACGACCCCGTAGGCATAGGCAAGGCCCATGCCCAGTGCATTACCAATTCCCTTGGTGGTAAAAAAGGGCGCAAAACACCTCGCTTGCGTCTCCCTATTCATTCCAACACCCGTATCCCTCACGGCAACCTTTACATACCTGCCAGGGGGGAGA
>JAFDHB010000068.1 GCA_019308985.1 Deltaproteobacteria bacterium | reverse complement strand
ATACATATCGATCCAAGCGGTATCTTGGAGACCATCCCCAGTGTTGCCTCCTATGTGGGCGGCGACATTGTCTCAGGCGTCATGGCCTGCGGCATTGCCGACCACCCTGAAGTTCGAGGCTTGATAGACATCGGCACCAACGGTGAGATCGCCATTGGAAACAACGAGTGGCTCGTCTGCTGTTCTGCGTCCGCTGGTCCTGCATTTGAAGGAGGAGGGACCAAATGCGGCATGCGCGCTACTCGTGGGGCCATCGAAACGGTGGAGATATCGGATGGAAATCTCCGATACCAGACCATAGGTAATGCCAAGCCTCGCGGCATCTGTGGTTCGGGCCTTGTGGATTGTATATACGAGCTGGTAAGAAACGGGATAATAAGCCCCGACGGAAAGTTCTCGAGGGACAGGAATGACCCCAGACTCACCGTCCAGGATGATATACCTCAATATATCATAGCAGGAGGGGACGAGGCAGAGGATGGTAGCCCCGTAGTCATTACAGAACCGGACATTGGAAACCTCATCAAGTCCAAAGGTGCGATCTTTGCCGCCATCAAGTCCTTGATAGACTATATCGGGCTCGATTTCTCCCAGATAGAGACCCTGTACGTGGCCGGGGGATTTGGTAACTACCTGGACATAGACAAGGCCGTGTCCATAGGGCTCCTACCGGATATCCCCAGGGAAAAGATACAGTTCATAGGCAATAGTTCGCTGGCGGGTGCTCGCCTTTGCCTGCTATCTGAATCCGCCCTTGAGAAATGCCTCAATATATCTAGATCCATGACGAACATTGAGCTTTCGATCTATCAGCCTTTTATGAATGAATACATAGCCGCCCTGTTTCTACCCCACACGGACAAGAGGCTTTTTCCTTCAGTAGAATACTGAGATGCCTGATTCACTCTTCGGTTGAGGCATATCTAGGCGTAAGTCCATGTTGCTTGTTCACCTTTGATCAAGTCGTAAAAAGTCGGGTTTGGGATGGCAAAGTAAAAAGCTTCAAGTTCAAGGCGCGCAAATCTCGTGTGACGAGGCGTACTTGGCGTACGCCGCAGTCACAGCGAGGTGAAGCGCAACGCAGAAATTGGACTTTTTACGAAGCCATCACCTTTTGGAGGGAACCATATGGACCAAGCTAAGATCCTTGAAATCTTGGAAGGCTCGGAGTTTTTCAGTGGCCTCAATAGGGAGGAGATCAAGAAGGTTGCAAGCCTATGCCGTGTCAAGACATACGGGCCTGGGGAATTCGTGTTTCAGCAGGGGGATTTCGGAGAAGAGATCTTTCTCATCGCCGAAGGGCATGTGTTCCTGGAAAGATCCATAGACCTCGACACCAAAAAGGGAATCGCCGTTTATGGAATACTGGGAAGGGGGAGGGTCTTGGGGTGTTGGTCCACACTGCTGGGAGAGCCCCATACCCTTATGTCCTCGGCCAGATGCCAGAAGCCTACAAAAGTCCTCTGTATCAAGGGCACCGCCCTGAGGGAAATGATGCTCAGCAACAGGGAATTGGGGTTCAGCGTGTTGGAAAAGCTGTGTTTCCTCCTCCGCGACAGGATCCGGGGCGCCCTGGGCGCAATGGAAAAGATATAGGGTCGGCTCCCGGCGGGCTGTTGCCCAAAGCCTGATCGACGATGATCAGTGGTCCCGGGGGGTCTTTTCACGAGGCTCAATCAAATTTCTCCCAGGCAGTGCCGACGCCACCAAACACTTAATCGAAGGCCGCAGTAGCCCCAGGAGATGGTCTTCGCCGGAGTCTCCCTCTCTAGCCGTCTACATGGGTTAAGACCTCAAAGTTTGTGTCAAGTTTCCGTATCTTGTTGTGCAGTTTGCGAAGAGATACCAGATGCTGGTTCCTGGCTTCCGGCTCGGAGAGATGCTGGATCTTAAGGAAGGCTTGTTTGTTGTTTTGTCCAGCATCGCTTTGCTCAAGCAACGCAGCTAATCTTTTAATCTTTCCTCTCTAATCCCCTGAAACACCTCGTAGCCTAGCGGCCAGCGCAACAGGCTCCAGATATCTAGACCCTTGAAAAAAGGGCGCCAATGAAATAATAGATTGAGCACGGGCGGAGCGACAGGTCCTTGATCAATGGCACATCATTTCCGCCGATGGGATGGTTTATGGACAAGGAGCTCACAGAAGAGATATTGCAGGACATCTCAAAGTCTCTCGACAATTTCCCCCGGGAGCGGAGATACCTGATCCATATTCTCCAGATGATACATGAAAGATATTCCTACCTCCCGGCCGATGCAATCAAGAAGGTTGCGAGGTACCTGGGAATGAGCGCCTGTGAGATCTATGGTGTCGCAACCTTCTATAACCAATTTCGCTTCAACCCCCCCGGCCGTCACCCAATAAAGGTATGCCTCGGCACCGCCTGTCACGTAAGGGGAGGAGACGTGATACTGGAAAACTTTGAAAGAAAGCTGGGCATCAAGGAAGGAGAGACAACCCCTGACAGAGAGTTCAGCATTGAGCGTGTCGCTTGCATCGGTTGCTGCGCCCTGGCGCCGGTCGCGGTGGTGGACGAAACCGTCCACGGCCACATGGCCCCCAGCAAGGTGGAGGGGATAATCCTGGGCTACCGGATAGAAAAGGAACGCAGGGAAAGGGAGAAAAATACCCAAGAATGAACGTTGAGCGAGACAGGATACAGCAGGCATACCAAGGCCTCCGAGAAGAGGCGGAGTCCAAGACAGGAAAGGCCGGGAAGGACCTTGCCCCAAGGATCTCTATCGGCATGGCGACCTGCGGGATTGCATCCGGCGCCATGGAGACAAAAAAGTCCTTTGAGGAGGCCCTCCTTGAATTTCATGTTGACGCCCAAATACAGGAGGTGGGATGCCTGGGTCACTGCTATGCAGAACCCCTTGTCCTGGTAGAAAATGCGGGATTCCCCCCCATTCTCTACCACCAGGTAACCCCCGGCAAGGCCCGCATGATCGTAAAATCCCTGCTGGTTGACGGAGATCCCCTGTTCGAGTATATCCTGGGTGCAACCGAGGAGAACGAACTCATCCCTTCGGTCATGGATTTCTCCCGGTTCAATCAAGAGACACGTATCATCATGGAACATTGCGGCTCCATCGACCCGAATGATATCTACGAATACCTAGCCCGGGGAGGATACGAGGCCCTGGCCCTCGCGCTCCGGCTATCGCCCGGAGAAATAATTGAGGTGGTTGAGAACTCCGGCCTTAGGGGAAGGGGTGGCGCAGGGTTCCCCACGGGAAGGAAATGGTCCCTGGCCGGGAAGTCCGGAGAGAAGGAAAGGTATGTCATATGCAATGCCGACGAAGGTGATCCAGGGGCCTATATGGACAGGACGATCCTGGAGAGTAACCCACACCAGGTGATAGAGGGGATAATCGTCTGGTCCTATGCCATCGGTGCTTCCAGGGCAACAGTTTACGTAAGGGCCGAGTATCCCCTGGCCGTGAAAAGAATGACACGCGCTTTGGAGCAAGCCGAGCAAAAGGGCCTTCTGGGGGAAAACATATTGGGCAGCCAATTCCACCTGGATATGGACATCTTCCAGGGCTCCGGGGCCTTTGTTTGCGGCGAAGAAACCGCCCTGATCCAGTCCATACAGGGATACCGAGGGATGCCCAGATATCGCCCCCCCTACCCCGCGGAAAGGGGGCTGTGGGGCAAACCCACTGTCATCAACAACGTGAAGACCTTCGCTTCGATCCCCCCGATCCTCAGGAACGGCGCTGCCTGGTACAAAGGAACCGGCACCAAGGGCAGCCCGGGGACTGCGGTCTTCTCGGTAGTGGGAGATGTAGTTCATGCCGGTCTGGTGGAAATACCCATGGGAGTCACTTTGGGCAGGCTCATCTTCGACATCTGCGGCGGAATACCAAAGAAAAGATCCTTCAAGGCCGTCCAGATAGGAGGCCCCTCCGGAGGATGTCTGCCCGAGGAATTCCTGGATACCCCTATAGACTTCGACTCACTCACCGAGGCAGGCGCAATGATGGGTTCAGGGGGCCTGGTCGTCATGGATGAGGACACGTGCATGGTTGACGTGGCCCGCTACTTCCTCGACTTTACCCAGAAGGAGTCCTGCGGCAAATGTACCTTCTGCCGGGTGGGGACCTATCAACTCTTGAGAATTCTCCAGAGGATCACGGCAGGAGAAGGACAGGAGGAAGACCTGGAGAGACTCCAATCCCTCAGCGAGGATATAAGACTGGGCTCCCTCTGCGGCCTGGGCAAGACCGCCCCCAACCCGGTTCTCACCTCCCTCAAGTACTTCAAGGACGAATATGAAGCCCATGTCAGGGAGAAGCGCTGCCCTGCGTGTGTCTGCCGCTCACTGACCGCCTATTACATAGACCTGGAAAAATGCGCACGCGGGTGTGACGCCTGTGTCGGGAGCTGTCCTGTAGAAGCGATATTCACGACCAAGGACAGGAAAAAGGGGATTGATCAAAGTCTTTGCGTGAAATGCGGTGAGTGCATGGCAGCATGTCCAGCGGAATACAATGCCGTGAAAAAGGTTTCCCCTCCCGGTCTTGCTCCGGTAGTGGAACGACCGGCCGAAGACATGGCGGGCCGCTAGGCCCCCCTAAGAGAGGTTTGTTCTTCCATGGTAAAGCTGATTGTGGATGGAAGAGAGATCATCACGAATAAGGGTAAGTCCCTCCTTGGGGCCTGTCTCGAAAACCATATCTATATTCCCAATCTCTGTTACCTTGAAGGCATGGAACATCCGCCTGCATCATGCAGGCTCTGCCTGGTCGAACTGGAAGGGCAAAGGGCACCCATTGCCTCTTGCACCGTCGAGGTCCGGCAAGGTTTGGTGGTCAAAACCAATACACCTCTTGTACGCAGGCTCCAGCGTTCCGCCCTCCGATTTCTCTTGTCCGCCCACCGGGTCGAATGTGCGAGTTGTCCGGCCAACAAGAAATGCGAACTTCAGCGCATTGCAAAGTTCTTGAAAGTGGGCCTGAAACCAAAAGCCCTTGAACCCTTTCTCAAAGAGCCCGAGGTGGTCAAGGAACATCCCCTCCTGGATTACTATCCCAACCGATGCGTCCTTTGCGGGCGCTGCATCCACATCTGCCAAAAGGAGAACCCGCGCCCCCACTTGAGCTTTGCACACCGGGGCATGAAGACCGTGATAAGCTTCTTTGGTGATAAGGATTCAGCGGAGCTACCTTGTATCCAGTGCTCGGCCTGCGTCTCCGTCTGCCCTACCGGAGCCCTCACATTGAGCCAGAATCGCTTACAACCTGTTGAAAATGTCGGCGAGGAGTGAATGTGTGAATGTGGGGACGTTGTTGACGATCGTGACTATCATGACTATCATTTCCACCAAGAGAATTCATGGTGGCGCACCTCCGAATCGACTGGCCCTTATTCAAGCAAAACTTAGGGGCTTCGCCCCAAATTCTTGTTGGAATGCTGGAATGCTGGAATATTGGAAAAATGGTTCTTGGCCTCCTGTTCGTACAGGAGAGTCCACCGTTGAGGGAGAAGGAAAAGCCGCCTTTACGATAGGTCTAAAGATGGATAATATCCTTTCAAAACCCACTATTCCACCGTTCCTCTATTCCATTATTCCATGTGTGAGGCAGAGACTCAGGCCTCCTAAAAACTCATTATTCTCAGTCAGTCGTAGAAATTCCGAGACGTCCAATTAGTGTAGGAATCCCTTTCGCCAAAACCCGTGTCATTGGCGAAGCCTGCCCAGAGAGAGTTACGTGCTTTGTGCAAAAACAACCCTTGCGTCACCGCTTCCGTGACATAAGATAATTTGTCACGATAGTCAACAACGTCCACTACTCTTAATTGTCGAATTGTCGCAAGATTTTGAATATACTAATCCGAAGTCCAAAAGCCATAGGATCGAAAGACGTTGAGATGCTCAAAATAGGGACCCTGAAACTCGAAAGCCGTCTCATCATGGCCCCCATGGCAGGGATTACCAACAAGGCCTTTCGCCTGATGGTCAAGCGCCTTGGGGCCGCAATGGTTACTACAGAGATGGTGAGTGCGGCAGGGCTCTGCCGGGGTAACAAGAGATCCTTTGATTACTTGAAGACCCATCCCGCAGAGAAACCCCTTGCCGTGCAACTGTTCGGATCCAACGCCGATGAGATGGGTGCGGCCGCCCAGATAGCGGTTGAAGCGGGTGCCGACCTCGTTGATATCAACATGGGCTGTCCCGTAAAGAAAGTGACCAAGACCGGGGCTGGAGCGGCCCTGCTTAAGGATCTTCAGAAAATTGCGCGGCTGGTCATGCGTGTACGTAGCTCTTGTAAGGCCCCCCTGACCGCCAAGATCCGGTCCGGGTGGTCGCCGGCGGACTCTTCCGCCCCGCAAATAGCGCGTATTCTCGAGGATTGCGGTGTAGACGGGATTACGGTTCATCCTCGCTTCGCCACTCAGGGTTATTCCTGCCCCGCTGACTGGTCCGTGATCAGCGAGGTCAAACAAGAGGTCAGTATCCCAGTCATTGGAAACGGTGACGTGTTCAAGCCTGAACAGGCGATCCGGATGTTGGGCGAAACCGGGTGTGATGGTATAATGATCGGTAGGGGGGCGATCGGGAATCCATGGATCTTTAAGCAGATCCTCTCCTTGCAAGAGGGCCGTCTTCCAGAGGAACCAGGAATCGAGGAACGCAGGTCATTCATAATGGAACACTTCAAACTCCTTGCCGAGACCGTGGGTGAGCACCGCGCAGCCCTTTCCATGAGGGGCTTGCTCACATGGTACAGCAAGGGCCTTCCGAACAGCAGTCTCTTCAGAGCCCTTATTTCTAAGATCAGAGATATGAATTCTCTCATAGGGGCCATGGACAGATATTTCGCCAGCCTGGAGGAGGTTCGCCCTTGAAGCTTAGACTTGCCAGTACTGCCGGGTTCTGCATGGGTGTGCGGCGGGCCATGGAAATAGTCCTCACCGAGGTGAAGAGGGGAGTAGGGCCCATATATACCTACGGGCCCCTGATTCACAATACCCAGGTGATGGAACTCCTTGAATCAAAGGGAGTTAAGGTGATCCATGAACTCGGGGCGTTAGGAGATTGTGAGAAAGGCACCATAGTGATCAGGGCCCACGGCATTCCCCCCTCCCAAAGAAAGATCCTGAAGGGATCCGGGATGCGAATCATAGATGCCACATGCCCCCGTGTTGCCAGGGTTCAATCCATAATTCGGTATCATGCCAGGAAGGGATATGCTGCGCTCATAGTGGGTGACAAGGACCATCCTGAAGTCATAGGGCTCCTGGGCTATGGTGAAGGCAAGGCCATGGTAATAAACAGGGTCGGGGACGTGGCCCTGCTGCCGGCAGGTGAAAAGTTGGTGGTCGTGGCCCAGACCACCCAGGACGAAGAAACCTTCAAAGATATCGTGGGTGCCGTGAGAGAAAAATTTCCGGATGCAGTGGTCTTCAATACCATTTGTGATGCAACCCACAATCGACAGGCAGAAGTCAGATCCTTTGCCGGTAAGGTGGACGGGTTGGTAGTCGTGGGGGGCTCCCATAGCGGCAACACCCGCAGGCTCGTGCAGATCTCCGAAGCCGCAGGCCTTCCTGCTTTTCACATTGAGACAGAAAAGGAGCTGGACAGGGAGAGGCTTGCTTCCATGGAAGTCATTGGTGTTACCGCCGGCGCGTCAACGCCCAATTGGATGATCAAGAGCGTGATGAAGGAGATCCAGGCCATAAGAGGCCGCAAGGAAAGCGTCTTGGCTCATAGCATAAGGCGAGTCTTGAAGGCCCTCTTGCTGGGCAACGTGGTCGTAGCTCTCGGGGCCTTTTGCTTCTCTTACGCCGTGGCCTTCCTATTGGGACGGGAGCCTGATCTGGTGCACCCGGCTATCGCCTCCCTGTACGTCTATGCCATGTATGTATTGAACCGCTTTCTCGATAAGGGGGCAACTTCTTACAACGATCCGGAAAGGGCCAGTTTCTACAGAAAGCACAAGGGGGCGCTCATGCTCACCGGCCTGATGGCGGCACTTGGGGCCCTTTTCCTCTCCTTCTTCTTGGGCACCAAGGTCTTTCTCTCCATCCTGGGCCTGAGTGTATTAGGTCTCTTTTATAGCATTCCCCTGATGTCTGAAAGAAAAGGACGGCACCCCTTGAAATACGTGAGGATCAAGGATATTCCCGGTTCAAGGACCTTAACGGAGGCGCTGGCCTGGGGAATCATCCTAGCCCTGATACCGCTCTTGGAGCCTTCGAAGCCGGCATTAGCGCCGTCTTTGGTTGCGATTTTGAGTGTATTTTCAATGGTTTATGTGCGATCAGGCCTCTTTGACATCCTCCAGTTCCAGGGGGACCTGATCGTGGGGGTAGAGACCTTGCCGATCATTCTAGGAAAAAGAAGGGCTTTTCTCCTGCTCAGGGGCGTCGTCCTTTTCACGTTGGTGTTACTCTCCGTTACACCCCTGGTGGGACTTGTGAGCCCTTTCGCCTTTCTCTTGTTGCCGAGCGTCATTGTGTTGTTTGTGTCCACATTACTTTTGGAAAGGCAGTGGATAAATCCCGGGACAAGGGTCGAGCTCCTCCTGGAAGGGCACTTTTTTCTTGCAGGTCTGCTGGCGCTCACCTGGCATCTATCGGCATGAGTGTAGTAAGCGTTATCATCCCGACCTTCAACAGGGCCCAAAAGGTGACCAAGGCTGTCTCCTCGGTTCTTTATCAGAATTTTAGAGACTACGAAATCATCGTGGTCGATGATGGGTCAACGGATAATACCTCGGCCGTCCTCTCCCAGTTCGGCAACAGTATCAAGGTCATCGCCCACACAGAAAACCTTGGTGTCTCGGCAGCCAGGAATGCGGGACTCCGTTCCTCCACAGCGCCATTTGTGGCCTTTCTTGACTCTGACGACTACTGGTTACCTGGTAAGCTGAGGAGTCAATTGGAGTTTTTCGAGAAAAATCCCGAGGCGCTGGCCTGTCAGACAGAAGAGATCTGGATCAGGAGGGGCCGGAGGGTGAACCCCAAAAAGGAGCACCTGAAACCTAGTGGTGATATCTTCGTCCCTGCCTTGGGGAGATGCGTCGTCAGCCCCTCTGCCGTAATGTTGAGAAGGGAGCTGCTCCATGAAGTTGGACTCTTTGACGAAAGGCTTCCCGCCTGCGAGGATTATGACCTTTGGCTGCGAATCGGGTGGAAGTATCCGATCTACTTAGTTAAGCAATATCTCGTGGTCAAGGAAGGAGGCGCGCCTGACCAACTTTCCGCAAAGTTCGACGCAATGGACAGGTATCGGATCTATTCTCTTGTAAAGCTCATCAGGAGTGGCGTGCTCGCCCCGAAACAGCTGGAGGAGGCGATCAAGGAGCTATCCCGCAAGTGCCGGATTTATGGAGGCGGGTGCGTAAAACGGGGCAAGATAGAGGAGGGGAATTTTTGTCTTCAACTACCCTCGAGGGTGAACAGTAACAAGGATTTTCTCGACACTTTGGCCTTTCTCTCTCACCCAAACGCTTAGATTCTCTCTCCCTCCTGCCCTAGTCCCCTCAGGCCGGATTTTCGAGGCATCGCCGCACCCATAGTCTTGGCCTCCTTCTTTCATGGACGCAAGGAGCTCCGAGAAATCGAGGCAAAGCGGCTGCTCACGAAATCGCCGCCTCGGGTATTCTAAGTCTTGGCCAGCACCATCACATCGACTTTACCTTCGAGCGCCTCCTTGAACTTCCTCGCATCTCCCGCGTCACCTACGATGGCCCCATAGTGCATGGGGATCGCCAGTCTTGGTTTGATGGCCTCCACGGCCTTCACGGCCTCATCCGCTGTCATCACGTAGGTACCCGATACCGGGATCAGCGCGATATCCACTTCCAAGGACTTCATTTCCGGGATGAAGTCCGTATCCCCTGCGTGGTACACCTTGACCCCCTGGAGCTCCACGATGAATCCCAGCCACCCGTTCTTTTTTGGATGAAAGTCCTTGTTCCTATTATAGGACGGGACCCCCGTGACCCTTATCCCCTCCACGTCCATGGAGTCTCCCGGTTTCATGACCCGGACGTCGCCCTTGAGCTTTTTTGCCGAGTCTTTCTCAGTAACGATCACTGTCCCCTGCTTGCGGATCTTCTCCACGTCCTCGGGTGAGCAATGGTCAAAGTGTTCGTGAGAGATGAGGATCAGGTCCGCCTTAGGTCCTGGGGAGATTTGGTAGGGATCGAAGTAGATGACCTTCTCCCAGTCTATTCGAAAAGCATCATGCCCCAACCATTTGATATTTCTGGCTATTTCTTGAAACATCTCCTACACCTCCTTTTCCAACCAATATTGCCTAACCTGCAAAATCCTCAAAATGGGTGTTGATTTCTCAAAACCCCGGATGCACGTTGGGCTTGTGAAATGCCGCCACCGGCGCCGCCCACATCCTTAGGAATCACCGCCCAACAGCGCCGACAAGGAACTAAAGATTCCGATCCCGCGGGAGATGGGCCTTTCGGAAAAGCATCGACATGGTTAAGAGACCACCTCCCTATACAGGCTCCAGAATGATCTTATGGTTTATGAGTGACAGAGATTTTACCCTTGCCTTGAGTATCTTTTCCTCGCCGAAGATATCCATGACCTTTACATGGTCATCACTTGACTCCAGCCGATCCACGCTCTCAAGGACAAGCTCTTCCTCTCCTTCTTTCAACAGGTAAACCGAGGACTCACACATCTCGCGCCATCTCCTTTATCATCTCAACGGCCTGGTCAACAAGGTGGGGTAGAGGCTCTCCCTTGATCCCGACCAGGGTGACCCGCTCTTGGATGAGGGGGATGAGGATCTTCTTGCACCTGCTGGAGCTAACGGCCTCTGCCATGGAGGGGGTCACCTCGCCCATCATTGCATTAGGCATGATGATGGACAGGGGGCCGATGATTACATCTGCCAAGGGGCAGGTCTGAACCACGGCGTTTTCCCCCGTTGCCCCTCTGTTGGCCCCTGACTTCATCATTCTAGAGGTAGCAGCGGAGTTGGTCCCCAGGGCCAAGATCTCCATTTGATCAAGGCCTGTTCCTTCTCTCAGGGCCCTTATGATAAGGGCACCTATTCCTCCTCCTTGACCATCCATGACAACTACGATCATCGATCGCCTCGAAATCCTTCTGATCCCACCCCCGTTACTTGGAGTCCCCTGCACTCAGGGAAGGGCTTCCCTTGAGCAGCGAGGCAGGTAAGGAACCCACCTCAGCGAGCTTATGTCAGTATTTCAAGTAGCCGCCCTAACTCGTCGTCTGAAAAAAAGTGGATGACGAGGGTGCCGCCTTTCCCTCTTTTCCTGATCTCAACCTTTGTACCCAGGGACCTCTTGAGATCCTCCTCCAGGGCGCGGAGGTAGGAATCGATCTCTCGTTCTTTCTTGGTCTTAGGGGCTGAAGTCCTATGAATTCTCTTGATAAGTTCCTCTGTCTGCCTTACCGAGAGGGCCTTTCTTATGACCAGATCCCTAACCCTCTCCTGCTGACCACTATCTTCAATGCCTGCCAGTGCCCTCGCATGCCCCATGCTCAACCTCTCCTCAAGTACGTCCTTCTGTATGGCCTGGGGCAGGCGCAGGAGCCTAAGCATGTTTGTGATAGTGGAGCGCTCCCTCCCCAGTCTCTTGGCAAGGGCCTCCTGTGTCATATTCGTGTCCTCGATCAGCCTCTTGTAGGCCATTGCCTCCTCTATGGGGTTTAGGTCCCTGCGGTGTATATTTTCGATCAGCGCCAACTCAAGTTGCTCTGCTGCAGAAGTCTCTTTCACCACCACAGGCACTCGCTCAAGCCCGGCTTTAATAGCAGCCCTCCACCTTCTTTCCCCTGCTATGAGCCTGTAGCCCTTCTCTGTCTTGCTCACCAATAGGGGTGTTAAGACCCCTTTTTCCCTTACGGACCGGGCAAGTTCTTCCAACTCCCTCTCGTGAAAGTCCTGACGTGGCTGGTACGGGTTCGGCTCAATATCCTCCACGGGGCATTGAAAGAATACTTCGGCGTCGGTAGAAATTTTCTCAGCCTCCGGAATCAGGGCAGACAGGCCCTTTCCCAATGCCTTTCTCTTAGCCACCCTCGTGTCTCCTGTCCATAAATTCTTTTGCCAATAGGAGGTAACTCTGCGCTCCCTTGGACCTTACGTCATAGAGGAGAATGGGTTTCCCGTAGCTTGGTGCCTCACTGAGCCGCACATTTCGAGGGATGATGGTCTTGAACACCTTTTCTTTGAAATGCCCCCTTACCTCCTCTTCCACCTGAAGGGCAAGATTGTTCCGGGAATCGTGCATGGTCAGAAGTATGCCTTCAAGCCTCAGGGAAGGGTTAAGACCCTTCCTCACCGCGCCTATGGTCCTCAGGAGTTGACTCAGTCCTTCCAGTGCATAATACTCGCATTGAAGGGGAACCAGTACGGAATCTGCAGCCGTCAGCGCGTTGATGGTCATGAACCCCAAGGAGGGCGGGCAATCCAAGAAGATATAGTCATAGGAGTCCCGGAAAGAGCGGAGTTTATTGCGTAACCTGTATTCCCTGTCCCTGAGAGAAGCCAATTCCACCTCTGCCCCCATCAACTCCGCGCTTGAACTGATAAGATTGAGCCCTGCAAGTCCTGTCTCCTGTATAACATCCCCTTGCGCTGCGCCGCCCAGCATGAGGTCGTAGACCCCCCCGGTGGCCTTCGCCTTGTCTATTCCCAAACCTGTCGTGGCATTGCCTTGGGGGTCGCAGTCCACGAGAAGGCACCTCTTTTCCGCCACTGCCAGAGATGCGGAAAGATTGATTGCGGTAGTGGTCTTTCCCACCCCGCCCTTTTGGTTGGAGATAGAAACAATGACACCCATTCTTTTTTGCTTAGTGCTTCGATTCGCAATTACGGTGGCGCATCTTTCGGATGAGAATCCTTAAATTAATGCTCACTCAGCACCAAGTCCAGAGCAAATAAATACATTAGCGTATTTATGGACCCAAAGACTTAGTCGGGTTTTCGCACCTAGCTCAAAGGAATTATAGCACATTCCCCAGAGCAAATAGTACAGATTCCTACATGCGTAGGTTCATAATATTCTCCTCCTGGATGCTGATAGCACATAACGGTGGGTTTGGAAAGCCATTTATGTTTCACGTGAAACATTTGCCCTTCCCCAGCCTCCTTGCGCCTCCCACCTTCCCAACCAGCCAAGACGCCGTTCAGAGACTTCTTGGGTCAAGCACTCTCCAAAACCGGCACGGCTTGTCTACTCTTTCACCTTCGCCAAGGGATGTGAAAAAATTCTCAAACCCATTTTTTGTCCGATTTTGGGGCTCATGCAGGTATTATCGAGGTCCAGTTCCAAAAAAACTGGGGGTTTTTCTTTTTTTCCTAGCCCGACGGTGCCTGTCGTGCTGCTGCATCTGTAGCCGCAACCCCTTTTAATCACTAGATAATCATAACGCATGCAAAAACCTTACCTAGAATCAAGACCGCCCTCTTCCAAGACCAAAAACAAAAAAATGTGGGAAAATAAATTGCATTTTGCAGAAAAATGACGAATCCTGAAGGAAATAGGAGATCAAGAATGTGATATTTTTTTTCCACACAATAATTACCTTCCAAAAGCCTTTGAATTTGTGTCGGATTCCTGTTCTCCCGAAATCCCCTTACTTGCTCGCACGTTATGTTCTTACGACACTTTACATATGTATTTTCAGAGGGTTATCCGTTGTCAATATGCTTGCTCAGGATAACCTTTTGTCTGCCCTTATGGGCTTTGACAGTCCTTGCGCTATTCAGGTAAAAGGCACCCTGAAATCCTTGACGAGTACAAACATCAATTCCACCGACAACTCCCTTTCCACCTGTCTTGAGAGGACGAAGATGACCACGATCTGGGAAAAGGTAAAGGAACAAATCAAGGATGAGATACCCGAACACAGTTTTACCATGTGGATAGCTCCACTTAAGTACCTGGAAGAGGAAGGCGACACCATAGTACTCGGGTGTCCAAACAAGTTCTCCCTCAACTGGATTTCAGACAACTACAGGCTCCTCCTGGAGGAAAAATTCCACAAAGTCACGCAGAGGGCCTGCCGAGTTTCATTCAAGATGAACTCCCTAAACAACCAGAGCCGGGCCTTCCACACCACAGGGGCTCCAAGACAACTCCCCTTGCCGAAAATGGAGCCACACGGCCTCCCCGGAAGAGGATTTTTGAACAATGAGTTTACTTTTGACCGCTTCGTGGTCGGCAAATGCAACGAATTTGCATACTCTGTTTCAAGGGCCATCACGGAGGGCGGGTCTTGGCCGTACAGTCACATATTCATGCTCGCAAAGACCGGCCTTGGAAAAAGCCATCTTTCCCAGGCCATTGGCAATGCAATTCTGGACAAGGATCCCAAGGTAAGGGTCCTGTACCTTACGGCCGAGGATTTCGTAAACCAGATGATCATGGCCTTAAGGACCAATCGTATTGACGAATTCAAGAATAAGTTCCGCCGCTCCTGCGACATCCTCCTCTTGGAGCAGGTGCACTTCTTGAGTGGCAAGGAAAAGACCCAGGCCGAACTTGAGCATACCTTGGACGCCCTGGTAAATGACAATAAAAAGCTCATATTTACGAGCGCTCTGCTTCCCAAGAACATTCCCAACTTGAGAAAAGGGCTTTCTTCAAGGCTAACCTCTGGAATCATAACGACAATTGATCCGCCCGATTATCACACTCGGCTGAGAATCATCGAAAGGAAGGCCATGGAACAAGACCTTTCCCTTCGCGAGGATGTAATCGAATTGCTCGCCAAGTCCCTCGAGGGCGATATCCGCCAAATAGAAAGCACGCTGAAGTGCCTCAAGGCCAAGTCTGAACTCCTCCAGGAGAAGATCACCCTGGATCTCGCCCGCGAAGTTCTAAGCTGTCATGTCCCATTGAAGACGACCATCACCCCGGCAGATATCGAGGCCCTGATCTGTAAGTATTTCAAGGTCGACCCTGCTGTCCTCAGATCAAAGTCCAGGAAAAAAATCCATTCCTATCCCAGGAACATATATGTTTATCTATGCCGCCTGTATACTGACTTAACAGTCCACGACATCGGCCAAACCATCAACCGCAACCACTCGAGCGTGCTTTACGCCTCAGAAGTCATCGAACACATGATGCACAAGGACGCCAAAGTGCGCAACCACGTGGACTTCTTAAGACAAAAATTGATGGATATGACAAGATGATCGAAAAGGAGCATCTCCCCCTTAGAAAACTCGCTCTGTGGCTGGTTATCATAGCCACTGTCATCACCGGCGGCTATATAATTTTTCTTTCCGCTCTGTCTATGTGGGTAGGCATCTCTCACTTACATGAGAAGGCTTCATGGGCTCCCATTCTGGCGGGAGCCGCCACAACCTTCCTTGCCTTTCTCTCATCGTTTTTCTTGATCAGATTCACCATAAGGAAGATCAAAGAAAAAGACATTATCCGAATATGACCGTCCTACAGAGACCCTAAGAGCAAAGACCATGATGCTCAATTTTCTTTACCTCCAGACAAACCCAAGGGAAAGGCCCTGGCCAACAGCCTGTTGAAATCCGGCCCTTCCACTACCTCGCCTGGTGGTAAAAGTTTCTGAGGAACTCTTCCTCCTTCGGAGACAGATTGAACTTCAGGCAAGCCCTCTCAATAAGGGAGGATAAAGATGCTTCCTTTTCATAGACCCTTGTTTCAGAGATCCACTTTATGGCCTTCTTGACTCTCTCGCCCTTGGGTTGCAAAGACTCCATAATAGCTCTCCTTGCCTAACTCCCGCCATCGCTTCTCTGATCGCTCACCCAGGCCATTACAGCCTTGAGAGGTGCTAATCCCGAAAATTCCTTTCCCTGTGGACCTCACACCACATCGGATCTATAATACACGCGAGGTTAGTGCTTTCAAAGAATTTTTGCTCTGCATCACTCGGAGGTCGCCCCATGACACCAAGCAACCGTATTATCAAGCTTACAATCCTCTGCGGCATGTTGCTCGGACTTCCTCTCCTGGGTATTCTCTTATATGGTGAGTCCCTGACGCCCTACCTCAAATTGCCCCCCACAACCTTCTTAGTCCACCAAGCCCCCTTTTCATGGCTGGCTTTTTTCCTATATTCCGCCCTTCTCACGGCCCTGATCGGTCCCTTCTTTCGCAGGGCACTCAGGCGCCCGCAGGCAAGGAGGAAAAAAAGCGCCGCCTCCTTTCCCTGGTGGGGGTGGACAGGCATGGCCCTGGGAACCGCCTTCTGGATCATTGCATGGACCAGATTTCCCCTTTTCTCCAAGGTTCAAGCCCACACCTTCACGCCCATATGGTGCGGCTACATCATCTTTGTCAACGCCCTTACATACAGGAATACCGGCCGGTGCATGATGCTCAACCAAACCAGATTCTTTCTTACCCTATTCCCCACAAGCGCTTTGTTCTGGTGGTTTTTTGAGTTCCTGAATCGCTTTGTTCACAACTGGTACTACATCGGGAAACAATTCAGTTTATGGGAATACTTTTGGTTTGCAACCCTCCCCTTCTCAACGGTGCTTCCTGCGGTCCTCAGCACCCGGGAACTTGTCCTAGGCTCTTCCTGGGTAAGAGAAACATTCACTGCCTTCTTCCCCCTCAGATTCCCCCACCCAAAACTATCCGCCTTCCTAGCCCTCACCCTAGCGGGCCTGGGACTTGCCCTCATAGGCCTCTACCCTGATCATCTCTTTCCTCTCATCTGGGTGTCCCCTTTTCTTATTGTCCTTTCCCTGCAGGTGCTCTTCGGTGATCCACACGTCTTTTCCTCCATCCCTAACGGCGATTGGACAATGGTGATCTCTTCGGCATTAGCTGCAGTTATATGCGGTTTCTTTTGGGAAATGTGGAATTTTTACAGTCTTGCAAAATGGAAGTATGCTATACCCTTTGTCCAAAGATTCCACATTTTTGAGATGCCTTTGCTCGGGTACGCGGGATATCTTCCTTTCGGCCTTGAATGCACTACCGTCGTCCAGATTCTCTTCCCCATTCCCCGTACCACCGTGGAGAAAACCAAACAATGACCCAGATTCCCTTGAAAAACACCCCCTCTCGCGCCCAACATATATCCAAGCTCAGTACTACTCCACCTCCTCCAATTCGCTCTTAAGGGCCCGCCCCATCAAATCCCTGACGGCCTCTCTGGGGTCCTTCCCCTTATAGAGTATTTCATACACCT
>JAFDHB010000067.1 GCA_019308985.1 Deltaproteobacteria bacterium | reverse complement strand
GACGTGCACTTGGTTTTGACCAAATACCGTTGTAGCCGAAGTCTCGGGTTTAGACGCCCCTTCGACGACATCCATTCGATCGACCCTGGCCAGAGTCTGTATCAGAATCCTGTTGGCATCGATGAGCACCCTTTCCTCTTCAACAGGCACCTCAACAATAATATTCACCTTTTTGGCCGGCGATATGTTCATCTCCCCCCTTATGTTTCGTACCCCTGTTACCAGGCCGATAAGGATATCCATCTGGGTAATTGCCTTTTCCTCCACGGGGAACTCGGTGCGTTCTGGAAAAGGGGCCACCATGATGCTTCCCTGTGTCCATGGGAGCCTTTGCCAAATCTCTTCCGTCACAAATGGCAAAAAGGGGTGCGCAAGCCGAAGAATTGCGGCCAGTGTCTTCTTCAGGACATGCTTCGTGGACTCTCTTTGGCCTGCGTCTTCGCCATACAACCCCGGCTTGACCATCTCCAGATACCAATCACAGAATTCGTGCCAAATGAATTGGTAACAGATATTTGCAGCATCATTAAAGCGGTACTCATCAAGGGCCTTACTCATATCCTCACTTACCTGCCCCAGTCTCGTAAGGATCCATCTCTCGGGCAGGCCGTGCTGCATCTCCTCTGGAGTCAGCTCTTTTTCATCTTCCACGTTCATAAGCACGAGGCGGGCGGAATTCCAGACCTTGTTTACAAAGTGCCTGTACCCTTCGATCCTTTCCTCTGACAATCTAATGTCCCTGCCCTGGGCCGCAAGGGCCGCGAGGGTAAACCGGAATGCGTCGGTGCCGAACTTGTCCATTACCTCCAGGGGGTCAATTACATTGCCCCTGGATTTACTCATCTTCTTACCCTCTGCATCTCGTACCAGGGCGTGGATATAGACGTCGTAGAAGGGGACATCGCCCATGAAATGGATCCCCATCATCATCATCCTGGCAACCCAGAAAAATAGGATATCAAATCCCGTGACCAGTACCGAGGTGGGGTAAAAGGTGCTGAGCTCCTTGGTGTCATCAGGCCATCCCAAAGTCGAAAAGGGCCATAGGGCCGAACTGAACCATGTATCCAGCACGTCCGTTTCTTGCGAGAGGGTCTCGCTCCCGCAAGACGGGCAGGCCCCAGGTTCCTCCGTACTTACGGCCACTTCCCCGCACTTGTCGCAATACCAAGCAGGGATCCTGTGCCCCCACCATATCTGCCTTGAAACGCACCAATCTTTGATATTGCGCATCCACTCGAAGTATACTGATTCCCAGTTCGAAGGTATAATTCTCGTCCTACCCTTTGCCACTGCATCAATGGCCTTTTCCGCCAGGGGCCCCACCTTCACGAACCATTGCTTTGAAAGAAGCGGTTCAATCATCGTCCTACATCTGTAACAGTGCCCCACCGCATGCCGGTAAGGCTCTGTCTTTTCCAAGAGGCCCGAGTTGTCGAGGTCTTCAAGGATCTTTTCCCTGCACTCAAACCTCTCCATGCCCCTGTAAGGGCCGGCAAGATCGTTCATACGACCCTCTTCATCAATGACTTTTATCCTTTCCAGGTTGTGAGCGTTGCCTATCTCAAAGTCATTGGGATCATGGGCAGGCGTTATTTTCAGAGCACCAGTACCAAATTCCCTGTCTACATACTTGTCAAATATTATTGGTATCGGCCTGTTCAATATGGGAACCAGTACATAGGTCCCGGAAAGGTTCTTGTACCTCTCGTCCTCTGGATTCACCGCCACGGCGGTATCACCCAGGAGGGTCTCGGGCCGCGTTGTGGCCACTGTCACATGACCGTCTATCTTTTCAAAGGGATAGCGTATATAATATAGGGCACCCTCCCTCTCCTCATGTTCAACCTCCAGGTCGGCCAATGCGGTCTGGCATCTCGGACACCAATTTATGATATAGTCTCCGCGGTAAACAAGACCCTCTTCATATAGCCGAACAAAGACCTTTTTCACAGCCCTTGAAAGCCCCTCGTCCATGGTAAAGCGTTCCCTGCTCCAATCACAGCAACTCCCAAGCCGCTTCAGCTGCTTGATAATCATTCCGCCGTACTTTTCGCGCCATTCCCAGACCAGCTCGATGAATCTCTCCCGTCCGATCTTGTGTCGATCGGTCCCTTTAGAGGCCAGGTCCTTCTCAACCACGTTCTGGGTTGCAATGCCGGCATGGTCCGTCCCCGGCTGCCATAAGACATTGTAGCCTTTCATCCTCTTGTATCTACAGAGTATGTCCTGGAGTGTGTTGTTGAGGGCATGTCCCATGTGAAGGGAGCCGGTGACGTTTGGAGGCGGAATTACGATACAGAAGGGCTCCTTTCCTGTATCAAGATCCGGCTTGAAAAGACCGTTTCTCTCCCAGTACTGATACCATCGTTCTTCAACATCTTTCGGCTCAAAAGCTTTGGCTAGGGTCTGTTTCTCCATATATACCAGTACTCCCACATCATTATTTGAGACCATTGAAAAACGCCCCCTTTTGCCCAATCTCTGCGTCAGGCTCAAACTCAGTCCGCCTCAGGCGGGTAAGTCCTCAAAATACTGGATATGTATTCCTGTGGTTGAAATTTTCGCCTTCCTTAATCTTGAACAAAATTCCGCGTTTTTCAAAGGTCTCTCATTCACTCGCAAAGAGATCCCTTTTCTTTCAGGCGCGCATCACCATATCTTTCACCAACAAATTGAAAAGGGGTTGCGCAGAGGCAACCCCTTAAATAAGCACAGTTTTCCACAAATTTAAAGGCTTTTCTTGGTCTGGGCCTCAACCTTCTGACGACTCAATGCTCTCTTTCAGGGCATCAATCGCCTCTTTGATCACCCTCTCTGCTACCTCGGCCATAGTCTCCCTTGTCACCCGCTCCAAGACCTCGGTGACGACCCTTGTCACTATTTCTTCGATCTTTTCCTCTGTAATTGCCGGTGTTACCTCTCCCGGAGCAACACCCTCTCTTCGAACTTCTTCAGGAGTCGGGGTTTTCCCGATTGCCGGAATCGCTTCACTGACTTTTATCTCTTCCTTCACAGCCTCTGTTATCTCCGCCTCCTCCGGCTGGACCTCTTTTGCCAATTCGGCTGTGCCACCCTTCCCTCTGGCTGCCTCTTCCAAGCCCTGGGCGGCTGCCCCTGAGGCCTGTTCGGCCTCTCCCGGCTCGACTTGACCTTCCTCCCTTTTTCCAGCTTCCTCCAGCTTCAAGTCCACAAGTTCCGTGGGTGCCTCCTCGAGCATGCCCTCAAGTTGCCTTTCAGTAACCTCTTCCTCCTGAGCAGGTCCGGTCGCTTGTTCTGCCTCCTCCTCACCGACACTTAGATCAATAGTCTCCCTGGACTCGTCGTCCAGCAGCTTCTCAAGATCAAGCTCAGAATCCTCCAGCACCTCCGACTCTTCCCCTGATTCTTCCTCCAGGGCTAGGTCTGAAAGAGACAAGTCAGACAGGCCCAAGTCCGATGACGTCTCGTCTACTCTCTTTTCTTCTCCCTCTTCCACGGCAAGATCAGATAGTTCATCCGTAGCAAATTCTATCTCTCCTTCGGATTCGGCAGGCCCTTTTCCCTCCTCCAATATCTCAGTGTCTTCCTGGACTTCTTCCCTTTTCTTTTTCCCTTCTTCCACCAGGTCAACAAGCTCCAGGATTTCCTCGTCCCCGTCTGCCGCCCTATCTCCGAGCTCGGCCTCGAGCTCGAGGTCATCCAGCTCAAAGTCTATTAAGTCTTCTTCGGTTATTTCTTTCTTCTGATCCTCTCTGTCTTCCATCGGGATCCCCTAAATAATAGATTTTCGCTAACCATCCTGCCTGGCAGCCTATCGATATCCATGAGCATCGTGGGGCCAGGTCTGAATTCCCGAACACTTTGTCATTCCCCGCGGCTCTTTTCCCCGGAAATGAGGAATTACAACACAGATACCCCTTTCCTCACGGACAAACCCTATCAAGGCCCAAAATTTAAGCTATTTGTCTTATTTTTAGCATAGTTGGATGTTTCTGTCAAGATTTTTTCATGTTGTGCTTAATTAACATTAAGTACTTCAAAAAACAAATTAAAGAAATAACCTAAGTCCTTCGATTCATAAATACCCTAACGTATTTATTTACTCAGGACTTAGTGCTGAGTGAGCACTAATAAAGATGCTCATCCGAAAGATACGCCACCGTAATTGCGAATCGAAGCACTAAGTTTGGAAACCACCCTCTTACATAATCCTGCCTAAGAAGAAAAATCCCGGTTGACCACTATTGCAAAAGGCTCTAGAATAACGAAAAAGGGCGATTAGCTCAGTTGGATAGAGCGTTGGTCTCCGGAACCAAAGGTCAGGTGTTCGAGTCACCTATCGCCCACCAGAGCAATTTCAAGGGGGCGGGCTTTTTTTCCTGTCCCCCTTTTTTGCTGTTGTGGTGCCTGGGGCGGGAATCGAACCCGCACGGGGCATAGCCCCAAGGGATTTTAAGTCCCTTGCGTCTACCAGTTCCGCCACCCAGGCACATTGGGCCCTCCTGTCAGCCTCACGGAACTATTGGGGCTCCGACGAAAAAGATAGGAGGCACGCGTTGACACAGAGAAATTCCTGTCACCCCATTAGGTTTTTATAACGAAAATGCTTAACTTTGTCAAAAACTAAAGGAGCCGCTCCGAGGCCCTCACGGTTGAGCCGGTTTAGGAGAAATCAAGCTTGACCCCGAGGAATAATCCCTATATGTTGACCCAAGCAGTGACATTTCAAAAAAGGGGTATGAACCATGAAATCAGACAGGACAGATGGGGCAATGGGCACCTTCAATTCTCTCCTCCTGATATTATTGATCACGCCTCTTATGCTTTTCGGCTGTGCCCAGACATCAGGAAAACAGGCGAAGGTGAAGACCCTGCCGGCCGCTGACCACGTCACAGGACTGAAGCCCCTTAGCCCTCAACCCGGTGCAGCGGATATAGAACCCGGCCTCAAGGTCTGGTACTTCACTGACTTCTATATACACCGAATTGCCGCCATGCCCCAGGGGAAGCCCCCCTTCAGCTGGGGAAAACCGGGCAAGGCTATCCCTTACTTGAACCACCATTTTCTTGGAGAAAACAGGAAAAAGCTGAACGTCTTTGACAGTGGAACACACAGGGGTGTTGCAATGTATATGTGGGGACTGATCAAGTTTCCATCCAAGGGCAGATACCTCATGAAATCCATGGTCAATGACGGAATCATTGTCCTGATAGATGACAAGGTGGTCATAAATGATCCCTCTTGGGGAGGCGACCGTTTCTCTAGAGAGACTATCGTTGATATATCACAACCAGGGTGGTACAAGATCGTGGTGAAATACTTTCAGCGAAAAGGGACTGCCAGGATACACTTGTATTGGAGAAGGCCCGAAAAAAAGAATTGTGAATTCATTCCACCCCAGTTTTATGCTCACCTAAAGGAGATCTCGGGTTGAATGTTTTTTCCTGTCGTTTATCAAATCTGGCCAATAGCGGTTTCAATTCCTGCACCTGAGAAAATACTCAACGAATCCATGAGAGGGAGCCGGGGGAGATAGGAAAAAGGAAGTCAGAAGGCCCCTGGGTTCAATAGAGACTTTTGCAAAACCCATTTTTGGGACGGCAACATGGTTGCCTTACTGCAAAACTTGATGATATTATGTATTATTTGTGCATGTGTAGGCGTGCATTAGCAATTTTTGGAAGGTTATACAAAGGTCTCCAATAGTGGAAAGACCCAAAGGAATATTGTTCGATCTCGGCAACACGATCCTTACAGAGATATCCTTTGATCCCATTGCAGGAGTCGACAGGCTCATAGCCCTGTCAGACAACCCCGGGACACTGGAGGTCAAAGACATTCATGAGTTCGTCATTCAACTCTACGATGGTATCAAGAAGGACCACGAAATATCACGAATCGAATGGCCCATCTTCATGCTACAGAAGATCGTTTTTCAAATCTTTGGAATCAAGTCCAGCTTGGCTCCGCAGGAAATGGAGAAGGAATTCTGGATCGCCTCCAACCGGACCTCCCTTGAGCCCGGTATCAGGGATGTGTTGACGACCATGTCCCGCGAGGATATACCAATGGGCATCATAAGCAATTCGGCGTTCAGCGGAGAAACCCTGCTCATGGAAGTAGAAAGCTACGGGATAGCCCAACACTTTGATTTTGTTATATCCAGCTCTGATTACGGAATCCGAAAACCCCATGCAGCCCTGTTCTTTGTGGGCGCATCCAGACTTTCCATGAGCCCCGGGGATATCTGGTTCATCGGGAACTCCCTGTCCCACGATATCAACGGGGCGCTTGGTGTTGGTATGGGAGCAGTATGGTACAACAGGGAGAAGAATCCGGGGCGCCCTAATGGGCAGTGCCTGGAGATAAAAGATTGGCATGATTTTCTCAGGTTGCTGAACGAGCATGCATAAAGCGTTAGTGAAATCTAGCCCCAATCAAACCTGTCCATGTAAAGACACGCAAAGACCTTGGCATCGCTGATAATGTTGCTTATGAGACAGTACTCGTTGGGTTGATGGGCCGAGTCAGGAGAGGTCATCCACACGGCGGCCGGAAGCCCCTTCTTGCGGAAAAAGGCAGCGACCGTTCCTCCCCCTATGCCCCTTGGGCTTGCCGCCTTTCCCGTTACAAACTTGATCGCCGAAGACAGCGCCCTTACGACGGGGGCGTCAACCGGGGTTGGATTGGAATTTTCCTGCCTGTAGGCCTGTTCTACCGTGATTGACAATCCCGTTTCTTTTTCCACTTCACTACTGATTTTTCTGGCCTCTTCCAGGACCTGGTCTACCTGGTAGCAGGGCAGTATTCTGCAGTCCAGGTAGAAGACGTCTCTTCCGGGAATGGTGTTCACATTGGCCACATTGGCCTCTATCTTGGTGGGCTCGATGGTGGAACGCTTGGGACGAAACAGTTCGTCCTCCATGGAGAAGACATCTTTCAGCCTTCCCAGCTCAAGGATGAGTCTGGCAGTGCCGACCAGACTGTTCTTCCCCTTGTCAGGGGTGCTTGCATGGCACTGCTTGCCCAGAACCGTGAACTTAAGCCACAGCATGGATTTCTCGGCAACCTCGATCATGGTGCCGTCTTCATTGCCCCCGTCCGGGACAACGATCAGGTCTCGGGGGTCAAAGAAATGCCCGTGATGGGTGAGGATGTAATCCAGTCCGAATGGGCTCCCTGTCTCCTCGTCCGCTACGAATATCAAGCCCACCGGCCGGACGTTTATTGCCCCTGTTTCAAATATCGCCTTGAGTGAAAGGTAGGAGCTTATGATACCATGATGATTATCATGTACTCCCCTGCCTATTATCCTGTCCCCCTCTACTCTGACCACGTAGGGATCGCTTTCCCATACAGGAGATTGGGCCGATATCCATCCCTGGCCTTCTCCTCTGGTGCCCTGATCTCTTCAAAGAGACCCGGTCCCAGATCCTGTAGCCTGTCTCTGAGGAACTCGGCCTTTTCGTGCTCTCCCGTTCCCCCGTTTTCGGGCCCTATTGCCACCCTCGAGGTCAACTCCCTCTGGAGGGTGACGATTTCGCCCCTGTATCCTTCTATCCGATCAAATATTTTTTTCATTTTCGACATGACAAATCACACCAAACACCCTTTCACGGGCATAGGGAATTCACGCGGCTCATCTCCATTTTTCTTTCACTCGACGGTAACGCTCTTGGCCAAGTTCCTGGGCTTGTCTATATCTCTATTCAAGAACCTGGCGCAGTGATAAGCAAGGAGCTGACAGGGAACTACACAAAGGATGGGGTAAAGATAGTCCAGGGTTGGTGGCAATTCTATGACATCATCGGCCATTTCCTTTACTTTTTCGTCTCCTTCGGTGGCTATAGCTATTACCGGGCCTCTCCTGCTCTTTATTTCATGGATATTGCTTAACATCTTTTCGTGCATGGCATCCCTTGGAACTATTGCCACGGTAGGCATCTCTGGGTTTATGAGGGCTATAGGCCCGTGTTTCATTTCACCCGCGGCATATCCTTCTGCGTGGATATAGGAAATTTCCTTGAGCTTGAGGGCCCCTTCCATTGCTATTGGGTACCCGTACTTCCTTCCAAGGAATAGCCAGTTCTTGTATCTATAGTATTTCTCCGCAATAGCCTGGATCTGGTTGTCCTGACTCAAGATCTTTTTCAATTGATCCGGCAATGCGGAAAGGGCCTTGATGGCCTCCACTCCCTCGGTTAAGGATAAGTTTTGGTGTCTGCCCAGCAAGAGGGCCAAGAGGGTCAAGATCGTCAACTGGGAGATGAATATCTTAGTAGAGGCTACCCCTATTTCAGGACCGGCATGGCAATAGATTCCCGCATCTGTCTCTCTCGATATGGAGCTTCCCACCACGTTTACGATTCCCATGAGGTGGGCTCCCTTTCTTTTCGCCTCCTTTATGGCCGCCAATGTATCCGCTGTCTCCCCGGATTGACTTATGGCAATGATGAAGGTGTTGGGTGGAAAGTTCAATTTCCGGTATCGAAACTCAGAGGCAAGCTCCACTTCCACGTCTATCTCGGTCAGTTTTTCGAATATATACCGTCCCACGCACCCCGCATAGTATGATGTTCCGCAGGCCACTATCACGATGTGCCGGCACTCCTTCAATTTATCCCATACTGGCATTATACCGCCTAGCTTGGGAACCCCTTCTCCCGGTTCAAGCCTCCCCCTCATGGCGTTTCTTATGGTTTCGGGCTGTTCAAATATCTCCTTCAACATGAAGTGGGGGAAGCCGTTTAACTCCGCATCTTCAGGTTGCCACTCTACGGTCTCCGTATCCCGTTGAACCGTCTTCGCTTGGGCCGTGGAGATTGTTACCCCATCGTTAGAAAGGGTGGCCAGTTCATTGTCATTCAGATGAATAACCTTGTTCGTGTACCTGACCATTGCGGCCACGTCCGAGGCCGCAAAATTCTCCTCCTTGCCTATGCCTATTATCAAGGGGCTGCCTCTTCTGGCTACTACCACCTCCCCTGGCGTGTGCTTGTGGATTACCGCCAGACCGAATGTCCCTTCCACCTGTGCCATGGTCTTCCTGACCGCCTCGTTCAGGTCCCCATCAAAATTGAGTGCTATGAGATGGGGCAGTACCTCCGTGTCGGTCTCCGAGCGGAACACGATACCGGATTTCTCCAACTTCTTTTTCAGGGAGTGGTAATTCTCAATTATGCCGTTATGAATAACAAAGACGTTTTCCTCTTGGTCCCTTTGCGGATGCGCATTGACCTCTGACGGTTCTCCGTGGGTTGCCCATCTGGTGTGGGCGATACCGGTCGTACCACAGAGATCCAGGCCGTTCGTCTTTTTCTCCAGCTCGGATATCTTTCCCACGGCCTTGAAGCAATGGATATGGTTGCCGTCCTGGATTGCCAGGCCCGCTGAATCATACCCCCTGTACTCCAGCCTCTTCAACCCCTCCAAGAGTATCGGCTTGGCCTTCTTTTTGCCTACGTAGCACACTATCCCGCACATGGGCTAAATACCTCTCCTGGTCGTTCTGTAGTAATAATCAATGATTGACCTGGCCAGTTCCGACGCCCTGACTCCGAGCAGCTTACCGTGAACTGCTAGGACCGAAACCACTATTCCCCCGGGGCCCCCCTTTGGAACCCCATAGGCAACGGTCCAATCGTATTTGTACCTATCCAGCCGGTCATTTACCGTGCCCGTCTTAGCACCGAGATCAATGTCTTTGAATCTCTTCCTACCCCGAATCTTGGCAAATGCCTTCCTGCCTGTGCCCGACAATACGGTATCCTCCATCATCACCCTCAGCTCTTTGGCCGTCTCCTCTGTGATCGCTTTTCCGATAGGCCTCGGACTATTCCTGTATACGACCCTGCCGACCCCTTCACCGTTTTTAGGCAGTTCCCTGACTCGGGAAACCAGCCAAGGCTCCATGACAACACCACCGTTCACTACCGCGGATGCCAGCAAGGCCCCGTGAAGGGGAGAAATAAGAGTCCTCTTGTTGAAACCAGAGGATATTTCAGCAAGACCGAACTTGTCCCCCGGGACCTGGATATGGCTTGTCCCAACCGGTAGATCAAAAGGGATAGGCTGGTTGAAAAGGAACCTCCCTGCATAATCTGACAGCAGTTCTTTACCCAGGTAATAGACTCCAATCTTTCCGAAGACAGGATTTATGGATTTTGCAAATGCCTTCCTCAGAGTCGTTTCAACAGCATACCGCCCACTTTCCCGGGTCAATTGGCTCCGGTAAAGTGTATAGCTTCTCCCCCGAAATGTTATTCTCCTTTCCGTTGAAAATCCCCGTGCCTCTATTGCGGCGGCAGCGGATACGATCTTGAATATGCTTGCTGCCGGGTAATCCGCCTCAAGACAGAGATTGACATCCCCCCGGAGCTCTGGATGGTGGTCCGCCATGGTTATAACTTCGCCCGTTTGAGGCACCAGCACAACGGCAGCAGCCCGAAGGGTTCTTGAACGCCGTAGCAAGCCCAGGGTGAACTCCTGGAGCCTCATGTCAAGAGAGGTCTCCAAGATATATGCTTTTCCATCCCAGTAGAATTCTCCGTGACCATCAGTGAGGAGTTTTCTCCTATCAAGATCAACTAGGATTCTTTTGACATCTCTCTTGGTGATCGGCCTGGGCTGAATGGGTGCAGGCTCCTTCTTTTGGACAAGGGCAACTTGAGCCTTAGGTTCAAGTAGATAGGCAAAGATTTTGGGGCCCGCGTAGGAGACAAGAATAGCGGCAAGAAAGGTCCCTGCACCAAGAAAGAAAAGGCCGGGCAAGGGCCTGAGAAAATATCTCTTCCTTGAGTCCCGCTTGAGTTTCCTCTGGTACTCTCGCCAAGTGTAAGGACTGTTGCCTCGTTTTCTCATGACTAGTCTGGCTTGATTGTCTTTAAGCCTCCCATGTAGGGTATCAAGGCCTGGGGGACAGAGACGGTCCCGTCCGCCTGCTGGTAGTTTTCCAGGACCGCTACCAGGGTTCGTCCAACGGCTAGCCCCGACCCATTAAGCGTATGGACCAGTTCTGTGCCCTTGGCGTTCTTTTTCTTGTATCTGATAGCGGCCCTCCTCGCCTGGAAGTCACTAAAATTGCTACAAGAAGAGATCTCTCGATACACATTCTGGCCCGGAAGCCAGACCTCCAGGTCATATGTCTTGGCTGCCGAAAACCCGAGGTCTCCGGTGCAAAGGGATACGACCCTGTAAGGTAGTTCCAGGCGCCTTAAGATCTCTTCCGCGTTTCTGGTGAGCTTCTCCAATTCATCATAGGAATTCTCGGGGTGGCAGAACTTTACCAGCTCCACCTTATTGAACTGATGTTGCCTTATCAGACCTCGAGTATCCTTTCCGTAGGAGCCGGCCTCGGAACGGAAACAAGGGGTGTAGGATACATAATATATGGGCAAATCTTCTTCTTTGAGTATCTCCTCCCGGTGTATGTTTGTGACAGGGACTTCTGCGGTCGGAATGAGATAAAAATCCCAACCTTCTATCTTGAATAGATCCTCCTTGAACTTTGGGAGCTGGCCTGTCCCGGTCATGCTGGCCGCATTGACCATGAAAGGAGGAAGGACTTCCGTGTAACCATGCTCTTTGGTATGGACTTCGAGCATGAAGTTGATCAGAGCTCTTTCCAGCAAGGCCCCCGCCCCGGAATACAGGGCGAACCTGGCCCCGGCGATCTTTGCCGCCCTGGCAAAATCCAGTATCCCCAAATTCTCACCGATCTCCCAGTGTGGAAGGGGTTCAAAATCCATCCTTCTTATCTCTCCCCATTCTCTGATCACCGGGTTATCTTTTTCATCCCCGCCGACGACTACCGACTCGTGAGGCATATTAGGAATGAGCATAATGACATCATGCAATTCATCCTCGATGCCCCTCAGTTCAGCCTCCCTCTCCTTTATCTCCTTCGAGACCTGCTTCATCTCTTCTATAAGAGGAGAGGCGTCTTCCCCCTTCCTCTTCTTTTCGGCAATGTCCTCGCTGACCCTGTTTCGCTGATGTCGCAACTCCTCCAGACGGGGCAGGATATTTCGTCGCGCCTGATCAAGGGTTTCGAATCGCGAAATATCGATATCCTGGTATCCTCTCGCCTTGAGCATTTCCCTGACATCGTCCAAATGAGCCCTAATGAACTTAAGGTCCAGCATAAAACAACCTCACTCTCGCTAAAATTATGTTTTTTAACATATTCGGGGCCTTAAGGTCAAATTTTTTGAACTCCCGTCAAATTCTGTCTAATAGATACGCTAACGCAAGTTTTCAAACATTCTAAATGATTATGACCAAATTTCCCAGCGACTGCTGACCTCCTTTACACGTTGCAGTCGAAAAGAAAACCGCCCCTCGCACCTCAGACCAGGGCGGTTCTCATGAGATTTGATATCAAAATCCGGTACTATCCCAGGGCGGCGGCCGGCTCTATCTCGGTCCCATAGACCTTTTTCAATACGATGATACTCTCGATAACCATCCAAATCTCTAACAAAAATACTGCCAATCCGATCAAGAAAAGGAGCCAGTTGGAGGTGCTAAAATATTTACTCAGGTTTATAAGCATGGCCCATCCTGTCATGAAAAGCATGAATATCATGGGAATCATCGTGTATTTCAGTGGAGCCTTCTTGTGTGCGAGATAAACCGTAATCACCAGCAAAGCTAGACCGGCCAAGAGCTGGTTTACAGAACCGAACAAGGGCCAGAGGGTTAAGGCACCCTTTCCGCTGCCATTGTAAAACGCCAACAGCATCGCCGTACCTACTGCAATAATGGTGGCAGGATGCCTTTTTGCGAGAGACGGAACTCCCCATGCGGTTGTAAGCTCTCCCACGATGTACCTTTGAAGCCGGGTGGCCGTATCCAGGGTCGTTGCAGCAAAAGAGGCGACAAAGACGCCCATAATGGTCAAGGTTATCTTGTGGGGAATGCCTATTGTCTCGATCATATTGGCCGAGCCCATCACAAAAGCGTTTATCTTGGACCCCAGACCTGCCGCCGCGCCCCAACTCGAATAATGTTCACTGAAGGCCGCCACACCCGTGATCGTCTCCCCCCCTTTGGTCAAACCCAGAGCGATGCCTGCCCCACAGGCCACAACTACCAGGGTTGCCAGCATACCCTCCAGGAGCATGCCACCATAGCCGATGGTCAAAGAGCTCGTCTCTGCATCGCACTGCTTTGATGATGTGCCTGAGGATACCAGAGAATGGAATCCCGAGATGGCCCCACAGGCTATAACCACGAACAGCATGGGCCATATGGGCGGTGCTCCCTTTGGTGAAAAGTCGGCGGCCGGCGCAACCATTGTGGGATGGGCAACCAGTACCCCGAGTAAGAGCAGCCCCAGCGCCACAAAGAGCTGGTGGGAGTTGATGTAATCCCGCGGCTGGAGCAAAGTCTGTACCGGGAGAGTAGAAGCTATATAGGCATAAATAAGAAGAATTATGACCCAACTTGCCACGGGGTTCAACCCCAGAATCGTAGGCATTTTGATGGGCAGATAGGCCCCGATAATCACCGTGACGTACATGACTGCCACCGCTATAATGCTCATTGGCAGATGTGAGGCACCCTTATTATAAACCATGTATCCGAGCCATATAGCGATGGGGATCTCCAACCAGACCGGGAGTACCGCTTGTGGAAACATATTGAAGACTACGGCAATGACCACCCCGAAAATGGCTACCACGATCCAGAGTTCGAAAAAGATAATCAAGAGAAAGAGGGTCCTCACACGACTGTTTACAATATCTGATGCAATATCGCCTATAGATCGCCCTTGGTTTCTCAAGGACACCACCATTGCTCCAAAATCATGAACAGCCCCCATAAAAATGGAACCGACGATAATCCATATGAGGGCAGGGATCCAGCCCCATATAATCGCTATGGCAGGTCCCACAATCGGTCCTGTACCCGCAATGGATGTAAAGTGGTGTCCGAATAGGATGGGTTTTTGGGTTGGAATGTAATCGATGTTGTCCCGCATGGACTCGCTGGGGCATACTGCCTCGGGATTGAGCTTAAAAATCCTCTTTCCCAAGAACTTGCCATAGGTATGATAGGCAATGAGATACAAAATTCCGGCCCCGACGGCCAAAACCAATGAATTCATAGCAGCACCCCTTTCCGACCTGAAAAGGTCAAGAATTTTTAGAATGTAACCAATGTTCTCCTTCTCTTCTTCATCACCTCCTTTCCTCGCAAAAAAACTATGAATCGACCAACAGATAACAACGAAGTTGGGGGGAAAGTACCATTTATACATAGAAAAGTCAAGAGTAAACAAAAATGGCCTATTTGGATTTACTGCTCCAATTTTTACCGAGAAACCGCAAAACTAAACATAGCTTATCAAAAGGAGCGGTCCATATGTAACTGGGACTTGGAAATGGCATCTCCTCCATGCTTCACTCCAAGCTTTTTCAGCCTGCGACGAAACATGAAAGTTGACCGCCACGACAAAAAGCCCTATATTATTCCCGGAACGTAAGGGATCAGATGTCAGAGACCGGGGAGGGGCATGTTGGAGGGTTAAGAACTACCGTAGAAAAGACCTTCTGTGTGAAAATCCTAAACACCCCTCCGAAATGCGTCTTTCGCACTCCCTTTGCTAAGAAGCTCATCTCTATTTCTTACGGTAATGACATGAAGATTTCTATAAGTGCAAAGGCAAAAAAATTCATGCATGAAAGGGGCATTGAGGGTGTGACCTTCCATTTGAGGGAGTCAGAGGCTGTCGGATGTTGCCTGGGCATCGTCAAAGAAATTGAGCCGACTTATCGTGCCATGAAGAATGCCTCTGGTTATCGCTATTTCTACGCTGAAGGAAAACACATCTTTATTTCGAGGAAAATAAAGATATTGGGTCCTTTGACGGTAACGACGGAAGGGTTCTGGAAGATGAAGCGTCTTGCACTTAGCGGTGCTACGATACCTATCTGACAAGAGAAAGGCCCTATTCCTTACTAGTGAAGCTCCGCCTCAAACCGACGAGTTGAGGAAAGATTAGCTGCGTTGCTTGAGCAAAGCGATGCTGGATGCCGGATGCTCGATGCTGGATAAAACAATAAACAAGCCTTCCTTGAGATCCAGCATCTTTCCGAGCCGGAAGCCGGGAACCAGCATCTAGTATCTGTTCGCAACCTGCACAACAAGATACAGAAACTTGACACAAATTTTAAGATCTTAATCTATGTAGACGGCTAGAAACAGTCTTTGCGACGAAAAACGTGACTAGCTCCTCAGAGGCACAATGAAAATAGAGACCAAGGCCAAAAATTCAAAAATCATTTGGAACATTTTTAGCTCCGTAAAAACTACGATTACGCTCCTGATTATTCTGGCCGTCGTTTCGGTCATCGGTACACTTGTCCCTCAACAGGAAGGGGCCATGCAGTTTGCTCAAAAACTCAGCCCTGAATTGTTCCGCATCCTGGACTTCCTCCAGATCTTCGACCTCTACCATTCCACGTGGTTTAGGGCTGTTATAGGATTACTATCCATAAACCTGATTATATGTTCCATTGAGCGCCTGCCACGGGCGCTGAGGCTTTTTCGAACCCTCCCCAGACCAGACCGAAAAAGGCCCTTTGAGGAGATCCCCGAACATCGACATCTGCTGGTTGGCGGAGAGATTGAAGAGGTCACGTCCAGAACTTTGGATATCCTGAAAAAAAGCTTTAGGAGAATCGAAACGAGAAAGACCTCTGATGGCAATTATTTTTATGGGGACAAGGGGCGATATTCCTATTTTGGCGCCTATGTGGTCCACCTGAGCATCCTCTTGATATTGATCGGCGGAATCATAGGATCGTTTTTTGGGTTTGAGGCCTATGTGAACATCCCTGAAGGTGCCGTTGTCGACTCGGTCAGGCTCAGAGAGGGGGGAATCCCGAAGAACTTAGGCTTCAGCATAAGGTGCGATAAGTTTTCCGTTGACTTTTACGATGATGGTACTCCAAAGGAATATAGGTCGGATCTGAGCTTTCTTTCCAATGGCGAAGTGGTTTGGAAGGGTAGCGTCCTCGTGAATCATCCAATCACCTTCAAGGGGATTACCTTTTACCAGTCCAGCTATGGGAAGGTCACCGGGGAGAAGGTCACGATAAGGATAAAGCAAAATAATGGAGAAGAAAGAGTCCCCCCTGTGACTATCAGAATCGGCAACCACGTTGAGTTACCAGGAGGTGAAGGCACGATCCAGGTGCTTGAAATAACGGAAAATTTCAGGGGCATGATGGGGCCAGCAGCCCTCTTGTCCTTGAGGAGTTCAAAAGAAGAGGAAAGGCACTTTTGGGTATTTCAATACATTGACGTGCTGAAGGAGCGATTTCCTCCCGCCATGTTCAGGACATCTATCCTGGACCCCTCAGGATTCAAGCCATACACCTTTGAATTGGTCGATATTGCAAGTAGATACTATACCGGTCTTCAGGTAAACCGTGATCCTGGCGTCCCCTTGGTATGGATGGGATGCTTCTTGATGGTTGCTGGTTTCTTCGTCACCTTTTTTTCCTCACACAGGGGAGTATGGATCAGGATACGGCAAGAGGGAAAAGGCCTTAGAATCAGCATTGCAGGGAGGGCTAATAGGAACCCGGTGGGATTGGAAAGAGAACTGGACCATTTGGCCGTCAGATTAAACAAAGAATTCAACAAGTAAAAAGTAAAGGTAACTGACTGTGAATGCTATAATACTGAGTTATATAACCTTTGTCTATTTTATCGCTTTCATGGCCTACCTGTTATGGATGGTAATGGGCAAACAGGCCTTCGGGCGCCTGGGGACATATATTGCCTCCTTGGGGCTGCTGGGGCAAACCTTTGCCTTCATTCTCAGGTGGATTGAGTCCTATGATCTGGGCATCGGCCATGCACCGTTTTCCAACCTCTATGAATCATTAATCCTTTTTGCCTGGACCATCATATTCCTATACCTGCTCGTAGAATGGCGAACAAAGAATAGGAGTATGGGCGTGTTTGTCACCCCTATCGCCTTCTTATCAATGGCCTACGCCTCTTATTCCCCAAATATTAGCAGCAGGATACAGCCACTTGTGCCTGCACTGAAGAGCAACTGGTTGATAGCCCACGTAATCACCTGCTTCTTTGGTTATGCCGCATTCGCACTTGCATTTGCCTTCGGCCTCATGTATCTCCTGAAGAGAAGGGAGAACCCCTCTTCAAGAAGCCTGTTCTTGGGGTTGATTCCAAGGCCATCGGTCTTAGATGATCTGAATTACCAGATGGTCGTAATAGGCTTTCTACTTTTGACCCTGGGTATCATCACCGGCTCCGTTTGGGCCCACTCTGCCTGGGGCAGTTACTGGAGCTGGGACCCAAAGGAGACTTGGTCATTGATTACGTGGCTTGTCTATGCCGCATTTCTCCACTCACGCATGGTAAGGGGCTGGAGGGGAAAGAGGCTTGCATACCTCTCGATAGCAGGATTTTGTTGCGTGATTTTCACTTACCTGGGCGTCAATTACCTTTCCGGGCTCCACAGTTATGCACAGTCCTGATGGGAAATACCGGGGCCCGGCAATGGCTGTCAGGGTATCTCTGTTAGGACGAACTGATTATTGTATGTGTTTTTACCTTTTTCAGGAGAGCATGAAATTATGAAGAAGAAGGACAAGGTAATCACTTTTCTAGGGCAGAATACGGAATTCGAAGGGAAACTGAACTCTCAGGGTACCATAAGAATAGACGGCCATTTCAAGGGCGAAATTACTTCCGTCGGGAAACTCATAGTGGGCGAAGACGGTATCGTAGAAGCAGACATGCGCGTAGAGCATATGGTCGTTAGGGGAGAGGTTCACGGAAACATTATTGCCGACAAGAGAGTGGATGTTCTTTCGCCGGGGAAGGTTTTTGGCAACATTGAAGCCCCTTCAGTCGTCATAGATGAAGGGGTCATTTTTGAAGGAAAGACCAGGATGTACAGGGCGAGGGACAATGAAAACTCCATATACCAGGAAGAGGGCGAGATAATCGGGCAGGATCCCCCGCCCAGGATTACTGCAATATATGGGGTCGTAAGGGACCAGAAATCAGGAGAACCCATAAGGAATGCCGAGGTTTTAAGCAAGGGCCCGGAAGAAATCAGGACTAAGACCAACGCTTCAGGCTATTACGAACAAATCAACCTCGAGCAGGGCAAGTGGACCCTGATTGTGCGTGCTAAAGGCTACAAAAAGACAAAGACAAAGGTCCTGATTTCAGGTACGGGCACCTACGAGCAGAACTTCGAGCTGAAACCCAAGTAGCTCCAATAGAGCAGAGATTACGTGTTCAGCTCCACCACATCTCTGATCAATAAATCTCAAATGGTATTACCATCAATAGCTTCCCGTCGGGTCCAAGCACATTCACATGCCATTCCCCTATTTCATGGGGAAGAATGATCTTCGAGCTGTAAGTACGCCAATTCGGAGACCCTACCTTGAGTGTGACCCTTGCCCTTTCCTTGTCCCCGAAATACCATACGTGGGTGACAGAGGTGGGGGTTACTGCACCCACAATCCTGGTAAAACAATAAAGCTTTTCCACAGGAGAGGCAAACCGCGTATTCGCATTTATGCATTCCCTGTTTACAACGTCGATACATATCTTCCCTTCCGCCACGCTAAGTTCATTGCTCTCCTGGGAAAAGGAGGGCAGTGAAAAGGCCAACAACACACCTGCAAACACCAGTATTCCCACAATACCTGCAAACGAACGCTTCATGCTGTTATCCTCCTGAAATGTTTTGCAAAAAATTAAACCATAGAATCAAGGTTATTTCAACCAGATAATTTCGACCTGCGGCCTCAAACCCCGGGATTGGTTGCAAACCACAAAGGTGTTCTAAGCAATGGCATGATATCTTGAACAGATCTCTGTCAGTGTCAGAGAAGTGTCTGCAAATGCGAAACCCACCCTTGCCCCTCAAGTTGCAGAAGGGCCGCCTTCCTCTCCAACCCGCCCCCGTAACCCGTCAGGGCCCCGTTTGATCCTATGACTCGATGGCAGGGTACCACGATGGAAACAGGGTTAGTCCCGACGGCACGACCTACCGCCCTGGCGGCTCTGGGTCGACCCAGGGCTTCCGCTATCTGAGCATAGGAGCGGGTCTCTCCCCAGGGGATGCGGCACAAGAGGTTCCACACCTGGCATTGAAAGGAAGTTCCCCGCAGATCGAGAGGTAGTGTAAATTGACGCAGCTTTCCCGCGAAATATTCATCTAACTGTCTTTTCAGTTCAAGATTGTGCTTCTCGCTCTCTCTCAGCTCAATACCCTTGCTTTTCCAGCGGGCAAGAAAGGTTCCGGAGCGCTCCTCTGTTTTTACACATACGACTCCGTTTCCGGAGCTGGCAAGGATATAGGTGCCCAACGGACTCTGGTAGGGCGTTACGAACAAGGCCTCAGGCCCCCTGTAAGGCTCATCGGGTTTGCCCTTTTTGTCTGCCCTGTAACCGTGTGCTATTGCATCGCTCTTGTCTGTTTGCCTGATCATGTCCGGATCCCATAATGAAACCAAGATGGTGCTCTTTTCGAGAAGAAGATCACCTTTTTATATGTGACTTCCCTTCTATTTGTAAATCACAAATTTTGTCTCTCATCGAGGAGCAAGGAGGTCACCAGAAAGGGCCTCATCCTGTCTCCGAAATCTTCTTGACACACAAGGCTTTTTTGCGATACCCTTCATTACAAAAGCCAATTTCATATTATCTCAATGGCTTACCAATGAAAGGGTCGACCATCCTCGTAGCGGGAGCTACGGGCAATCTCGGCGGACGCATCGTAAGAGCTTTGCTCCAGCAGGGAGCCAGAGTTAGGGCGCTGGTTCGTCAAAGCGCTGCGCGAGACAAGATCGAACGACTGGGGGAACTCGGGGTGTCGATTGCCAGTGTCGACTTGAGCAACCCTTCAGAAGTGACGGCTGCATGCTCTGGGGTATCCTGCGTGGTCTCTGCACTGGCGGGACTGCGCGACGTCATCGTGGATAAGCAAAGGGTCCTGCTCGACGCGGCGGTCAAGGCCGGAGTCCCACGTTTCATCCCCTCCGACTTCTCGATCGATTTCACCAAGTTTCCACCCGGAGAGAATCGCAATCTTGATCTGCGACGAGAATTTCACCAGTATCTTGACAAGGCCCCTATCTCGGCAACCACGATCTTCAACGGGGCATTTGCAGACATGCTGACAGGTCAGATGCCGCTCATTCTTTTCAAACCGAGGCTGGTAGTCTATTGGGGAAATGCGGATCAGCCCTTGGATTTCACGACCATGGACGACACAGCCACGTTCACGGCGCTCGCAGCTCTTGATCCGTCCACCCCTCGCTTTCTGCGGATCGCCGGCGATCAACTCAGCGCGCGGGAGCTGGCAGCGGTCGTGAGCGATGTGACCGGAAAGAAGTTCCGCCTGTTCCGACCCGGAGGCCTAGGAATGCTCGGGAGGCTTATCAAGCTCGCGCGCACGGTCGCTCCCGGTGAGAAAGAGCTTTATCCGGCATGGCAGGGCATGCAATACATGCGTAATATGTTCGACGGCCGGGCAAAGCTGGAGCCTCTCGACAACGATCGGTATCCCGGTATGCATTGGAAGACTGTGCGGGATGTGCTCTCAACCCATCATGCCTCCTAGCAATTTCACACTGAAAGGCTGTTACCCCATTACATGTGCTCAAATCCTTCTCCTCGACTTTGGATTTACCGTCAAGACTACCTGTTTAACGGGGCGAGAACGAAGCGCAACGTAGATACCGAGATCCCATCCGGCAAGGGATTAAAGTCCTACGAAGACATCAATATTGAGACTTCTTTGTTAACGGCGTCTGGTATTTCTTGAGATTTCCAAGCCCCCGCCAATGAGAGGAATGAAAGCAGAAAAAAACCATATCCCCGGAGAGAACGAACTGAGAAGCCTGGCCATCGAACTTATCCTCGAACAAACCACCATGACCCTGGCCACAGCCCACGAGGACATAGCATGGTCCGCTCCCGTGTATTATGTAAACCGTGAATTTAATTTCTATTTTTTTTCCGACCCAGAATCCAGACACATAAAGGAATCCATGAGGAGCGGGCAGGCGTCTGCGAGCATATTCGTCCCTGCCTCCTCCTGGAGGGACATCAGGGGAATTCAGATGTCCGGGAGTGTGAAAGCCCTTTCTCCGGGACTGGAGGCCGTCAATATCTTTAGAATCTACCTCAAGAAGTACCCTTTTACCGAAGATTTTTTTGATTCCGGTCAAAAGATCGATCTGGGGGCCCTTTTGAGACGATTCCGTGTCAGGCTGTATCGTTTTACACCAGACCTGTTGTATTACTTAGACAATAGTATCCGGTTCGGATTTCGAGAACGGATAGGGCTATAAACTTATCATCATCGGTGGACCACCCGGATCAGGGATGGGTCGTAATCCTCCGGCTTTTCGTAACCCAGGAGATTCAACAGCGTGGCTGCCACGTTTGAAAGGCCGTGTCTTTCCATCTCGGCCATCTCATACTCGCCTTGAAAATCTGGGTCGAATATGGCAAAAGGCACGGGATTCAGGGAGTGCGCGGTCTTTACTTTCTTCTTGCCTTCTTTATCATATGTAAACATCAAGTCCACGTTGCCATGATCTGATGTAACCAGGGCTATTCCACCCAGTTCCTCCGTTACCTTCAGCAGCTCTCCCACGCATCGATCCACGGTCTCCACAGCGATTATGGCAGCCTCCATTACACCGGTGTGCCCTACCATGTCGCCGTTGGCGAAATTCAAGCGCCCAAACCTGTAGTCGCCTTCCCTGAGTAGTTCTATCGTCTTTCTTGTTATCTCGACGGCCTTCATCTTGGGTGCCTTGTCGAATTGAACCCTGTCTGAAGGGATCTCTATGTAGGTCTCCAGTGATTCGTCAATGTAGCCCGATCTGTTTCCATTCCAAAAATAGGTGACATGCCCGAACTTCTGCGTCTCTGATATGGCGAACATCCTGATCCCTTCGCTGCAAAGGTATTCGCTCACTGTCCTGTCTATTGCCGGTGGTTGAACAAGGAAATTGGGAGGTATGTGCATATCCCCGTCATACTCCATCATTCCCGCATACAGGACATCCGGAAGCGGCCCCCTGTCAAATTCATGGAAATCTTTTTCAGTAAAGGCCCTCGATATCTCAATGGCCCTGTCGCCCCTGAAATTGAAACAGATCACTGCATCCCCGTCCAATATGGGACCCACGGGTTTACCATTTTCATCCCCCACGACAAAGGCATCAAGATATTGATCGGTAATTCCGGGGTCTTCTTCATAGAATGTTTTCACGGCCTCGGAGGCCGATGAAAAGGGCCTGGCCTTGCCGAGGACATGGGCTTCCCATCCCCTTCTGACGATTGACCAGTCCGCATTGTACCGGTCCATAGTGACCTTCATGCGACCGCCTCCGGAGGCTATGGAATAGTCTAATCCCTTTTCCCCGGAGATCTTTTTGAGTTTTTCTTCCGTTGGGATCACATACCTCAGGGCTGTCCTCTCCCCCACATCTCTCCCATCCAATAAAGCATGCACTCTTACCTTCTTGACACCTGACTCCGCACACTTGTCTATAAGGGCAAAGAGATGATCTATGTGCGAGTGGACGTTTCCATCCGATAGCAGGCCAAGGAAATGGATCGTCCCTCCCTTTCGGGCCCTCTGGAGGATGCCTTTCCATAGCTCCGTTTCATAGATCATGCCGCTCTGAATGGCCTTGTTAACGAGCCTGGCGCCCTGGTCAAAGACCCTCCCGGCTCCCAGGGCATTGTGTCCTACCTCACTGTTCCCCATGTCCTGGTCAGTGGGGAGTCCCACTGCCGTGCCATGGGCCTGAAGCTGAGTATAGAACCTTGAACCTGTCAGCCGATCAATATTGGGCGTGTCGGCCAGGTACACCGCGTTCCTTTCGTCTTCGGGTCCGATTCCTATACCATCCATAATAATCAAGAGCAGAGGTCCCTTTCTTCCTCTAAAGTTTTCAAGTTTCTTCAGCCTTAGCGGCACGACATATCTCCTTTCTTCGGCGAGACCTCATAGGGTCTCACACGCCTGATGATTCGATGAAAGTATGAATGATTAACTCAGTGACGGCAGGGATTTGTAAAGGTCACCGAACTGAGGGACATACCTCTCAAGTTGTTGTGGTTTACCCGGATCCCTAATCCCGTTCCCCCGAGGGGACCTGCTTTCCCCCCGGGCCCGAAAGAAACATCCTCTATGGTTATGTTTTCTTTCAGTAGAAACCTATCATAGGATCCGTCATAGTACAGGGAATCCTTACACAGAAGAGACAATGCCCTTCCTGCAGCGGATAGGAGGCCTGACTCACCAAGTTGACACGCAATCTGAAATGGAATCCCCTGTTCCCGGAGATACCCTATGATCCTTAACGATCTCCGGAAGCCACCGCACTTAGATAGCCGGATGTTTACCATGTCGTAGTATCCTTCCGTCAACATGCGTTTTGCATCTTCGAGGGTACACACCGATTCATCGGCCATGAGTCTTACGCCGAGTTGCTTGAGGCGTCTCGAAAACTCCGCCAACCCCTGATCTCCCGGCATCATCGGTTGTTCAACGACCCTTATGTTGTACTCTTCTATCAGGGGGACATGTCTCAATGCAAGGTCCCGTTCCCAAGCTCCGTTCACATCCAATTTGATATCACAATTTCTCCCAAAGATATCAACTACAGCTCTTATTATTTCCCGGTTCTGATTCAAGTCCCTTCCCATTTTCAATTTGATCTTACTGATTCCAAGGCGCTGAATAAACATGGCTATCTCAATAATGCGATTTTTCTTGTCCAGCGGTATTGCCGCACCATAAAAGATTGTGTCGGTCCATTTGTCTCGGGGAAAGTATTCCACAATGGATCTACCATCCAGCTTACCAACGAAATCCAACAGAGACAACTCCAGGGCGCAAAGGGCGGCATTATGTTTTCTCTGTTCCGGCAGTCCGTCTATGAATCCCCACACTTGCGTGATATCTTCAAGATCCCAGGGGAAATCAGGCCGGCAGAGGAATAGCCCCAGGCTTTCTGTTGAACTCTCCTGTGTTTCACCGGTAACATAGGGCCTTGGAGCACCCTCCCCGTAACCTGTCACTCCTCCATCACCTGCCGTTGTTTTTACTATAATGTTCTCCGCGGAGGTCCCGCTCCTTATCGAGTGGGTAAACGCACTGAGGAAGGGCAAAGAAACATGGTAGAGATTTATCCTCTCGATTTTCATGGGATCTATCTATCTTGAGACTTCAGGAAAGAATCTGTGGAATAGAAGGGAAAATTGAGCATAAAAGAAGTCCCTTCATTGACCTTGCTCTTTACCTCAATAGTCCCGCCGTGATCACGTACGTTCTGGTATGTAATGAAAAGGCCAAGCCCTGTGCCGTTGTGAAGGCTGCTCTTGAGCTTCGTAGTGAAGTAAGGATCAAAGATCTTGTCAATGTTTGATTCCTCTATGCCTACGCCGTTATCCTTGATCTCAAGCATGAACCCCTGGGGCTTTCCGTCCCTGACGATCCTTTCTGTGATAATCTCGATCTTTCCTCCTTCCGGGGTGAATTCCACGGCAT
>JAFDHB010000264.1 GCA_019308985.1 Deltaproteobacteria bacterium | reverse complement strand
GCCTTCGGGTGTCCGAGCCATCAGGGTTTCGTAAATATTATCATTTACGGCTCGCTCACCCCCATCTTCCCTCAATTGAGGATCCAACGTAGTGGGCTCTGATCCAATTGCGATGGTAATCTCCTGCGCATGCACGTTCAGGGACAGAGAGATCCCCGCCAGGACCACAAAGGCCGCCAAAACGACTTTCAAAGACCTAGTCATCTTTATCCTCCTTTCCTAGATGTTTTAATGGCTAAATTTGGTCGGGTTGTACACCAGGGATCCACGAGCCTTCCCTGAAGTATGCCGGTGAGTATAGGTAAAAGCCTCGGTTGTGTCAATTAGGATTGGTGAAATCGGGCAAATCCCTGAAGGCCCTGGGCTAGAGGTCAAAGTCTACGGGCCTAGTACCGCGTCTCATAAGTTCTGTCCCCAAGAATGGCAATTTGCAATTCGAAAACAATGCTCCATAGTTGACCCATTTCCCAGAGACGCACAAATCCGAAATTCCAAGCATCAAATTACAAACAAATTAGCCGCCGAATCCTCAGAGTGTCTTTGTTTTGAATTTCGAAGATTGGGATTTGTACATTGTTTGGAGTTTGGGATTTGAGTTTTGGAATTTAGTGCGCAGGCCTGTCCTTTCAAGAACAGAACGTATTGCCAAACTCGGTGACAGAATTTTCGAGACTACGCACTAGATTGTTTCATTTGCCTTACCTCAAAAAAGCATGTATATAGTGTAATCGATCAAGACATCCAAGAAGAAGGGGTTCTCCCATGAACGGAGTATTAAGGCTCATAAGGTCCGAAGAAATTGAGGATCTGAGAAACCTGGGCGTCCTGTTCGAGTGGTCGGAAGGCCGGGCCTCCTTGGCTATTGACCGGGTGGTTTTTAAGGATACGCGGGGAGCGATTCTAATCTATAATAACCCCCCGGTGCACCAGGTCGGAACTCCTGGCCTACAGGCTTTTTTGACGGGACTCGATGTTGTGATGAAATTTCTGGATGAGGTGGATTTCCTCATCTTTGGGGGCGCAAACGACCCTGTCCACAGTGGAGGGGACATCAAGGAGAGCTTGAGTAAGCTCAAGAAGACACTCCAGATCAAGGCGCAAATGGAACGCGAGAGGGCGCCTGAACATGAAATCGATCAGCTCTTCTCCTGGGGTGAAGAAAGGTTGCGAAAGGGAATGGCCCTTTATCACAAGATCCGCTCCGTGTCCGGGCAAAGCAGGACAGTAGGTCTTTGTGGGGGTGGAACCAGGTACGGGGGATCGGCAGAGATTCCCTTGATGTGCGATTATCTTATCGGGGATTCGAGGAGCGGAATGTGTTTCAGCGAGGCCTTAATCGGTATAATTCCAGGCTGGGCAGGAATCGCACGAGTCCTCACAAAAGCCGGGCTTCTCATCGGGGAATACATGTCAAAAACAGCACGGGAACTGAGGGCTCATGACCTGTTGAAAGCAGGCATATATGACGAGGTGGTTGACGTCCCCTATCCTTTCCCATTGCGGCCTAAGACCGGGGATCCTGATGGGGATAGAGAAAAGTACCTTGAAGCCCTGGAACGCCACGACGATTCTACGGGGAGGATCCTGATGCCCGCGGCACTTAGATTGGCCACGTGCCCTGTTGACGAGATCCCGGCGAGGGATCGAAATAGGAAGAAGGTTTTGGCAACAAAGAAGGATATTGATATTGAGGTTCAAAGAAGGTCAAATCCTTTTAACTACGCCCATCTCTGGCGCAAGCAACTCAGGGAAGTAAAGGCGGAAATAGATAGGCTCGGCAGGCCCCTCGCACCCCAATCAATCGAGGCATTGAACAGGTTGTTTGAATCTTTCGACGAATCCGATTTTGACGAAAAGACATTCGCGGAAAGGGAGATGGAAGCAGACGCCCGTCTTTACAGAGACCCCCGGTTTCTTGAAGGGTTGACGGCAATGATTGAGCAAAGGGTTGCTGATTTTAGGTTTCATGGTCTTTGAACGGAACAAATCAGAACCATATGGGAGAAACAAAATGAGAGGACATGATCTTTTTGACGCGCACCCCCGCATGCCTCGGCAAGTGAGACTGGCGGATATCACGGTTCGCGACGGGTTCCAACACGAAGAGTGCTGGATCCCAACCGAGGCAAAGATTTACTACCTCCAAGAACTCGCATTCGCGGGTTTGAAAAGGATCGAGGTTACCAACCTGGGTAATCCCAGAATTATGCCCCAATTCAAGGACGCAGAGGAAGTGCTCCAGGGCATTCGCTCCGACATATTTCATAAGAGACTCAACAAGAGGGGCATTGACCCCGAAACTATCGAGTGGACCGCGGTTACCATACGCGAGAGAGCGGTTGACCTCGCCATTCAACTCAAAGAGAAGGGGTATGGACCGGATAGGGTCTTGATGATGGTATCTACTGACGAACAACATCATTTTGCCAACAGTGGGACTACCTTGCCCCAGTACTGGAAAGAGGCTGAACGGTGCATAAAGAAGTGCAAGGACGCTGGCATAAAGATGTGTGGCACGGTCAGCACCATCTGGGGAAGCCCGATCTCAGGCCCGACAAGGCTCGAAAACGCCGTAGAATTTACCAAGCGATGGTTGAGTATCGGGGCAGACGACATCGAACATGCGGATCATGATGGTTCAGCACCTCCCGACCAGGTCTACCGCTATTTTTCCATGGTGCTGGATGAAATACCCAATAGTGATCTCCATGTTGCACATTTTCACGTGACAAGGGGCTGGGGCCTTGCGAACGTCCTGGCAGCCCTCCAGGCGGGTATAGACATATTTGAAGGCACCCTGGGAGGTATCGGAGGTCAACCTGCCAACTTTCTGGACAGGACACCGGTCCCCGGAACGGGAGCCTACTATTACCGTGATCCTAATATCGTCGGCCTGGTCTCACTGGAAGATATGTGCGTGATGCTGGACGAAATGGGGATAGACATAGGCGGCATCGACGTGGACAGGGTCCTCGAACTGGGCAAGTTGATGGAGAAGACCATAGGGAGGAGGCTCCGATCTGAATCTGTTCTAAGCGGCAGGATCCCCAAGGGACCCAGGCAGGAGTTCAAGAGGGCCAGACTGGACCAACTGAAAGAGAACCTCAATGAAAGACCGGGGCAAATCATCCCCGACGATTGGCCGGAGAAGGCCTTTGTCCCTGAGCACCTCTTGAAGTCCTGAAGAGAAAAAGAGCAATTTACCAGGGCATCTCCACGCCGTCGTAGCGAATGAATCTCCCGGTCTGCTCGATTCGGAAGTCCTCTACGAGCTTCCTCATACCCCTTACGCTTTCAGCGGGCATCAAGGAGGTACCTTCCCCTCCCATTCGGGTTCTCACCCATCCCGGGTGAAGGAGGAGTAGCCCTATTCCCCTCCGCTTGAGCTCGCGGCTTATCCCCTCCATTGCGGCGTTCAAGGCGGCCTTGGTGGAGCGGTAATAATAGGAACCCGAAGCCTCTATGTCCGTTACGCTGGCCATGTGGGTGCTGATCACGACCGCCAACTTTTTCTTGCCCCTGGATACGTTGTCCAGGAGGGCCTCGGTCACTCTTACCGCTCCAAGGGTATTAACCCTGAAAGTGTACAGCCAGTCTTCATAACGCATCCTCCCCAGGGCTATCTCCTTGTATTTTTCCATATAGACGCCCGCATTGTTGACGAGGACATCCAGGGGTTGGTTCATCAATTCCACTGAAATGTCATGGACATCCCCCGCCTTCGTAATGTCGAGCCGATGGATGCTTACCCCCTTTTCTTGACGGGCCATCTCCTGCAATTCATGGGCCCCTTCGGGGTAACGGCATGTGGCATAAACCTTCCACCCTTCCGCTGCATATTGCCTTACCCATTCCAGACCGAGACCCCTGTTGCTACCCGTGATTAGTACGCTTGGCATCTCCTGCTCCCTCCCAATATTGATGGCTTCGCAAAAAGTCCAATTTCTGCGTTGCGCTTCATCTCGCTGTGATTGCAGCGTACGTTAAGTACGCCTCATCACACGAGATTCGCGCGCCTTGAACTTGAAGCTTTTTACTTTGCCAT
>JAFDHB010000263.1 GCA_019308985.1 Deltaproteobacteria bacterium | reverse complement strand
AAACCTTTTCTCAAGGGCGTAATTGACAAAGAGCGGGCTTGCCCAGTAGAAATGTATTCGCCAGAAATCATCGACTATCTCTCTCTTGATATCTTCCTGCTCGGTTATCAGCTCGGGATCAAAGGGGGCGCCGCTTTCAAAGGCATACTCATGGAGCATTCTCCTACAGAAGCTGTGGATAGTGAATATGGGGGCCTGGTCAAAAGACTTGAGGGCCTCATCCAGGCAGGCAAGGACAGCCTCTTTGTCATGGAACTTCTGCCACAGCTTCACTAGGAACTCATCCCGGGTCTCTTCTCCGGAAAAGACAGCGGCCGCCTCCCGCAACTTTAGTCTGATTCGATCCTTGAGCTCCCCGGTGGCCGCCTCGGTGAAGGTAACCACCAGGATCTGGCTGACAGGTAAAGGTATCTCCAGGAGCAGCCTGAGAAAGAGACACGTAATGGTATGTGTTTTCCCGGTCCCGGCACTCGCCTCTACCAAATTTGTCCCATACAGGGGGCTTTCCAGGAGATCGAACTCTTCCAAGACTTTCATTTCAAGACCTTCTCATGCTCCAGGAGGGGTCCAAAGATCCGGACTGCCAGGCTCTCAAACTCCCTATCCAAGGGATCTGTCTTTCTGAAACAGAGGCTCTGGTAAGGATCTTCCACCTCTCCCCTCTGGTGCTCGTTCCCCACCCACTTCTTGCGCGCATCCTCAAGGGCCTTACTTTCAGGCTTCTTTTTCACCAGCAGCCGCTGTGCATATTCAAAGGAGGAGTCGGGAAAGAAATGTATAGGTCTTACCAATCCTTCCCTGAAGATCTCGAGAAGCTCGCAGATCAAGGCTTCACTCTTATCATTGACCGGCGGGTATTGAAAGGCCAACCATTTTGACTCTCTCGGGTCCCACCCGGCAACCAGGCTCCCTTGGTCTTGTAATTCCCCTGGGCAAGCGTGGAGGAGGAGATTAGTGATCCAGGCCTTCAACCGATCTTTAGCCCTGACCTTTCCAAACCTGAACAAGAGGTACCCTCCTGATGGTACGCATTGTATCTTTCCAACCACCCGGAAACCGGAGATTTCCAGGTCCACGTCCAGGGTTTCAAGCTCCCTGTCCCCGAGATAGGCGGCAAGCCTTTCATAGAATACCTCCACGCTGCGCTCCATGTTCTCATACACGCACTCTCCCACGGTCCCCGGAGGGAATCTACCGGCCGCCTTGGCCACCTGGAAGAAACTCCCCAGGTCCCTGCCGCTGATTCTCCTCCTGAGCATCTCTTCTCCGAGGAGATATCTTTCCAGCGGATTGATCTCAAAGGGCTCCCTTTCATCGAGCAACGGCCTCTCCTCTTCCAAGAATATGCTCAGCCTCCTGTTGAGAAGAAACCTGGAAGGATTTCCGAAAAACCTGCACAGGTCTTCAACATCAATGATCTTCCAGTCCTCCCCTGGATCCTTGAGTCCCCCCTCTACAAAAGGAACGGGGTCCAGGCGTTCACTCATAAGTTTTTTCGCTGCCTGGCAGTTTACCTCTGAGTAGCTGAAATATTTTTCGCCTGCGCCGTCGTCAAAATATTCTGGATTAAAGGGCTGGATTCGATGCCTGGTCAAGACATGCTCCATGATGTCTTCACCTTCTACTTGGAAACCCTGCTCTATGTAATCCATCAGTTCGCTGACGAGGACAGACGGAGGCGTCTCGCTGTTGTCCTTGATGCTCTGTCCCACGTAGCTGACATAGAACCTTTCCCTCGCAGAGAGGAGCGCTTCCAAGAACAGGTACCGGTCATCGAGACGCCTCGACCTGTCTCCCGGCTTGGGGTGTTGGGCCACCAGGTCAAAACTCAAGTGTTGAGATTCCCTGGGATAGGCATCGCCGTCCATACCCAAGAGGCAAATCACCCTGAAAGGAATGCTGCGCATGGGCAGCATGGCGCAAAAGGTCACCCCACCCGACATGAAGCCAAATCCAAGGCCCTTTCTTTCCATGGAATTGTCCAGGTACCACCTTATGGCCTTGAGGTCCATTTCCCCTTCAAAGACCGGTGGATCCATATCCCCTATCTCTTGAAGATCATTTATCGCATCCCTTATTACCTGCAGATCTCTTTCCGTTTCCTCCTCGGGCATGAAGAATTCATCGAGGATCCTTGACAAGACTTCCGCCCAATCCCTGAGGCCCCTCTTTTCCCTTAGGGAACGGATTTCCCCAAAGAGCCTCTCCACAAACTCCAGGAAGCCCCCAAGCACCTGGGCCTCGGATCCTTCGATGTTGTCATAGGGTAGTATGCCTGAAAATAGCCTCTCACCTCCACCCGGCATGGCATACCCCAGCAGGAGCCTTTCAATACCCTCGGCCCACGTGTTGTTCCTAAAGGGGGGGAGCCCCTCCATCTCGCGGGTTTTCTCATCTATGCCCCACCTAATCCCTGTCTCGGCCAACCATTTCCTGATCAATTCCAGGTGGGATTCCTTGAGGCCAAACTTTCTCAGCACGGGCCTGGATTCCAATATGGCCATGACCCGGGAGACGCCAACCCGGCTGTCCGCAAGATCCAAGATCCTCATGAATGGCTCGATGACTTCGCTCTCATTCCGGATGTTTCTGTCTGCGATAGTGAAAGGTATCTTACAGATCTCCTGCTCCGGTACGTCAAAAACAGCCTGAATATACGGTGTATATGCCTCTATGTCAGGGGTCATGACAAGGATGTCTTTGGGTTCCAGGCTGGGATCCCTTTCGAACATGGAAAGGATTTGATCGTAAAGGACCTCCACCTCTCTCATGGGACTATGGCACGAGTTGATCCTGATGGACTCATCATCCCTCGAGATGAGCCTCTTTCCCTCTCGCTCTCTTCCGGGATTTCTCAGGTTCAAGATGTCTGATTGAATCCAGGAGAGCAGGTCCCTGCCGCCGGGATCTTCAAAGGCTTCGATCTCCTCCACGTCCAGGTCAGAGAACAGGTTCAGGAAATCCCTTCCCAGCCTCCCCATGGACGCAAGGAGGCTATTTCCCTTTTCCAGGTGGAGTTCCTCCCTTTTTGCCGGGGTGAGGGCGTCCTGCTTTGTTATTTTTTTCATCTCCCAGTCTGTCAGGATATCACCCCAGTATTCCTTGCAGGGGTTCATGAGAAACACATTTACTCGTGTAACCCGGCATATGCCGGAGAGCACTTGGACGTGAAAACGGGGGAGAGAGGAGATCCCGAAGATGGACACCCTCTCAGGGAGGCCCTTTATCCGGTCAGGGGAGCGTTCAATGGTCTGGAAGAAAAGCCTTGCAAGGGCTGCCCGGTGAATGGAATCCCCTCCTGTTGCCAGTCCCCTCCAGAGCACTGCCTGCCAGTGATCTTCTTCACCCCGTTCCCACCTGAATATCATCTCCGGTCTGTACAGGAGGTATTGGTCGAAGATGTCGGCAATCCGCACAGAGAGCTGGAGGAGCCTGAGATCCCTCTCCTTTCCCCGGACATACTGCCTGATACCTTCGAAGCCCTTCCCCTGCATCAGCCTGGGAAGGCATGACATTATCCTCCATGCCAT
>JAFDHB010000262.1 GCA_019308985.1 Deltaproteobacteria bacterium | reverse complement strand
CATAAGGATCGCCAGAGAACTTGGAATACAACCGGCCACACCTGAAGAAGCACGGAAGATCCTTGGGCTCAAGGGCCTGGATAAAGTCAATTTTTGATATTTCAGACTCCTTAAGAAATTACACCATGCAACTGTTTGGTTGCATTGATGCCCCCAAAAAGCGTTGTGCTTTACTTATGAAGAAGAGGGCTTTAGTAAGTGGCTTCATGGGTAGGCAAAGGAGAGGCGTCCAATCTAGTGCGATTAATTTGAAATATAACTCGGGAGACTTTTTTGATTAATTTTGCCAATCTAAAAATAAACCTCACGCAGGAGGAACAAGATATTTTGCATGGAAAGCAGGGGCAGACCATGCAGAAAATCATGGAAACACTTGTGCTATACGGTGAGGCCCTCAACGCAGAAAAACTGGTAGAGATCGAAGGGAATGGGCACCTGGTTATTTGCTGGCCGATTCCTGGAATAAGTCCACCTATGCAAATGCTTGACGAATTTGTAGACTGCGGTCTCAGGACGAGGTTTCCGTTTACTCTTGATCCTGAAGCTCCTCTTGATTTCGAAAACTTGCACTTGAAAGGCTGGCAAGAACAGGTCCTGAGGGAAATATACAAAGATCAAGAGCAGTATGAACAGAAGATGTTGCAACTGGGACTTCGGGATAAGTTCGCTTTTACGTGTAACCCTTATTTACCGGAGGTGGGCAATGCTCCGGAAAGAGGGACTGTATTGGCCTGGTCAGAGTCAGCATGCGTGATATTCGCAAATTCGGTGCTGGGCGCAAGAACGAATCGGAATGGGGCCATTATAGATCTTTTGTCCAACATTGCCGGTAAGACACCTCTGACGGGCCTTTTGACTGATGAAGGCCGACGCGCCACCTGGCTTATACAAGTGGCTACCTCAAAATTGCCGTTTCCTTCGTTACTTGGCGCCGCCATAGGCCAAAAGGTGTTAGCAGGTGTTCCCTTCATAGTTGGCCTCGACCGTTATCTCGGTCCAAGGTTGCAGGGATATACTATCGACTATCTCCATGAAATGGGAGCTGCTTGCGCGACTTTCGGAGCAGTCGGGTTATACCATGTCGAGAATATTACTCCGGAAGCCCGTGATTATGGGAGGGGTCTGTTGGCAGAGGGATACGAGACGTTTCTTATTGATGATCAAACCATAAGGGAATTACAGGCCTCCTACCCTGTCTTGTGGGCTGATAAACGAGCAAAACCCAAAAAGTGTCTTATCGGTTGCCCTCACCTTAGTTTAAGGCAGATCTATTGGTGGGTACATCAGATCAAGGATGCTCTTGTCTCCAAAGGAAAGAACCAACTTAGCGTCCCAACCATCATTTTTTCAGCAAGGCAAGTCATAGAGAAATTTAGGGAAAATTCGGAAGCCCATGAACAACTGAAGAGAGCGGGGGTTACATTTAGTGCGACATGTCCGTTGGCCCTTTTCGATAAAGATATCAGTGCAGATGATGCGATCGTAACAAACTCAAACAAATTGAGAGCTTATTCTACTGCCAGGTTTTTTACGGACGAAGAACTGATTGAGATTATAGTAACTGGAGAGATAGAAGGTTAGGGAGAAAATAGGCTTGCGGTTTAAAGGAAGAGCAATCTTGGCTGGCACCATTAAGGGAGAAGCCCTAGTGACTCACTCAGGCTTCAATACCTTAGCCAGTTTCTATTCATGTATATGTTCACAGACCACTGAGGCAATTTGTTCCGACAGCGGTAACCGTGAGCTTTATGGAAGAAACATGACTGATAAGATTATTTGTCTTCCAAAAACGATAGGTTCAACATCAGGGGGCGCCCTATGGCAGAGAATAGCAGATATGGGCATTGCCCCTAAAGCGATGCTGTTTTCAGAGCAAATTGATTCCATAGCGGCCGGTGGCCTCATTGTGGCGGATATCTGGATGAAAAGACGAATTTATACGATTGATCGACTGGGGAATGAGTTCCTAAGATATGTGAAGAACGGCGACATAATAAAAATCGAGGAAGATGGAACCGTGGTTATCCTTTAGCCCGCGATTGTTGTTCGTCATCATTTCAATGAAGTGATGTCTTTACACATACTGACACTTTATATTACATAAACGCTGGCGAGAAGAAATGTGCAACAAATGAATCTGGGAGGGAGAGAAAAATGGGAAAAATATGGACAAGATTTGGGGATGGTACCCCAGTAGCCTTGACTGAAAGCGAACTTATGCGAGACCTTGAAGAGGGGACTGAGGATGCTGCTGATCGGGCAAAGGTCGCACCTCTTTCTCAAGATGAGCTGAAGCACCTGTTTAGTATTTTTGCTTCGCCCTATCGCTTTGTAAGTGTTGAACCGGGCAAGGAAGTTGTCCTCAGCTATGACGGAACACCCTTGAAAATGTGGCGCACGCAAGTCAGTGTTAATCGAATTCAATGCCTTGAGATTTACGAAAAGCTCATGGGAGCGGATACGCTGGAATTGGGCCATGTTGATTATAGCTTCAAACCGATCAAACCCATTGTTGGTTTTGAACAGCCGCTTATGGAGAAAGCACTTATGACAACAACCGCGCCGATTTTCTACGGTGCCATGCCCAATTTAGGTCTTTACAGTCAGCCGGACGGTCCTTTTCCGAACCCAGCAGAGTTGATGCCTGAGGGAAAGATAGAAGAAGCGCAGGAATCCTATGAGGCTGCTGCCGAGGAAGCGGTGAAGGATATTGTTTATGTCTGTAGTTCATTATATGAATCAGGGGCGGACGGAATCGTTTTGGATACTGTTGGGGCCGCTGGAGACGCTGATTTTTTGGCTGGACTCAAGGCGTGCGAAATCCTGAAAAAGAAGTATCCTGAAATGTGCATAGAACTGGGCATGGCCGGGGAATTTGTCCTGGGGATGCACGGGGATTTAACCTACGACGGCGTACGGCTAGCAGGGCTTTATCCACAGGATCAGGTCAAGCTTGCTGAAAAGGCCGGGGTAACTATCTTCGGCCCCGTGTGCAATACGAATACTAATAAATCCTCTCCTTGGAATCTGTCCAGAGCTATTACTTTTATGAAAGCCTGCGGGGAGATCGCGAAAATTCCAGTGCATGTCAACATGGGAATGGGTGTGGGAGCCGTTACAGCTCACGATCATCCTCCGATAGATATTGTTTCCAGAGCATCAAAAGGTATGGTTGAGATCTGCCGCCTTGACGGATTGTAGGTAGGCGTGGGTGACCCGCTTGGCATGGCGATAAGTCACGCTGTTGCATCGGGAATGGGCGGAATGAGGGCTGCCGGAGATCTGGTTGCCCGTATGCAAATGACCCGAGGCATGAAAATTGATGAAGCAAAGACGTATGTCGCCGACAAGCTTAACGTTGCAGTTTCTGACCTGACAGATCCAGTGTTGATGACTGAAGTGCGTCAAGACCTAAAGATCGGGACATTGCATCCCGTACCGAACAATCCTGAGGGAATAGAGGCGAAGGTAAAAATAGCCGAACTTCTGGACATCGATATTAATTGTGTAAAACGATTACGGGTAAGCTAGTTAATACACTTTTGGTTCTTAAAT
>JAFDHB010000261.1 GCA_019308985.1 Deltaproteobacteria bacterium | reverse complement strand
CAGATGCTGGAGCTGAAGCCTCTCAAAGCCAGGGCACTCAACGCTCTCTATCCAGTGGCTGCCCTGCAGATCACTGCCAGGCTCACACAGCCTTTGAAGAGCCAAGGCAAACACTGCGCGCTCCATGTCAAAGTGGAACTTTCTTCCCGAAGCCAGTGATTGGATCAGATCTCTGAGCCCTTGTTCAGTCCACAGTCGCCCGAAAACCAGCGGTGGTCCCCAGCTCTTGGCCTTACAGGTGCTGATCTTTGGGTTCCTGGCTGCGGAGACCACCCGGAGGGTGTCCGAGAAGCGGGCCAGGCTCTGCATCAGCGCATCGATCTGGCCTGAGGCCTTGAGATGATCCAGGCGCCCCAGGGTGGCAATGACTCTTTGGCGGACAGAGCGGCCATCCCTGTGGGATTCTACAACCTGGAGGTAGTAAAGGGGATTAGCTTTTGATCCGCTTTTCTTAGCCCTAAAGAACGTGGGCGTATTATAAGCACAATGATACAAGCATGTCAGGAGAAAAGGAGATCATTCTTGGCACTACATTTTCAGCAAAATCTTCAACGAATCAGGCTAACCTGTTGTTTTCATTAGGGCTGGATTCAAGATCGCCTTTGCAACTGTCGAAAAAAAGCCTAATCCTTGAATATAACCTTGAACCCGATGGGCCTCCGGCTCGTAGAGCCTACGCCTCGGAGAGTGACTGGCGCGGATCAGGGCATTTTGTCCGCTAACCAATGAAAGAGAAATAGAAGGTGCGAAGAGGGCTACGAGGAAGGCCGTCCTGGTGTAGGGCTTGGAATCAAGCGAAGAGAGACAAATTCTTCGCAGGGGGAGGTGTTTTTTCACTTGACTCGCCCTCTAATGGGTGACCCCTAACCCATAATTGGAGTAGGTCGAAGCGAGTTCTTCATGCGGCTTCCCTGCTAAAGTCGGGACCCTCAACGGGATGTTCCACATCGAAATAGAGAGGGTCTTCCGATGGAGACAGGTGGGATTATGGATAATCCATAGCGGTCTCAGCTATCTCAGGTGTCTTTTCTCTCCTTGGCAATGGCCTTGTCTTAAGATCCCACAGCCCAAGATACTTGAGGATCTTCTTGATTACAAATAATGCATGGAGTTGAAGAGGGGTCACAGGGAGCGGACAGAGGAGTATCTGGGAGACGGGAAAAGGGGTTGTGAGGAGGAGTGGACAAAAAGCATAGCTGGCGGAAAGAGGCTGTTTCACTTTAACCGCCCATGGTGACGGGCAGGAAGACGATCCTATCCCCGTCCTTCAAGGGTGTTTCCATGCCCTGGAAGATGCCATGGTGCTGACCGTTTATGAGGATGACGTGGCTATTGCCAAGATCCAAGGTCTTGAGGAAGGCCTCTCCGTAGGCCAGGAGAAGTTCCTCCAAAAGGTCCTGCAGGCTTGCCCCATCTCCCAGGGTGATTTCTTGCCGGGCATGACCAGTTATGTTACGGAGATCTCCGAAGTAAAGTGTTTCAATGCGCATAGGGTATCCTGAACAGGTGCCCTTTTCAGCAACAGGGTAGAGTTTCCCAGCTACTTCCTGGGCTCCAGGGTGTATTCCAGCCCCAGTTCGGTCAACTTCTCCTTTGTGGGGATACCGGTCTCGGGGTCCCATCCCCTTACCCGATAATAGTCGTCCAGGAGTACATCGGCCTCGAAGACCTGTCCCTTGGAAGGCCCGTCGGGCAAGGGATCCTGTATGAAGCGCGAGGGATAGACATCGTCTTTGCGGTCAAATCCCTCCCGGTAGTTGAACATGCGCTCGAGGTTTATGACCCTTTCACCCACGAGGAGCAAGAACTCGGGATCGAGGAATTCCCTGTGTCCTGTTGCGGAGCAGAGCAACCGGCCGAACAACTCGTGGTCGAAATACCGAGATGCAAAGGCGCACATTATGCCCAGATTCCATATGGCCCTGTTGTCCTGGTTCCACTTAGTGAGCTCCCCTTTGCCCTCAATAGCGAATCGGTCAATGGTTTTGCCCTTGTAGGGAACACCGAATATCTCCTGGGCCGCATACCCGTACCCATGGTCCGCACCAAGGCTGGCGGTCATCATGCTCAGCCCGTGGGCCTTAGCCCCCCGGGGATCATAGGCGGGTATGTCCAATCCCTTGACATGCATGGCATATGCCTCACTGCCTTTGCCAATCCTTCGTGACGCCTCTTTCGTGCCTTCAGCTAACAACCCTCCAATCCCTTGGCGATAGGCAATTTGCCTGATAAGGGTCAAGACTGGAGCAACGTTTCCATAGGTCAATTCAAGGCCCCCGGTATCCTCTTTTGTTAGTATGCCTTTCTCGTAGAGTTCATAGGCAAAGCCAATGGCATCGCCGGTGGAAATGGTATCCAGACCTAGGTCGTCACACAACTTGTCCGCGGCCACGGTCAACCCGATATCAGCGCACAATAGGGGACCGGAAAAGGCCCAAATGGTCTCGTACTCCGGCCCCTCGCTCCAGGAGCCCCTATAGTTACCTTTGTTGATCTTTGTGAGGTTGCCACAATGGAGCATGCAGTTATGACAAGCGGTGTTACGTACGCGGATCTTGTCAAAGGCGGAGCTGTCTATGTTTTCGTATCCCGGCAGCACCCCTTCCCTGAAGTTCCTCGTTGGAAAGATCCCGAGGACGTTGGTAAACTCAGCGTGTTGAGTCCCTCTGAGGGAGAAGCGTTGGAAATTGGGGTCATTCCTGTAACGCCTCACCTGCTCCCTCACGGCTTCCTTGAACCTGTCGGGCTCGGCAAGGGGGATCTTTTCCTTTCCCCGGAGGGCGATGGCCTTCAAATTCTTTGAACCCATAACAGTTCCGCCCCCCCCACGACCAGCAGTCCGGCGATCCGAGAAAATACCGGCAAATCTTACGCCCTGTTCTCCGGCAGGACCGATACATGCCACGCGCACCTTGGGATCATGGAGTTCTTCCCTTATGAGTGTGTGGGTATCATCACAGTCGAGTCCCCACAGATAGGATGCATCGCGGAGTTGATAGGAGCCCTCATGCACCCAAAGATAGACAGGCCTGTCTGCCTTGCCCTTGATGATGATGGCGTCGAAGCCCGCAAACTTGAGTTCCGATGCAAAAAAACCCCCGCCGCTGGATTTGAAGAAGCCCCCCGTGAGAGGAGATTTGAAAAAGACCTTCCAGCGCCCAAAGGATTGTGCACTGGTGCCCGCCAGGGGACCTGCGACGAAAATCAGGGCACTATCCTCTCCCAGGGGATCAACGCCGGGGCTTAGTTCATCGTAGAGCAGCTTTATCCCGAAGCCTCCTCCACCCACAAAGTCGTGGATGAGTGTTGGGTCAAGAGATCCCTCGGAGAAGGATCGAGTGGTCAGGTCAACACGCAACACACGATTCCTGTATCCTTTCATATCAAGCCTCTATGTGGATTTATTGTGAATCAAGGCTCACCATAAGAATCTGTGCCCAACCAAGGGCTATAAATGTTGAAAGCATGAGCCTAATCCGTTATTTAGGGTATTTCCCCAAAAGCCCGATAACGGAGGTGACTCATGCTCATAGAAAGTATTATACGTTTTACGCTTGGAA
>JAFDHB010000066.1 GCA_019308985.1 Deltaproteobacteria bacterium | reverse complement strand
TATATCTTCGGGAGGGGCAATCAACAGATAAGCCCCCAGGTCATCAAGAGGGTCGGGAGAGATAATATCATCGTTATAGGGACCATGGAGAAGATAGCCAGCCTCGGGGGTGCGCCGTTACGCGTGGATACAGGCGATGCGGAGGCGGACAGGATACTTTCCGGATACATACAAGTCATCACAGGGCTCAGGGAGAGGGTCGTCCTTAGAGTGGAGTAAGCGTCAGACCTTCATAAGCTGTTGCCCAGGTCACTGCGTTACATTTCCCTACGGACAAAGCTCTTGCAACATCCTGTGTGGGGTTTACCTTTCTCTTCCGGCTCTCATAATATCCGCCTTGATTGATGGGACATCTAGAGGTGAAGAACTAATCTTTTCCGACACCAACGCGAAAGTTCGGCTGTCTTTTCTTGGTATTAGGACTTTTCCTGTATTTTCAGCCTCTTCCAGTGCCTTTGCCAGTTTTTGCCGGGCCTCTGAATATGTGTAAACCTGCATCCTAGACCTCCGTGGTTTTAGATGTTGAGGCTTTGAGCAGCGGTCCTTAATTTTTGGTCCAACGACAAGAGCGGCGCCTTATATCTGATAGCACAATCCAAGAAATCCTTGACAGGATCTCGTACAGGCCTTAGTTCCCGGCTTGTAAAGGAAAGGGATAGTTTGAGATAATAGACCATCATAGCAAAATGCCTTGCCCGGCATCGGGCAAGTAGGGGAATATGGGGAAGGCGATGGGCGGAGATACCTTAACGGAATGGTTCGAACATAGCTGTTCGAGGAACAGAAAAAAGACTGCAATAAAATTTTACAGGGGCCGAGAGCCGGAGACCAGGATTTCCTATGGGCAACTGGAGGCTGGCTGCAAGGAGATGGCGAGGTGGTTCCTGGATCTTGGAGTGGGGAAGGGAGACAGGATTGTCCTGTGCATGGAGAAATCACTCATTTTCGTGGTATCACACATTGCTGCCCAGAGAATAGGTGCCGTAACGGTGCCCCTGAACCCAGGGTATAAGGCATCAGAGCTTTCCTACCTCATCAGTGACCCAGAGCCGAGGCTGATTCTGGCGGGGAAAGAACAGAAAGAGAGAATCGATGAAATAATATCAAGCGGGGTTTCGATCGTTGAAATAGACACTAAAGCTCCATACCAGGCCCTCGAGTTGTACCGATCTTCTCCAGGAGGAGAACCTAGAGAGGACGTGTCACCTTCTGATCCCGCAATGATCATTTACACGTCAGGCACTACGGGGAAGCCCAAAGGTGCTGTCTTGACCCATGGCAACCTTGTGCATGATGCCCGAAACATCCAGATGACCTGGGAGATCAAAGCCGGCGATGTACTGTGCCACGCCCTGCCCCTTTTCCATGTACACGGTTTGTGCTTTGCCTTGCACACGTGTCTCCTGGCAGGGGCGACCATCCTCCTGCTGGATCATTTTTCGCCTGAAACTGTGCTGGACCTTCTTCCAAGGAAAGGAGAAGACACCTGCTCTATTTTCATGGCAGTACCTGCAATGTACACCAAGATAATGGATTACATCGGGCATGAGAAGCGTGATTTTAGTCACATCCGATTATTAACATCGGGTTCAGCGCCCCTTCGAGTGAAGGATTTTGAGAGGATAAAGCGAGTGTTCGGAAAAGAACCTGTCGAGCGAGAGGGCATGACAGAGACGGGCATGAATTTCTCCAATCCGATTCGTGGGAAAAAGAAACCGGGATCCATTGGTCTTCCCCTGCCCGGCCTGGAGGTGAGGGTCGTGAATCCTGTCACGTATCAGGAGCTTGGGCCGGGGATGACCGGAGAGATCTGGCTCAAGGGACCGGGAATAACACCAGGGTACTGGCGAAAACCCGTGGAGACCTCTGAGGCTTTTGTAGACGGCTGGTTTCGGACAGGAGACCTTGGGTGCGTGGATGAAGAGGGGTATTATTATATCACGGACCGGCTGAAGAACATTATCATCTCGGGCGGTGAGAACATCTCGCCAAAGGAGGTGGAGGATGTCATCAACAGTCTTGATGGTATTATTGAATCATCGGTGGTGGGAGTGGAAGACGCCGACTGGGGAGAAAGGGTGGTTGCTGCGGTTGTAACAGAACCCGACAAGGAAATTGATACCAAGGCAATTCAGGATCACTGCAAGCAGTACCTCCACGACTGGAAATGCCCGAAGGAAACAAGAATCGTAGATAGCCTCCCGAGGAATGCCATGGGCAAGATCCAGCGGGAAGAGGTAAAAACCCTGTTTAGAAGAAGTTAATGTCCACAAAAGTCAAGGATTCAGCCAGTCAACACGATCCATCAGGGCCGGGAATTTATCCCTGGCCTCTCTCACAGTGTCAAGATCTATGTCCACACGGATGACGGCCTCCTCATCTCCGCTGCCGGCTATGACTACTCCATAGGGGTCAACGACCATGCTGTGGCCGACAAGCACCGTGTCGAGGTTTGGCCCCACGGAATTTGCGGATATCAAGAAGCATTGGTTTTCAAAGGCCCTAACCCGGTTTAGGAGGAGCCAGTGCTCCAGTCTTGGATAGGGCCAGGCAGAGCAGACCAAGAAAGCCTCGGCACCCTGATCAACCATTTTCCTGAAGAGTTCCGGGAAACGCAGGTCATAGCAAGTGGCCATTCCAAATTTCCCTAGGGGGGTTTCAGCCACCACAACACTATTTCCCGGTGTCAGTATTTGGGATTCCCTTGAGTTGTAACCAAAGAGGTGGATCTTCCTGTAGTTGGCAATGATCTCGCCCTCTGGAGAGAGCAAGTAGCTCGAGTTGTAGTACCTGTCACCTTCTTTCTCCACGAAGCTACCTGTATGGATATAAGAAGGGATCTTGCGGGCGGCATTCCGGAGCATGGCAAGGATAGGCCCATCTTTTCCTTCTGCATCAGACATGTATTGATCAAAATTCATGAATCCGATGTTCCAGAGCTCGGGGAGAATTATGAGATCCACATCTTTCAGGCCATTCAATTTGTCCTGGGTTCGCTCCAGGTTTTTGTCTTTTGCTCCATCAGTTACGCCCAATTGAATAGAAACTATGCGCATGTCTGTCCTTTCTCATAACGGAATATGGGACCTTCTCCCAATTGAAGAGTCTTTTTAACCACTTGTGGTGGCAGCCTGCTCCGCCGGTTCCCCTGTCGCCAAACTCCGCCCAGGGTAGATGTGGCGCTCAGGTCCCGGGATAATACGACATAACCATCTTCGGAGCAACCGGAAAGAGAGAAGTATTACCACCAAAGCGGGCCGGTAAGCCTTTTGTGGGTGAGGGCCGGTCGAGAAGCATGGGGCAGGCTAGACTGATTGTAGCGGCAACTCGGGAGCCAAAGCAGCTACCCACATGTTATTTGTGAAGGGAAACACCCAGGCCAATTATGGGTCCTGGGTCGAGCCCCCTCTGCCGAGACATGGGGAAAGTGAGTGGAGTGAATAAATTCGACGAAATCAGAGGCCCCTACCTCTTTTCATTATTGGCGATCCATTTGTCAATAGCCTCCTTGTTGAATCGCCACACATTGCCTATCCTGACTGAAGGTATTTTACCTGTCGCGGCGTGCTTGAGTATGGTCATTTCATGCAACTTTAGATACTTGGCAACTTCCTTGGTTGTCATTATTTCAGGCATGATATCCCTCCTACTTATTGAAATTACAGGCGAATTAAACCATAATAGCCGGATGCAAAGTATTTCGGCCAAGATGAACCTTACGCCTCTCAATGTCGAATGCCGGAATTATACTGTAGCAAAATGGGTGCCAGTTGTCTTATGGAGAGAAATCGTTTGGAATATCAGCCTATTACAAAGAGATGCCTCGATCCGTAGTCCTTCAGAGCGTGAAAAGTTTTCCTATTTTGGGAAATAGAATTCCACTTTTTTGGAAAACATTACATTCTTTCACAAACTAGTCGAGAATGAGCTTGTTTAGAGGCTAACTGTTCTTTTTCAGATGGATCGGTCAAGGGCAATGAACAGGCTTGAGAAGTGTTGAAGAGTTATGTCAAGGACTTGGGCAACAAAGAAATTTGACAGGGTATCCCGGATCTTGGGATTACGTGCTCTTGCTCACAACGGTTATGTCATGCTCGGTCTTCTCCTTGATCACCCCGGTCAGGTGATGCCCGTATTTGCTCAGCATCCAGAGTTCAGGAATTATTTCGGATACAAGCTCACCGTCGTCGAATACGCGCACGATAGAGCTTTCAGATGCTACCACCGCCACGGCTTCGGTCTCTTTGGAGATAGAGGCGGCAGCCATGTGTCGCGAGCCAAAACCCAGGGGCAAAGAAATGCCTTCTGCTGAGGCGTTGATGTAGCGGCATGCGGAAAGGACGACTCCCTCGTCAGAGACAATGAATGCTCCGTCAAGTTGTGCAAGCTCCTTCACGGTTTCCCTCATATTGGGATCGGATATGCTTTTCAGTTCCGGGGGGTGCCCCTCCAGGGGGTCAAGTATAAGGGGTTTCGAACGCCTGAGCACCTCTTCAGAGTCGGACACGACAAAGAGTGTACCTATCCTTATGCCTTCACGTCCTTCTCTGGCTATTTCGAGAGAGAGAAGCAGGACCTCTTCAAGGGTCCGTAGATTGACCTTCCTGTCGGGCGTACACACGTCGCACAAGAGGGGTAATGTCTGCATGGTCGTTATTGCCATCATCTTGTACCTGAATTCTTGGTCTCCAGCATATCCTACCTATTTGGCTCGCCGTTCCCTTGTTTCTTGCATCGAAGAAGAGGAGAGAGAAATACCCACGTACCAGACTTCCTCTGATAACAAAGACCTTCCCCTCACTTCCCCGAGATCCTATGGGGAAGTCTTCCGGTATTTCAACGAATTCCTGACCAATTTCTGGATATAGATTCCTTTTCCTGACACCTTTAGGTCAAGCTCATCACATATCTCGTAAGGTACCCAAAGGTAGAACCTTAGCCTCCCATCCTTTAGTGGGACCTCTTCCACATCCAGTGCCTTACCCTTGTCCCAGTCGCCCAAGTACCCTTTTATCAGATCCTTGATAATCGCCCTAATAGGGGCTTTCCTATTTTGGGATACTAGCTCTAGGTCTTGATATTCGGAAAGATCAAGCTCTCCCTGGTAGATCCTGGCATGGGTATCCCTGGTAAGGTTCCGGTCCCCTCCGGAACAATGCATTCTATCTGTAAGTCTCTCCTTTTGCAGGTCTTTCACCTTCCTGAGCCGGGAAAACCATCTTAATTATAAGATTGTTTAAGTCCATTTTTCCAGGTTGTCAAGGCGTGTTTTGGGGTCGCCGAACCCGCGGCCACTTTCGAGTGAAGACCTGCCTGAGAAAAGCCGGCCCAGCCCTTGACACCCGGGAAAGTGTGTTTAATATGATTACGAAAATTTGGTAACTTCCTGTTATTGTACTATAAACTGAATCCAGCTGAGCGCAGCTCGGAGCTGGGAACCTATCACAGGGATTAGAGGAGGTGATTGATATGACAGACCTGATCCCGTGGCACGAAAGAAGGGAGATTGACCGGTTAAGGAATCAAATTGATCGACTCTTCCACGATTTTTTCGATATGAGACCCTTTCGCTTAGCCTTTGAAGGGGGTGACTGGGTCCCGGCGGCAGACGTGTCTGAGACAGACAAGGAGATCCTGGTTCACGCCGAGGCCCCAGGGATGAACCCGAAGGACATCGATGTCTCTTTGAACGGCAGGGTCCTGACAATAAAAGGGGAAAAGAAACAGGAGCAAGAGGAGAAAGAAAAGAATCTTCACCGGCTCGAGCGGAGATACGGTTCATTCTACCGGTCCTTTGAATTGCCGGCGGACGTGGACCCGGACAAGGTAAAGGCCTCTTATAAGGATGGGGTCTTGGCTTTGGCCCTGCCCAAGGCCAAGGAGCAAGAGGTGAAGAAGATAGAGATAAAGACGGCGTAATCAGTAAACAACAGAAGCGGGCCGCCAACATGGCGGCCCGCTTCTGTTGGCTACTTTGCTGCTTTCTTCCTTTTCACCTCTCCCCTGGCCGAACCCATGGTATCAAGCGTCTCCTTCACGGATAGGTTCATGATATAGGCGACCTCCTGGGGCGGAAGACGGTCCTGCTCGTGCAAAAGCAATACCTTTCGTGACCGTGGAGACAGGTCATAGGTCTCCTCTTCCTCAAACTCAACAACATCCTCGGGTGAAACGGAGTGACCCTCTATGACGTCTTCCCATCGGGTAAGGTCATCAGGCTGGTGCCACTCCCAGAAGGACTGATCGTCATCAAAACCGTTTTCTGAGGGGACAGGGGATTCGAGAGAGATGGTTTCCATGTTTTCCGACCGGGCCTGCTTCCACACTTCCCGTTGTACTACACGCTGTAATATACCCAGCAACCAGGCCTTTATGCTGATGTCCCGGGGCCTGTTGCGCCTGGTCCTCCATGCCCTCAGAAGTGCTTCACCAATCAGATCCTCAGGCTTGAGATCATCTTCCGGAAAGTGCCCCAGGTATTGATGATATCGAATCTCTCTCTCCGCGAACCGCTTCAGGTCATCAAGGTGGGGCTCTGCCAGCCGGTTGAACGCATTACGATCTCCCTTCAAGGCCGCCTCCCACGGGGCCTCCTCAGCCTGCTTCGTTCTATTCATTGGGCGGTCAATGTGACTCTTGTCCATAGCATACTCCTGGACAATACCTCGTGGTTTGGTTCACACGAAATCACACTGGTATGGTTCCTTCCTGGAGAGTCTCCTCGGCTTCCAGATCAGTTGAGGCGCCTTCCTCGGGATTGATGGTCGTTATGCTCAACTCCCCATCCTTTACATCCACCTTTATGGTAGCCCCCTCAAGAACATCTCCCTGAATGAGGGCACGTCCGATGCGTGTCTCCATCTCCCTCTGTATATAGCGGCGCAAGGGGCGAGCCCCGAATACAGGATCGTAGCCCTTTCTGGCGATAAACTTGCGCGCCTCTTCCGTAATCTCCACCCTGATCCTCCGGTCTTCCAGTCTCTTGGTGAGATCTCTTGTCAGAAGATTGACGATTTGCTCCACTTCTTCGAGGGTCAAGGGCTTGAACATGACAATATCATCCACCCTGTTGAGAAATTCCGGACGGAAGTGCTGTCTCAACTCACGCATTACCTGTTCCTTGGCTGCCTCCTTGATCTCGCCCCTGTCTGTCACGCCGTCCAGGAGGTAATGGGAGCCGATATTGCTGGTCATGATGATCACCGTGTTCTTGAAATCCACCGTCCTCCCATGCCCGTCCGTCAACCGGCCGTCGTCGAAGATCTGGAGGAGGACATTGAACACGTCATGATGGGCCTTCTCTATCTCGTCAAAGAGTATGACGGAGTAAGGCTTGCGTCTAACAGCCTCGGTCAGCTGTCCCCCTTCCTCAAAGCCCACATATCCGGGGGGAGCGCCGATCAGTCTCGAAACAGTGTGCTTTTCCATGTATTCGCTCATGTCGATGCGAATCATGTTGTCCTCTGAATCAAAAAGTGCTTCGGCAAGCGTCTTGGCAAGCTCGGTCTTTCCCACTCCCGTCGGACCCAGGAATATGAAAGTGCCGATGGGCCTTCTCGGGTCTTTTATCCCGGAGCGGGCCCTTATGACCGCATCAGCCACCAATTTCACGGCCTCGTCCTGTCCCACAACCCTGCGGTGCAGGACTTCGTCCAGGCGGAGGATTTTTTCCCTTTCCCCTTCCATCAATCTGGAGACAGGTATGCCGGTCCACCTGGACACGATCTCAGCTATCTCATCCTCGGTGACCTCTTCCCGCAGCAAGCGCTCGGTGCCCTGTTTTCGGTTGAGTACTTCCTCCTCCGCCTGCAATTTGCGCTCCAGTTCGGGAAGGCGGCCGTGCTTCAGTTCAGCAGCCCGGTTCAGGTCATAATTGCGTTCGGCGATCTCGATCTCGTGACGCACCTTCTCTATTTCTTCCCTCAAGGCCTGGACCTTTTTGATGGCCTGTTTTTCCTCCTCCCACTGGGCGCGCATCACGTCCACCTTTGATCTCAGTTCCGCCAGTTCTTTCTGAAGCGCCTTGAGCCTTTCCTTGCTGGCCTTGTCGCGCTCCTTCTTGAGGGCGGCCTCTTCAATTTCCAATTGCATCACCCTGCGCGAAACCTCGTCTATTTCTGCGGGCATGGAGTCAATCTCCGTGCGTATCATGGCGCAGGCCTCGTCCACCAGGTCTATGGCCTTGTCAGGCAGAAACCGGTCTGAAATATACCGGTTTGAAAGGACTGCTGATGCGACAAGCGCGTTGTCCTGTATCTTGACCCCGTGGTGGATCTCATACCTCTCCTTCAAGCCCCTGAGGATTGAAATGGTATCCTCAACGCTGGGTTCTTCCACCAGGACGGGTTGAAAGCGGCGCTCGAGGGCTGCATCCTTTTCAATGTACTTCCTGTATTCGTCGAGAGTCGTAGCTCCGATACAGTGGAGTTCTCCCCTCGCGAGCATGGGCTTGAGCATGTTTCCTGCATCAATGGCACCCTCCGCCTTTCCCGCACCCACTATGGTGTGCAGCTCGTCGATGAACAGGATGATATTTCCCTCGGACTCCTTTATCTCCTGCAAGACCGCCTTGAGCCGTTCTTCAAACTCACCCCTGTACTTGGCACCGGCCACAAGTGATCCCATGTCCAGGGCAAAGATCGTCTTCTCCTTCAGCCCCTCCGGGACATCTCCCCGGACGATGCGATGTGCAAGACCTTCTACAATCGCTGTCTTTCCGACACCCGGATCTCCTATCAGAACCGGGTTGTTTTTTGTCTTACGGCTGAGGACCCTGATAACACGGCGGATCTCCGTATCCCTGCCGATGACCGGGTCCAGTTTCCCGGATCTCGCTTCCTGGACGAGGTCTCTTCCATACTTCTGGAGGGCCTCATAGGTCCCCTCGGGATCGGCACTGGTAACCCTTTGATGCCCCCTCACCGAAGTAAGGGTCTTGAGCAACAACTCCCGGGTGATTTTGAACTCCTGGAGAATTCTCCCCGCAGGCGTGCTGCCTCCTTCCTCAATGAAGGCCAGGAATAAGTGCTCCACGGATACGTATTCATCCTTCAGTTTTTCCGCCTCTTCCTGGGCCTTGACAAGGAGCTTGTTCATCCTCTGGGTGATATAGACCTTGCCGGGTTCAAGGCCCGGACCGCTGACCCTCGGCTTCTTGTCCAGTTCCTGTTCCAGGCGTTCCCTTACTGAATCAGGCGATATCTCCATCCTCTGTAACAGCTTGGGTATAAGCCCGTCGGGTTGCTCTATCAGGGCCAGTAAAAGGTGCTCTCCATCCACTTCCTGGTGACCATAGCGAATAGCCTTGGTCTGGGCTGCCTGGAGAGCCTCCTGTGATTTTATCGTGAACCTATTTAAGTCCATGTTCTTACCTCCTCACGGGATTAGTCATTTCTTTCCAATTCTTGTGATTTCGCAAAAAGTCCCAGAACCGTCATGCCGGACTTGATCCGGCATCCAGAAGCCTTTGAAATTACCGGATTCCTGCTGGAGTTTATCCCGCACTTAAGATGCGGGGCAGGAATGAGAGAAATTAGCACTTCAGACTTTTTGCGAAGCCATCAATACTTGGAGTTCGATGATCTCGCAAAGAGCAGGAAGTTGAGTTTTCAACAGAGTCATCAGGTCTCCACGGTAAGCATGCTTTCCAGTTCGCGAATTCTGCCTTCGAGATATTCGATCCTTTCCAGCAACTCCAAGACAACCCCTATTCCGGCGTAATTGATCCCCAGCTCATTGCGAAGTCTCAAGATCTTTTTCACGATGGATACGGCCTCCCTGGAAAACAGCCAGTCTCCCCTGGCACTGTCACGGCCGATGGGGTCCAGGAGTCCCAGGCGCACGAATCGATGAATCAGCTCCGGGTGTATACCGCACAGGGCGGCCATATCTCTTGCCCTCAGACATGCGGACCAGCCGGCTATGGTATCCATTCGAACAAGAAAGTATTTTTTTCGCTCCATGGGTAGTACTCCACCTGCGCAAAAGAGATCACGCGACGATCAAGAGCCGCCCCTCGGATTGAAGGAAGATATCCTGGCCAATTCCTGAAACATTTCCTTCTCCCTTTGGGAGATCCGCTTCGGGACCTTGATCTGCACCACCGTGTACAGGTCGCCGTTTGCACCCCTCGGGTTAGGCATTCCCTTGCCCTTGAGCCTGAGCTTTTGACCGCTCTGGGTGCCCGGTGGTATTGTGATGGTGACTTCTTCTCCCAGGGTCTTTACCCTCACTTTGGCCCCCAGGGCCGCCTCCCATGGTGTTACAGGGAGATCCATGTAAAGGTCCCTGTCTTCCAGCCGGAACCTTGGATGAGCATCGATCTCAACCTTGAGATAGAGATCGCCTCTGGGACCTCCTCCAATCCCTTCTCCTCCCTGGCCTGCGAGCCGTATCTTCTGTCCGCGGATAACTCCGGGGGGAATCTTTACCTCGTATCGTTTCTGCTCCGTAGTAATCCGGCCGTCAGGGCCCAGCCTTTGGGATTGAAGGGTAATGGCCTTTGTTCCCCCCCTGTAAGCCTCTTCCAGGGATATGCGAAGCACCGCTTCCTGGTCTTCTCCTTGCTGGAATCTTACAAAGGGCTCACGCCCCCGGGCGCTCCGGAACCCCTCGCCGAAGGGACCCCCACCGAAAAGGGCCTCAAAGAAGTCGCTGAAACCTCCGACTCCTGAGCTCCAGTAGTAAGTCCTCTGCCTGGTTCCCGGTCCCTGGCCAAAGTCGAAGTGGATATCCCATCCAGGTGGAGGCCTGAACTCCTGGCCGTCCTTCCAATCGGCCCCCAGTTGATCATATTTCTTGCGCTTCTCAGGATCCTTCAGGGCCTCGTAGGCCTCGTTGATCTCCTTGAACTTCTCCTCGGCGCCAGGCTCCTTGTTGATGTCCGGATGGTATTTCCTGGCCAGCTTCCGGTAACTTCGCTGGATTTCGTCCTGGGTCGCATTGCGGGGGACCCCCAGGATTTCATAATAGTCTCTGTACTTGATAGCCATGGCACCCTGATGGTATCCTTCTGATGGTTAATGCTCCGTGAATTCTGCATCGATCACGTCCTCATCCCGTCCGGTTCCAGGTTCTGCCCGGCCTGGGCCTTCCTGTCCGGCCGAGGCGCCAGGCTGCTGGTATATGGATGAGGCTATCATGTGTAAGGCCTGCTGAAGGTCACTTGCTATCTGCTGGTACCTCTCCTTTGTAACACTTTCATCCTTGACCGCATTTCGAGCTTCTTCGACAAGCTGATCGCACCGTGTCTTTTCGTTCAGAGGAATTCCGTCCCCATGCTCCTTAAGGGATCGTTCGAGCTCATAGGCCAGGCTGTCCACCTGGTATCTGGCCTCCACGGTTTCTCTGCGCTTCTTGTCCTCTTCCGCATGCTGCTCTGCTTCCCGAACCATCCTCTCTACTTCGCTCTTGTCGAGATTGGTGGATTCGGTTATGGTCACTGTCTGTTCCTTCCCGGTGGCCATGTCCTTGGCCGTGACAGTTAGGATCCCGTTTGCGTCGATATCAAAAGCCACCTTGATCTGCGGTACTCCCCGCGGCACAGGCGGGATACCTTCAAGTCGGAACCGTCCCAGGACCCTGTTATTTCGTGCCATCTCCCTCTCCCCCTGGAGAACCACGATGTCAACGGCTGTCTGGTTGTCCTCTGCAGTGGAAAATATCTCTTCCCGTCTGCAGGGTATGGTTGTATTCCGTTCAATGAGCTTTGTCATGACGCCGCCGAGGGTTTCCACTCCCAGGGACAGGGGAGTGACATCCAAGAGGACGACATCCTCCACCTCTCCCTGGAGCACGGCCGCCTGGATAGCCGCGCCAATGGCAACGACCTCATCAGGATTTACGCTCATGTTGGGCTGCTTGCCGCCCGTAAGCTTCTTCACCAGCTCTTGGACGGCGGGCACCCTTGTCGAACCGCCTACAAGGATGAGTTCGTCGATATCACTCGCTGTTAGCTTGGCGTCTGCAAGGGCCTGCTCCACCGGTTTCGTACACCTCATTACAAGGTCATGTATGAGGTCCTCCAACTTGGCCCTCGTGATCTTTTGAATAAGGTGTTTAGGGCCGGTTGAGTCCGCGGTGATAAAGGGCAGATTGATCTCGGTCTCCGTGGTGCTGGAAAGTTCGCATTTAGCCTTCTCGCAGGCCTCGTACAGCCTCTGTAAGGCCTGGCGATCTTTCCTGAGGTCTATGCCGGTCTCTTTCTTGAATTCATCTGCAACATAATCCACCAGTCGCTTGTCAAAATCGTCGCCCCCAAGGTGGGTATCGCCTGAGGTGGCTCGAACTTCGCAGACACCGTCTCCGACGTCCAGGATGGACACGTCGAAGGTCCCTCCGCCCAGGTCAAAGACCATTATGGTTTCGTTTTTCTTTTTTTCCAGGCCATAGGCCAGGGCCGCGGCGGTAGGCTCATTGATAATACGCAGGACCTTGAGCCCGGCAATCTCTCCTGCGGCCTTTGTCGCCTGGCGCTGGGCATCATTGAAATAGGCGGGTACGGTGATTACCGCCTCCTTGACCCTCTCACCGAGGTATTTCGATGCGTCTTCGACCAATTTCCTCAAGACTTGGGCCGAGACTTCCTCAGGCGCGATCAGCTTACCCCTCACATCAAACCTTACCGCATCGTTGGGGCCTTTGACCACCTTGTAGGAAACGATCTTGGCCTCCTCATCCACCTCGCCCCATTTTCGGCCGATAAACCTCTTGACCGAATAGAGCGTGGCTTCCGGATTTAGGACGGCCTGTCGCCTTGCAACCTGCCCTACCAGACGCTGACCATCTTCAGTGTACGCTACCACGGAAGGGGTGGTACGCGATCCTTCGGAGTTGAGAATAACAGTGGCCTTTCCTCCCTCGTAGACGGCTACCACCGAATTCGTAGTACCCAAATCTATACCAACGGCTTTCGCCATATTAGTCACCTCCCTTGTATTCAAATCAAAATTCCTTTGCCGGAGAATCTTGCGTGAATTCTTTATACAATCTTTGGAAAGGCATGAACTAGAGAATGCTCAATTTGCTGAAACTTTAATAATTACGATTTGATTGATGTCAAGTTTTTGACAAGGAAATTAAGAACCTTACGAAATGTCCAGCCACCCAAAACCCTTAGGTCCAGGTTGAAACCGGCAAAAAGGTGGTTAATTTACGCAATAAAGAAAACTCGATAAACGTGGAATGAGCCCGACTCCTTCATGCTGGATACTCGAACATCCCATCGCTGAAGTCCCGACATATCAGAGAAAAAAGGGAGGAAATGAATATGTTGCACCTATTCAAGACTGATGAAATCGAGAAACACCTTGAGAACATACCGGAAGAACTGCCGATACTTCCGCTGAGAAACACCGTGGCCTACCCCTTTGCCGTCATTCCGCTGGCCATAGGAGTTGCCAGATCCATAAAACTGGTCGAGGAGGCCTTGCAGGCAGACATACCCATAGGCCTCGTCGCCATGAAGGATCCCTCCATCAATGAGCCCCAACCCGGAGAGGTCTATGAGACCGGTACGGTCGCGAAGATTCTCAGGCCGGTAATGACGTCATCAGAAAACAGTATCCAGGTCCTTGTTCAAGGACTGGAACGTTTTAGGGTAGAGAAGTGGTTAGATACGGATTCCTATCTGAGGGCCAAGATCACGCTTTGTCCTGACGTCATTGTGAAGGATCTGGAGCTGGACGCCCTCAAGCACAGCTTGTTGGAACTGGCAAGGGAAGTGATCGCCCTGATGCCGAATCTCCCTGATGAAGTCAACGAATTCTTGAGAAGGGTAGATGATCCCCGTTATCTGATCTGCCTTGTTGCGTCGAACTCCCGGCTGGACATAGCCGAGGCACAAAAGATCCTGGAGATGGATAACCTGAAAGACAAGTTCCGCGCCCTGATATCTCATCTCACCAAGGAGAAGGAACTTCTCACCCTGGGCAAGAAGATCCAATCAGAAGCAATGGAAAAGATGGACAAGGCACACAGGGAGTACTACCTCCGACAGCAATTAAAGGCCATACAGAAGGAATTGGGAGAGGCGGACGAGGGGGAGTCAGAGGCACAGGAGTACGAGAAACGGATAGAGGAGGCCGATCTTCCTGAGGAGGCGGAAAAGGAGGCCAAACGTGAACTCAAGCGGCTCAAAGGGATGTCTCCTCAGTCAGCCGAGTATTCCCTGATAAAGACATACTTGGATTGGTTATCAGACCTGCCGTGGAATGTCCTGAGCGAAGATCAGCTGGACATAAACCATGCCAGGACCGTCTTGAACGAGGATCATTATGATCTCCAGGACGTAAAGGACCGGATCATCGAGTATCTGGCAGTGAGAAAACTGGTAAATGACCGAGGCGTGCAAAAGGAAACCTCCCTCAAGAGGGCCTCGGGTGAGACCATGGGAGCCATCCTCTGCTTTGCCGGACCCCCTGGTGTTGGAAAGACGAGCCTGGGTGAGAGCATAGCAAGGGCCCTTGGGCGTAAGTTCACGCGGATGAGCCTGGGCGGAATTCGTGACGAGGCTGAGATCAGGGGTCATAGAAGGACTTATATCGGGGCCATGCCCGGAAGAATCATCCAGGCGATTAAGAGGGTGGGTACGCGCAACCCGGTATTCATGCTGGACGAGATCGACAAGGTAGGCAACGACTGGAGGGGGGACCCAAGCAGTGCATTACTCGAAGTCCTGGACCCCGCTCAGAACCATGCCTTCCGCGATCACTATCTGGACGTGGATTTCGACTTGAGCGACGTGATGTTCATAACCACTGCGAACCAGGTTGAGACCATACCGGCTCCATTGAGGGACAGGATGGAGATCATTCAGCTTGATGGCTACACGGAACACGAGAAGATCAAAATCGCCCAGCATTATCTTGTGCCGCGCCAGATCAAGGTAAACGGCCTGAAGGAGGACGAGGTCAGCTTTCGGGAAGATGCGATTCGCAAGATTATCCGTAACTATACCCGGGAAGCAGGCGTACGGAACCTTGAAAGGGAGATCGGGTCCATCTGTAGAAAATTCGCAGTTAGGATTGCGGAGGGAGAACTCAAGAAGATCGAAGTCACCCCGGAAATCGTGGCGGAGTATCTCAAGAAAGAGAAATTCGAATACGATTCTTCTGAGACCTTTGATATACCAGGTATTGCGACAGGGCTTGCAGTGACGGCAGTGGGCGGTGACATACTCTTTATCGAGGCTACCAGGATGAAAGGCAAGGGTGACCTCACCCTGACAGGCCAGCTGGGCGACGTGATGCGGGAGAGTGCCCAGATCGCCCTCAGCTATGTTCACTCAAAGGCAAGCCGGTTTGGTATCGATCCCGAGCAGTTCGAAAACAGCAAGGTTCATCTGCATGTGCCTGCCGGTGCCATACCAAAGGACGGGCCTTCCGCCGGTATTGCCATGGTCATGGCGATTATCAGCTTGTTTAGCAACCGGCCTGTCAGAAACGACGTGGGCATGACGGGTGAAGTAACACTTCGCGGCAGGGTCTTGCCTGTAGGCGGAATAAAGATGAAGGTGTTGGCAGCGCACCGTGCCGGGATTTCCACGGTCATATTACCCAAGCGCAATGAGCGCGACCTGGAGGAGCTCCCGGATGAGGTGAGAAACGAGATGAGATTTGTTCTCATTGACAGAATAGAAGAAGCAGTGGATGTAGCGTTAGTGCCGGCTGAGAAGAAGAAGTTGAAAGTGATGAAACCATAAACCCCCTTATCGTAGCTTGGTGCGGGGAGCAAGACTCTGGTTTCCGTTACTATCTTGGTTTGTGTTGAACCACACAGGGGGTCTGTGATATGAAGGTCTCGGAAATGTTGGCATTTTGTTGCTGAAGGGCAGGAGGACAGTGCGGTGAAGGCCGAAATCTTCAGGGAATACGACATCAGGGGGGTCCTGGACCGAGACTTTGACTTGGGCGACATGGTAAGGATGGGGCATGCCTACGGAACTTACCTTCAGGAGCACCGCGGGAGAAGAGCGGTGATAGGAAGGGACTGTAGATTGAGCTCCCCGAGCATCAGGGACGCCCTTGTCGAGGGTCTTTTGAAATCGGGCATCCATGTTGTGGACGCGGGTATATGCCCTACACCTGTTCTCTACTTTGCGATCAGGCACCTTAACACAGACGGAGGCTTGATGATAACCGCGAGTCACAACCCTCCCGAATACAACGGCCTAAAGGTTTGTCTTGGCAATGACACGATTTATGGGCAGGAGATCCAGGAATTCAGGAAGCTGGTGGAAAAGGGCGACTTCAAGGAAGGTAAAGGCACCCTTGAGACCTATGATATAATAAGTCCATATGCGGATTTCCTCGTCAACAATATCTCATTGGCACGCCCTGTAAGACTGGCTGCGGATGCGGGCAATGGCACGGCCGGAGTAGCTGCGGGTCCTATCTTGGAGAGGCTGGGCTGTAAGCCCGTAAAGCTGTTCTTCGAGATGGATGGAAATTTCCCCAATCACCAGCCGGATCCCACGGTCTTGAAAAACATGTCGGCCCTGATAGAAAAGGTTCGAGAGGAGGGGCTGGAACTTGGGATAGGCTTTGATGGTGATGGAGATCGAATAGGAGTGGTGGACGAGAAGGGGCAGATTATCTGGGGTGACATGTTGATGGTGATATTTGCCAGGGAGATATTGAAAGATAACCCGGGAGCCACGATTATCGGCGAGGTCAAGTGTTCCCTGAACATGTATAATGATATTGAGGCCCACAGTGGAAAGCCCATCATGTGGAAGACAGGGCATTCCTTGATAAAGAAGAAACTAAGGGAAGAGAAGGCCTTACTCGCAGGAGAAATGAGCGGACACCTGTTCTTCGCCGACCGGTATTTCGGGTATGATGACGCCATCTACGCCGCTTGCAGGCTCCTTGAGATTGTGTCCAGGAGGAGCGAGCCCCTCTCCACCTACTTGGAGGATCTTCCCAAGACCGTCAGCACCCCGGAGATCAGGATAGACTGTCCGGAGGACAAGAAATTCAAGCTCGTTGAGATGGTGAAGGAAGAGTTGCGAAGGGATCATGAGATTGTGGACGTTGACGGTGTCAGGGTGATCTTTCCCGACGGTTGGGGCCTTTTGCGTGCCTCCAATACGGGCCCCATACTGGTCTTAAGGTTTGAGGCCAAAGATGAGGCACACCTTCAAGAGATCCGTTCCCTGGTGGAGGGGACGCTTGAAAAAATGAAAAACAAAGTATGATGGCTTCGTAAAAAGCCCAATTTCTGCGTTGCGCTTCATCCCTGCCCCGTTAAATCGGTACTAATCCACCGGCTATGCCGGTGAGAATTGAAAAGGTTATACCCGTTCAGGCGTTTCGAGAAAAACAATTTCGAAATCCGAAAATCGAAACCTGAAA